>NZ_JAGKSE010000003.1:0-375328 GCF_017939685.1 Acidovorax sp. JG5
ATTCCCCTATCGGAATGTCCGAAAAAACTTGACCAGGACACCCGATTTTGAAGAACTTGGCTTCGCGATCAGTAAGAGGAAAACCCTCGTCGTCGTCGCCCAGCTTGAGCAAGGTTCCTTCCTTGGAAGCCTCTTGGACGTCACGCAAATTGCTCACCTTCTTGCTATGCCACGCGGTGAGCATTTCAACGAAATCACCCAATTCGTCGTTCATGCTGCGCTCCCTTCCTTACGCTCCACCAGAGCCAGGGGATAGCGGATGTTGTCTACCGAGGTGGAATCGCCCATGGAGCGGTAGTGCACCGTGTCGCCAGCGCGCAGCCGGTCGTAGCCCAACACGTACTTGCCTTTCCAGACAAAACCTTGGAACGGCTCACAGCCAATCACCTTGCCCTTGGCGTCCAGTTCCCAGCGCAGGAAATCCTGGCCGAAGTCGGTGAAGTGCAGCACGGTAGCGACCTTGTCGAAATAGCGCAGGCGGCGCTGCACCGCTGCCGCGACGGTCTTCTGCAGGCCGGGTAGCTTGAGGGCTGCCTCGCACTGCGCGCGGTCGAACCATGCAACAGCCCGAATACGGTCCTCGGCCACGCCGTAGTAGGTCTGGGTGCCACCGTGAACTCCGGCCTTGAACGGGTTGATTTCTTCCACGCTCATACCGCCACCATGTCCAGCGAGATAGGCGCATAGCGGTCTGAGTCACCCACGCGCTCGTAGAACCGCACGTACTGCTTGGTGCCGATCACCTGCACAGATTCGCCGATGGCCTTCATGGCGTTCTGCCAGCGCTCGTCGGTGATCTCCAGGCGACGCAGCGCCAGAATGCGGCCCACGTTGACGTTGCCCTCCTTGTCGGTCTGGAACGCCTGCTGTACCAACACCATGATCTCGGGGCGACTGCCCTGGGACCATTCGGTGATGCACTCGTCCACCAGGGCCTTGGCGGCTTGCAGACGCTCGTCGAATGTCACGTTCTCTGCCGTGGCGATCTGCAGCTTGAAGGCGCCGTCGTAGGTGTGCAGCGTGATGTTGCCTTTGGCCCCGCCGCGCTTTACACCGTACTGCTCGGCACTCAGTTCGGCGAATGCGGCCACGTCCCCGAAGATCTTGGTCTTGCTCGCCACCAGGCGGGCATTCAGGTCCTTGGCAATGGCCACCAGCTCGCGCACCAGGCGGTCGCGTTCCTGGTCCACGGGCTTGACCAGGTCGAGGGGGACAAGATGGCCTTGCGCGTTGCGCATGTAGCCATCGGGAACTTTGGGTTGATCCATGAGGATCTCCTTTCAGTGAACGGCGGAAGATCCGCCAAGGGTGGGAGGGTTGGACAAGGCGGCGGACTTCTGCATCAGCTCACCCGCGTACGCAGCCATTGCCACGGCCACTTGACCTACCGCATCGGGCGGCAACTGCAAAGCCGTGAATCGATGGACTCGGCAGAGCGCCTCCAGGAGCACAAACGGGTATTGAGGCCCTTCAAGGGCCTTGACGATCTGGCTGGCCAGATCGTTGGCCTGCTGGTGAAACTGCGCCCGCTGTTCAGGCGTCGGTTCAGTGGTTTTAGGCATGGGCTTCTCCTGATCAGCACCGAAAGCCACGGCTCTCAATGCTCATGTGGTTGAGGGCACCGGCCCGAACGGGCGCGGCAGGTATCGCGGTCCAGACCGGTGCTCGCATCCGGTCGTACTGAGCAGCGGGCACCACATTGGTGGGCCGTGCATGGGGCTTGGGCTTGTTGAGCGAGCCCAAGGGGCGGCCAATTGGCGCGCGGGTAGCGTGGTTGCTCATGGACGGCCCCTCTTTCCCAGCAGCTCAGCCACCTTGGCGCGCACGTCCGAGGGCATCGGTGCGGCCTTCTGGCTGCGCGCGTCGATCTCGGCCAAGGCAGGCTCCTTGCCCGCATATGCCACCTGCAGGGCCTCGCCAATGGGCAGCGTCTGCCCGCGCACCTGCACCGTGTCGCGTTGCGGAACAACGCGGCGGTCCTGCTCGCGCTGCGCCTCCTGCTCGGCCTCGGTCCTGTCGGACTTGCGCAGCAGCACGCTATATAGATAGGCATTGCCGTTCTTCAAAGGCACTTCAAGCGATCCCTTGTCCACGGCGGCAAACACCGCCGCAAAGGCACCCTTCCAGTCCTCCGCGCTGACCATCCAGTTGCGCCCGCTGCGCTCAATGGCACTGCGCTGCATATCCGGCACCAGCTCCGCGAGCAGCGCAGCAACCTTCTCCATGCGCAGGCGCTGCTTGGCAGGCTTGTGCAAGCGCAGGTAACGCACCACAAGGCCACCAAGCGGGAGCGACATGGTCACCACATCGGCGATCAGCCGGCGCACCGTGTCGTCATCGATCATGCGGTGCAGAACGGAGTCCAGCGACTCCTCCGCACCACAGGTCTGGCATGCGTTGACAAACTCAGCCATCAGAGCAGCCCTCCGGATTGGCGCGCGGCGGGCTTGGGCGCTGGTGCACGCTGCAACTCGCTGCGAAAGCCCAGGCACATCTGCTGCCCTAGCTCCATACCGGCCATGTGCACGCGGTCCAGCTGCACATCGGCAACGTCGCGCTGCGAAACCACAAAAACCAGGGCGAACACCCGTGACCGCAGCGCCTTCATGCGCTGGGTGCTGCTGCTGGCCATGAACATCAACCGGCCCACGCATTCCACCCTGCGCTTCCTGCTGCAGGTGGTGCGCGGCGAATACGATGACGCCACCGAAATGCAGGTGCGCCGTGAGCTGGACTATCTGGAAAGCCGCGACCTGGTCAAGGTGTTCACCGACCCGTTGGGCCAGGTCAGCGCAGACCTCACGCGCCATGGCATCGACATCGCTGAATACACGGTGGACGTGGAGCCGGGCATTGCCCGCCCACCGAAGGTGTGACGTCCATGGGCCGAAAAAGCAGCATTGACCGGCTGGACGCGGAGATCAAGGCCTACATCCAGGCCATGCTCGCCCTGGGCAGCATGACACTCGATGAACTGATCGCCGACCTGCAGGCCCGCTACCCAGCCGCAGCCACGGCGGGAGACCTGCCGAGCCGCTCGGCGGTGGGGCGCTATGGCCAGAAGCTGGAGCGGCGCCTTTCCGCCATCCGCGCCAGCACCGAAGCCGCCAAGATGATCCAGGCCCACGCGGGCGACGACAAGGACGCCCGCAGCGAGGCTCTCACGGCCATGGTGCAGACCGAGCTATTCGAGGCCATCCTGGCGTTGCAAGAGGCCGACGAGATCGGTGAGGACGGCGAAAAGCCCGACCCTGGCGAGCGCGTGGCCCTGCTCAGCAAGGCCGCCAAGAACATTGCCACCCTGACCAGGTCGAGCATCAACCTCAAAGAATTCCAGGCCAAGGTCGAAGAGGCCACGCGGAAGAAGCTGCTGGCCGAGCAGCAGGCCAACCTGGAGCAGATCGCCAAAGCCCAGGGCATGGGGCAAGAGCAGCTTGATTTCTGGATGAAAAACTTCCTGGGCATCAAGTAAATGGCCTCCGTCATCCAGCCCCTTGCCTCAACGCTGCGCGTCCTTGAGTGGGACGACCTGCCCGCCACCGTGCGCAGCATCCCGGCCAACCTCAATCTGTTAACCTCCTGGGCCTGGCCAGCAATGCCAGCAGCCTGTACTCCGCAGCCACGGGCAACGGCATTTTGGGCAATGCGGTCAGCACGGTGGGCGGCTGGCTGGGCTTTGGCGGTGCTGCGGCCAGCGGCCTTGGCCTGACGGCCGCAGCTGGTGCCGGCACCACGCTGGCCGCCGCAGGCACCGGCCTGGGCCTCACGGGCGGGCTGGGCGCCGGGTACGGCCTGGCCGCTGGCGGCGGCCTGGGTATCACCGCAGGCAGCGCCGGCGCCGGTGCCATCGGCGCCGGCCTTGGCACGAGCGCGGCCGCAGGCGGCACCGCTGCCGCAGCTGGCACGGGCCTGAGCGGCGCGCTGGCGGCGATCCCCGGCTGGGGCTGGGCGCTCGCCGGTGTCGCTGTGCTGGGCTCCATGCTCAGCAAGCCTTCCACGCCGCACATGGGGGCGCTTGCCGAATACAGCGCGAGCACGGGCCTGAAGACCGGCGACGGCTACCAGTCCGGTAGTTATGGGACGGGCTTTGGCGGCGTTGCAATGAACGCCGAGACCGAAAAGCTCACGGCCGGCATGGCCCAAAGCATCGTCGGCATCCTCGATGGCACGGCCGCCGCGTTTGGCAAGCAGGTCGGGTTCTCCGCCGCAACAGCGTTCGCGGACGATACGTCCAAGGACGGCGCCTGGGGCGGCCTGCGCATCGCGCTGGGCGGCCTGGACATCGTCAACTGGAACGACGACCGCACCAGCCGCTGGGCGCCGAAAGAGTTCGCAGACGGCGAAGCCGGCATGAAGCAGTACCAAGCCACTGCGGCTCTGGGCGTGCGCGATGCGCTGTATGCGATTGACCTGCCCGGCTGGGCCGACAACGCACTGGCCGCCCTGGGCGAGGCGCCCTCGGTCGAGGGGCTTGCCGCGGCTGTCACGCAGATCAATGCGGTGCAGGCTGCATTGCAGCGCATTGGCATGGCCATGCCGCAGATCGCCGCCATGTCCGACGCGGCCATCACCGCGCTGATCAACGCAGCGGGCGGCGCCGACGTCCTGGCCGGAGGCCTGGCCAGCTTCTACGCGAACTATTTTTCAGAAGCCGAGAAGACAACGGTGGCCACGCGCATGGTCACAGACGAGCTGGCCACGCTTGGCTACGCCATGCCCAGCTCGCGCGACGAGTTCCGCGCCTGGGTCGAGAGCGCCATCGATGCGGGCGAATCGGGTGCCAAGAGCGCTGCGGGCCTGTTGCGCCTCGAAGGCGCAGTCGCTGCCGTCCTGCCTGCGACCGAAAATGCGGCCGATGCGATAGACAGCCTTGCCGGTGCACTGGAGCGCGAGCAGCAAGAGCGCAAGACGCTGGCCAGCCTGGCGCAAGACCAGCACGGCCTGTGGGCCGACCTGGCTGAAGCCCAGGGCGACCACGCCACCGCTGCGCAGCGCCGGTACTGGATCGAGACCGCAGGCATGACAGCGGCAGAGCAGGCGGCATACGATTACAACCAAAGCATCCGCGAACAGATCGCAGCTGCAAACGACGCTGCCGCTGCGGTGCAACGCGCATCGAGCGCGATGTCGAGCCTTGGCGACACCCGCTTTGACCTCGAAAACGAATTGCTGACTCTCTCGGGCAACACCAGCGAAGTCGCCCGCCGGCAGCGCGAGCGCGATCTCGCCGAGATGAGCGCTGGTCTGGATGCCGAGCAGGCCGCAAAGATCACCGCTGCATACGACTACAACGTGGCTCTGCGCGAGCAGATCAAGGCCCAGCAAGATGCCCAGGCAGCGGCCGAGGCCGCAGCCCAGGCGCAGGCCCAGGCATCGCAGCAAGCGGCCCAGGCCGCCCAGCAGCTCACGGCCGCCTGGCAGGGCATCACCGACTCAATCTTCGACGAGGTCAAGCGCATCCGGGGCATCACGTCCGGCAACACCGCAGCGAGCCTGGCCGGCGCGCAGTCCGAATTCGCCATTGCGACGGCCCAGGCCAGAGCGGGCGACCAGGAAGCCGCCAAGCGCCTGCCCGAGCTGAGCCGCGCCATGCTGTCGCTGGCCGAGTCCAGCGCGGCCAGCCTGCTCGACCTACGCCGCATCCAGGGCCGAACCGCAGCCAGCCTGGCGCAGACGGGCGGCGGCCTGGCTCAGTCCTACGGGCTCAAGGTGCCGGCGTTCGACGTGGGGACGAACTATGTCCCGCACGACATGCTGGCAATGATCCACAAGGGCGAGGCCATCGTGCCCGAGCGCTTCAACCCTGCGGCCTTCGGTCTGCAGCAGGCCGCGCTCGATCCGCGCGCCGTGCAACTGCTGGGGCAAATCTTCGACGTCCTGCAGAGCATGCAGGCCGAAACCCGGTCCACAGCCGTCAGCAGCGCCTCCGTCGCCAAGGCACTGACGCGGGTCATGACCCCGGCGCGCGATGCGCTGCGCACCCAAGAAAAGGTCTCGGCATGAAGGTGCTCAAGCCCATTGCGCTCACCGACGCGATGATCGTCTCCAACTCGATCCCGCCCGACACGCGGCCTGCCTGGGTGTCCGGTGCCAACTATGCCCAAGGCGCCGAATGCGTGTACCAGCACCGCGCATACGAGCGCCTGGGCGCCGGCGCGGGCGTCAAGACGCCCGACATCGATGTCGACTACTGGCTCGACCTGGGGCCGACCAACGACCGGGCGATGTTCGACAACGTGATCGGCACCGTGAGCCACGGCGACTCGCCGCTCACGCTGGTGCTGCAGCCCGGCGGCGTGGGAGGCGTGGGCTTCGTCGAGGTCTCGGGACGCGAGATCGAAGTGACGCTGACCGACCGACCCGGCCCCGGTGCCACCCAGGTCTACCACCGCAAGATCGATCTGGACGGCACGCCGATTTTCAGCGTCTACGACTGGTTTTTTGCCGAATACGAACCCCTGCGCGACGTGGTGCTGACGGACCTGCCAGAGCACTGGCGCAGCGGCGAGCTGACGATCAAGGTCACGGCCACCAGCGGCCAGGCGAGCATTGGCGTGTGCAAGCCCTGCCGGGTGCTCGACGTGGGCGGCACGCGCTGGGGCGCGCGGGTCTCCATCCTCGACTTCGGGGAAAAAACCCGCGACAAATGGGGCAACTACAGCTACCGCCCCGGCGAGTGAGCCAAGACGGGCTCGTTCGAGGTCGAGTTGCCAACGGCCCGGTTTTCTGCGGTGTACCGCGCCCTCGCGCAGCTGCGCGGCCAGCCTATTTTTGTAGTCGGCGCCGACGGGCTGCGCGGCTACGAGCCCCTCATTGGCTACGGCATCTACAAGGACTTCTCCATCGCCGTGCCGTATGCCAAAACTGTTCTCTGCTCGCTTGACTATGAAGGACTCACCTGATGGCCGCCATCGCCCCATTGCCGTCGATTGACCGCACCTCACCGGATTTCCGGGACGATCTCGATGCGTACTTTTTAACGGAGCTGCCGCGCTTCGGCGTACAGCTCGAAAGCGCGCGCCTGGAGGTGCTGGACGCCGAGCGGTCGGCCGATGAAAGCGCCGGCACCGCCACCGATGCTGCAGCCATAGCCAGCGCCGCCGCCCAGGCCGCCACCGGCAATGCCGCCACCATAGCCGCGCTGGCCGGTGCCGCGCTGTGGACGCCCGGCACCTACGCCGCAGGCAGTGCGCGCTACAGCCCGGTCACCCAGCGCGTCTACCGCGCCCGCGTCGACCACACCGGGGCCATCGACCCCAGCGCCGACCCGGTGCACTGGGCCGTGGTCTACGCCGGCATGCCACTCGTGCCCGCGGCCGACACGCTGGTGCCCGCCCAGGCCGGGCTGCACTACGTGCTGCTGGCCGAGGCCGCGACCACGCTCGTGCTGCCCGCCGAGCCTGGCGCGGGCGATGTGGTCGCCGTCACCACCACCAACGGCCTGGAGACCAACGTGATCGCCTGCGCGGGCCAACCTGTCATGGGCGTGGCCGAAGACATGGTGCTCGACATCGCGATGCAGACCCTGCGTCTGCAGTGGATCGAGGCGCCCGGAATTTCAACCTGGAGGATCGTTTAAATGAGCGCGCTGTCTGACTTTCAACCCTCGGGGCGCCTGCCCGCTGGCGCCTTGCTGCCGGCGATGGCCGCCGACCCCAAGCTGCTGGCCAAGGGCTGGGCGACCTTGGACGGTTCGCTGGTCTCGCGCGCCTTGTACCCCGATGCCAAGAGCGTGGTGGGCGATGTGCGGTTTTTCGACGGTACGCCGCTGGTGGCGGACACCGCGATGGCGCCGCCAGCGGGCGCCACCACATCCGCTGGCTCTTCCAAGACCGTTGCGATCGGCAGCACGTTCATCGTTGCGCCGATCATCAGCTATACCGCAAGCGGCACCACGATGCGCCTGTGGCGCTCTACCGATGCCGGCGCCAACTGGTCCACGGTGGACGTCAATGCAGGCGCTGGTACTCAGGTCAGTGCCGTGGCACTGGAATGGTTTGGCGCTGGCCGCTTGCTGATGGTTGTGCGCGCATGGAACTCAAGCACAGGTTCCTTCTCGCATGCGATTGTTTTTTCCAACGATCTGGGGGCAACCTGGAGCGCGCCGCAGATAGTGGGAAATGGCTACGATCTGAGCAGCATCACCGTGACTGCCGACGCGCAGATGCTGGCCTCTGGCACAGGCTACTACTACGTTGGCGCGACGATGAGCTCGACGCCTGGCCAAGGCGTGCTCTACGCGCTCAACCCGCTGACCAACACGGTCAAGACCTATAACATGGGGCCCGATGGCGCCAGCTTTGGCAACTGCATCGTGCTCGGCGGCCGGGTCACGGGTGCCGGCACCAGCGAGATCCTGCTGGCAAGGTATGTCAGCAGTGTGCTCACGCCGCTCAAGCTGACGTTCGACGGCGCGGCGTTCACCACGGGCGTGGCTGGCGTGGCCTACAGCGCCAGCTACTTCCCGCCGGTGGCTGGCGGGCGCAGCTACCTGACCCGGGGTGGCGACGGCAATGACTATCTGGCCATGGCCACGGGCGCGGTCTACCGCATGCCGGCCAGCTGGAGCGGCACTCCCGTGCAGATCCACACCGGGCTGACCGACGCAGGCACGCGCCTCATCAGCAACACGCTGAGCAACCCGCTGACCGGCCTGGGCTTCGACCTCGCGACCGGCGCCGAGACCCGGCTGTCTGGTGCCAACGCCGGCGCATCGAAGATCGGCGCGCAATACGGCTTGGCGGCAAAAGACTGGACCATCGCCCCGGCCACAGACAAGGTGCCCAGCGCAAACCGGCACTTCATGCAGATCGCCAGCCAGGCTGGGTCTTTCGCGGTGCGCAGCACGCGCTGCGCGAGCAACTTCATGGGCGGCTTTGCGGGCACGGCAGACGCCGGTCGATTCATGACCTACTCCGCAGGCCCGGATATCCGCTGGTACGACCCGGACACGGGTGTCTGCAAGACCGTGCAAATGGTCAACACGGCCGGCAGCAACTACAGCCTGCGCGTCTCAAGCTACGCCCCCGCCCAGGACTACGCCAACTACGTGCACATGCCCTACCTGCCGGGCCTGGTTTGCCGCATCAAGTAAGGAGCCGACCGCATGCCCACCCTCTACCAAATCGGCGCCGCAGGCTACTGGACCGGCGCCACGCAAACCGTCGCCAGCGCGGCCAACGTGCCCTCGGGCTGGACGGCCCGGCCCGTGCCCCAGGACGTGCCGGAAGGCCACTATGTGCGCCTCACGCTGGCAGGCTGGGAGACCACTGCGGAGCCGGCGCCCGAGGCCCTGATCGCCGAGCCCCAGGCTGTGCCCGAGCTGCGGCGCATCACCAAGCGGGCCTTCCGCAGCCGCTTCACCAAGCCCGAGCGCACAGCCATCGAATGGGCTGCCGTGGACCGCCCAGAGCTGACCACCGAGCAGCGCATGCAGGCCGCCGCGCTGCGCTCCGACCTCAAGGACCAGGAGCAGGCGACCTACATTGACTTGGACGATCCAGACGTCGAGTTGGGCGTGCAGACCCTGGAGGCCATCGGTTTGCTGGATGCGGGACGCACCCTGGAAATCATCAATGCCCCGGTGCAGTCCGAGGAGCTGCCATGAGCTGGGCCCTGAACATCGCCATCGCGCTCGACCAGTTGGCCAACGTGCTGCTGGCAGGCGCGCCCGACGAAACGCTGTCGTCGCGCGCACACCGCATGCGCGTCAAGGGGCACCGCTATTGGGGCTGGACCGCCAACGCCATCGACCGGCTGTTCTTCTGGCAGCCGGGCCACTGCGAGCGGGCCTGGCGTTCCGAGCTGCTGCGCCTGCAGCAGCCACCAAGCCTTCGGGTGGATGAGCACTAAATAAAAGACGGGCGACCTGACCAGGCGCGCGAACGCCTGGCCAAACCCCAACCTGCAGATCGAGCCTGCAAGCCGACAAGGCCCGCCACCCTGTACAGAGTGCGGCGAGTCTAGCGGAAGTTACAACCAGCGTAACGGGCTTGCAAATGGAAGAAATACGGTGCGGCGCCTGCCGCCGCAAACTGGGTGAGGGTGAATACACCCGCCTGGTCATCAAGTGCCCCCGCTGTGGGGCCATCAATTCGCTGAGGGCCGAGAGCTCCATCCCAGAGCGCCATGGAGCGTCAAACACCACTGGACCCCACCATGGCTCCCATCATTCCCTGGATCGGCGGCAAACGCCGCCTCGCCGAGCTGCTCCTGAGCCGCTTCCCGCCCCATAGCTGCTACGTCGAGGTCTTCGCGGGCGGTGCGGCCGTGTTCTTTGCCCGCCACCCGGCCGAGGTCGAGGTGCTGAACGACGTCAACGGCGACCTGGTCAACCTCTACCGGGTCGTCACGCATCACCTGGAAGAGTTCGTGCGCCAGTTCAAATGGGCGATCTCTTCGCGCCAGGTGTTCAAGTGGCTGCAGGAGACCCGACCCGAGACGCTGACCGACGTGCAGCGCGCGGCGCGCTTCTTCTACCTGCAGCAGGAGTCGTTCGGCGGCCGCGTGTCTGGCCAGACCTGGGGCACCGCCACCACAGCCCCGTCGATCAACCTCTTGCGGATCGAAGAAAACCTGAGTGCCGCCCACCTGCGCCTGGCTGGCGGTACCTATATAGAGCAGCTCGACTGGGTGGCCTGCGTCGACCGCTACGACCGCCCGCACACCTTGTTCTATTTGGACCCGCCTTACTGGGAGACCGAGGGCTATGGTGTTCCGTTCCCCTGGGAGCAGTACGAGCTGATGGCCGCCAAGCTCAAGACGATCAAGGGCAAGGCCGTCATCAGCATCAACGACCACCCGGCGATCCGGGAGTGCTTTGCAGGCTACGACATGGAGTCGCTCAAGATCGACTACACGGTCGGCGGTGGTGCAAACCGGGTCGAGCGCGGCGAGCTGGTGATCTACAACTGGGACCGCCAAGCCGAACCGGCCGGGTTGTTCTGATATCTGTAATTCGCTTGCGCCTGCTGAAACGGCGCAGCATCTGCTTTATCGCACCGATTCAGGCCAAGTTATCGCGGCGCGCTTCAGCCTCCATGTGCTGCGAACTAAAGGGAGTGATGTGAGCCATGTGCGGGAAGCCGATGGATAAGCGCGTGATCGACCGTACTCACCACGCACCGGCCACCGCGGCATTGCCCAGTCTTATCCTGGTGATTTCTCCCAGGTCGTTTTGCATCTGTAGTTCGGGGAGAATCGATTTCGGTGGCCGTCTGTACCAGTGCAAGCAGACGTTAACGAGATCTGCCCCGGCGGGCTTTTTCAGAAACGACTGCCGCAAGTCGATTGTCAGTCCCGGATTGGGCACCAGGTGAAAGTCGCCCTCTCGATCCAGATGCTCGTGGCTCGGAGCCATGTCAACCCACTTCTTCTGGAACATGCGCCGCGGTGCGATAAACGGATGACCGGCAGCCGCGCACGTCTCCGGAAATATCGGCGCCATAAAGTCGATCACGTATCCATCGCAATGGACCCAGGCGTGAAACGCCGTGTCCGAGCTTTGAACCTGTCCTTCCTCCAACGTTGCGAAAGATATGACATTCCGCTGTTGTTCGTTGACGAGGTAGAACGCGGCCCCGGCGACCTGCACGGCCTCCTTCTTATAGAACTCTTGAAGAATGGCCGCGCCCGCAACGCTGAAGAACATACACGCATGCGCTGTATGCGCATCGACGCTGTCCAGAACCGACCTGATAACCCCGTGAATACGCAGGTAGTCCAACAAAGGAATGAGCGGCTTGGTCTTCATTGCATGTCTTGCCGTGTCCTGATGATCCGTGCCACGCAATGTCACCAAGCTTTCATTTTGAATAGGCGGCCTTGCTCGTTTTCGTCATGCAGGCTCACCACGATTTCATCCTTGCTGAATACCGGCTCATCCTTCTCTGTGCGCACGGGCAAGTCGGAATCGATCAAGGTGATGGTGGGTTGAAGACCAAGGTCGGCATACCGACGAATGACGGCCAAGAGGTTTTCCTTCTTTCGATCATCCAACGACTCGAACACGCCGTCGTGATAGACGAAGCGCGGGAACTTGTCCTCGATATGGGCACGCAGGATTGCCATGTCGAAGGCGATGCACAGCAGCTTGCGGTAGGTGTGCCCGAGGTCAGCGCTCGTCGCATTACCGGATTCGTCCAGAATCTCGGCCTTGAACTCCAGATGCCCTTCTTTATTGGGTGATACGCTGAGCAAAGCCTTGCGGTTGATCACCTCTTCGACGATCTCGCTGAAGAACAGGCGGATGACCGAGAACAGGCTGCTCTTGTCCGAGTTCTGCCTTTCAACGTCTGCCTCGATCTGCGTTTGCAGATGACCGCGCTCTTCCGTCAATGCGCGGATGTCCGTGCGCAATTCTTGCAGTCGGTGCAGGAAACCCCGCTGACGCTCCAGGGACGTGATGTCGGCACGCAGCGTCACCATGTCATCGGACACCTGCTTGTATTTGGTGAACACGTCGGTGCAGCTAAGGAACGACAACATGTCCGAACGTTTCTTGCCCAATGCATTCAGTTCGGCATTGATGCGCTTCAGTTCAGCTTCGACCTCCGTACGCTCCTCTTGGAGATAACCGCGACGCTCGTCCGTAATGGCCTTGTTGAAAGCAATCAACTGCTGGAAGTCCTTCTTGATCTGCCCTTTGAACAGTACGCCCGCTTCCTCAAACATCCGCTGCGCTTCGTCGGGATTGAACAGGATCTGATCCTCCTCCAGTGACGCCAGGATTTTCTTCCTATTCTGGTTCAGCGAGTAGCGCTCGGCGTTGAGTGCTGCGATGCGCTCATCAACGTCGTCGACCACTTGCTTGGTGCGATCCTTGTCCTGAGCCCGGAAGTCGAAGGCGTCGAGCAGCTTCTGCTTCTTCTCAGCTTCCTTCTGCTTAAGCAGCAACAGGCCTTCAATCTTGCTAATGTCCTCGATGGACCCACCCAGTTCATCCTTGATGGTCTGTGCGGTAGTCTGCTTCTGCGTGAGTTCCGTTTCCTTGTCGTAGTGCTGCACGATCAAGGGTGCATCGAAGCCCAGGATATGAGCGAGGAACGGCTTCCAGTCGGCATGTGCGGCCTGGAACTTACGCAGATGGAACACATCGCGGAAATCGTCTTGTGATCGCAACAGGTAGCCCAGCCCCTTGCGGAAAGACCAGGGCTTTAGCGCGCGCAAATCCAGCAGGCCATCGAGCAGATCGCGTGCGCGATCAAACGGCACGTCCTGATGATCCCATTCTGACATCGGTAGGGCCGAGAAGTCCTGATGGCCAGCCTGGTGCTTCTTGAAGCTGATCTTGCTCGCCTCTTCCACACTGCGACGCACGGTCACGTACGAGGCATCCTGCAGCTCGATTTCGAGGAAGAAAACGAAGTCTTTGAAAAGGTCGAGATGCTTAAAGAGAAAAAACTTTGGGTCGCGGCCCGCGAGAAAACCAAAGTCGAGCAGCCGCCCCAGCGTGGTCTTGCCTAGATTGTGAGTGTCCTTGTCGCGGTTCTCCGGCAGGCGTATCTCCGCCATGACGACGTTCAAGCCCGCGACGAAGTCCACGGGCTCGAACTGTTCTGGTTTGTTCGAATAGAGTCTAGAAAGCTTCATTGGGCCCAACGTATTCCACAGCGTCAGTCTTGGGACGATAGTCGATCAGTCCCATCAGATAAAGAAAGTTCAGCGCTGGCAGGAACAGCACATCGCCGCCGCTGACGGTCTTCTTCGCATACTTGCGCAAGTTGTCGTAGTCGTCCAACCGGCGCGATTTGAGGCGTGCCAACAGCAATAGCGACACGTTGATGACCGTGCGGTCCGGATGCGAGTGCTTAGTCGGCCGCAGCATCGCCCACCTCCCCGATATCGCAGTTCCAGTACATGTAGAACAGCACGGCACGGGTCAGGCGCTTGTGGGCATGCTGCCGCAAGACGGGATCACGGTTAAACAACAGATCCACCAGGTACTCCATCACTTCGTCAAAAGTCTGATCGTCCTTGCGTTTAGCAATGATTTTGAGTTCAAACTCATCGACCACCGATTCGTATACGTGCAGCAGTTCAAGGTTTTCCGGGGCGGCCAGAAATGCACGAATCTGAGCCGTCTCTTTCAGGTACTTTCTGCGCTGCGCCTTTGCATACTCGGCGCTTATGTTATTAAGCAGGTTTTTCTGCTCATATGTCACCCGCGTGGTCGGCGGATCGTCAAGCAGTGCCGACACCCCGTCTTTCTGCCGCGCCAACGCCTGCACGACTTCAGCAAGGTCATCGGGACTGACAATCAACGGCGAATCGACTGGATCGAGGTCAGCCTTTCCCACCACATCTGGGAAGGTCTTCAACCAGACTTCCAACTGCTCCAGGCCACACAAGTAGATCGACGAAGAGGGAATGCCGCACTGCGCTGCGAGGTACTCACATATCTCGCTTTGGGCGTTGCCAGCCAAGCGGCGGTTGGCAAACAGCATGTAATGGTCGAGCTGCTTGCTGTCACGCAACTTCTTGATGCGCGGAATTTCCTTGCCGAGTACCGTGTTCTGCGCCGTAGTGCTAAAGAAATCAGACTCCGAAAAATTTCGGTTATAGCCGTTGGTGTGCTTGGCCTGGACGATGGTCGTACCAACCCAGGGGGCAGCCTTGCTCGGATGGAGTTCAGCCGTCCCGACGAACTTCGCATCACGCCCGCCATCAGGCCCTTTGGCGAACCCCTGCACAGAGATGCCAAGCAGGCGCTGGCACAAGAACACGACCAGCTTCTCAAACTGGTCGTCGCTCAAGTCTTCGTAAGCAAACTTCATCGCACCGCCACGCCTGGCGTTTGTTCACGCCTGAACATCAAGCCGCCACCGTAATGCCTGCGCCGTGTGCGCGGCGAGCAGGACGAACGACGATCTCCACCTGCTGATCAAGCGACACGAGCGCCTGCATCAGGCGTTCGAGTGAGATGTTCTGGAGTTTGTACTGACGCACCTGTGACACCTTAGGCTGCGTCATGCCGGTGATGCCCGCCGCCTGGGTTTGGCTCAAGCTCCGCTTTTCGATTAGTTCATTGAGCTTCACGGCGAGCACGGCCTTCGCCGACAACTCCTCCGCGTCCTCGAACCCGAGATCAGTCAAAACGTTGTCCGTGCCCTTGTGGCTGTCTTTGCTTCGCATCGTCATCTCCCGCTGAGCCCGTACCGGGCAAGAACTGCCTTCAACCGTTTTTCAACCAGGTCCACATCCGGCTGCGGCGTCGCAATACCGGATTTGGACTTCTTCTGAAACGCATGCAGCACATGAACGGCATCACCTACCCGCACAGTGTAGACCGCGCGAAAAGTATCGCCCCGATGGTCTTCCACCAGTTCGTACACGCCTGACCCCAGCCCTTTCCAGGGCTTCGAAGAATCCGGCATGCGACCCAACTGCACCACAAACAGCGCAACGCCCATATCCTTCTGGGCTGGAATGGGAAACTCTTTGAAATCCTTCTTCGAGGAGCCTTCCCAGAACAATGGTCGTCGCTTTTCAGTCATGAATTATATCCGTTCGGGAATAGATCGGGCAACCTGAATTTGTACGCCCGCGAATGGAGACGCCTTGCCAGGCACCTTGTGTGATGGGGCAAGGCATTTCAAGCTCCCTCTGTGCCTGCCTGGGCCTCTGTGCGCTTTGTCCCAGGCGGCACTGCCCGCTCCTCGGTGCGCCGATGGCGAAACGGACGATAGGCTCCCGCCGACGCTTTCGATACAACGCCAGTTGCTGCTACCGGAACCTCAATACCGCCATAAGACGGTGTGGGCACTGTCGCCGCAGTTCGACCATCCTCCACCAGGCCTTTGCGTCTGGCGGCCACCAGATCGGCGGCGTTGCGCACCGGGTCGTCCTCCGTGTGTACGTACCGCATGAACATTGTGACCGTCTTGTGCGCTGTCAACGCCATCCCGACCTTTACCGGCACCCCGGAATTGGCGATGTCTGTGGCCGCCCGATGCCGGATGCCGTGCGTTCCGATGTGCGGAACACCGGCTCGGTCGAGGATGCGCTTCCAGCCCTGGTAGTAGGTGTGCTTCGGCAGTGGGCGCGAGGGCTTGAAAATCGCCGGGCAGACAAACGGCGACTCTCCGAAGCGCGGCGCATTCGTCAGCAGGCGCACTGCCTCCTCGCTCATAGGCTTGGAGATGCCCCCGGTCTTGCTGTCGGGCCAGACAATCCGCCGATTCTGGAAATCGACCCACTCCCAGCGAAGCGTCAGGATCTCGGACATGCGCGCGGCACACTCAAACTGCAACCGGATCGCAAGGGTCAGGGTCGGGTGCTCCAAGCCTTCAGCGTCAGATCGCTCCAGGTATGCATACAGCTGAGACAGCTGCACGTCGGTAATAAGCCGGGTTTTGCCCTTCTCCGGGTACTTCTGGACATGCTTGCAAGGGTTAGAGCCGTCCGGCCGGTAGCCCCATACCTCGGCCATATTGAACATCTTGCGCAGGCAGGCGAGCACGCGATTTGCCCCCGTCGGCCCCTTTTCCCGCTTCTTCATCAGAGCGACAACATCCTGGCGCGTGACATCCGGGACCTTCATGCTGCCCAAGGCGGGGCCAATATGCAGCGAGATGTATTTTCGATTGCTGGCAACTGTGCTCGGCTTATTGTGCGGCTTTGAATAGTCTTCAATGAAGCGCACGCACAGTTCTTTCACGGTCGGCGCTTGCCGCGCCGCCGCCTTGAGTGCGCTCGGGTCTTGGCCGCGCCGCACCTCGGCCAACCAATCCTGAGCGATTGATCGGGCCTGTTCCACAGTCAACTCCCCGAACAGCCCGATAGCGGGTTTCCGGCGTTCTCCTGCATTCGTCCGATACTGGACCATGAACACCTTGCGCCCGGTCGGCGTCACCTTGCATAGGAAACCGGGCACCAGCGTGTCACGCAGTTCAATATCCTGCACGCCAGCCTTCGCTGCGTCTACGGTAGTCTTGGTAAGCTTGATTTTGGCCATCTGATCTCCTTGGGTTGCGACCTGAACGCAGGAGCCAGCTAGGAGCCGGGCAAAAGTCAATCAGGTCGAATGCGGTACTAGGCCAAGGTATGATCAGCGCTAAGGCCCATTCGGGGGAACTGAGCGCAAAGCACTGTATCGTGCCCTGGCAAAGGCCAGCGTATCGGAAAAGTCAGCACTCAAAATCCCCCGCCGCAAGGCGTGCCGGTTCGATTCCGGCCCCGGGCACCACAGACAAGGCCGGTAGCTTCCATTAGCTACCGGCCTTTTTCTTTTTCCCTATGGCAAGCGGCTTTGACTAGTGCGCAGACGTGCGCCGAAATGTGCCGGAATCCGCGGATACGTGGGGGTACATTTGGGGGCACATGCCCGAAAAGCGGGGGCATCTGGTGGCACCCAGGCGCCACGGTGAGGTCAGTTGCCCTGGCGCCGGATCAACTGCCGCCCCTGGGGGGTGATGGCCATTTCACCGCCCGCCTTCTTGCTGATGAGCCCCCACTCCAGCAGCCGCCCAGACAGGTGCTCTTTGAGCGCGCCGTCCTGGGTGATGACCTCACCCATCTCCAGCCGTTTGAGAACATCGATCTCGTCCACCGTAGGGTCGAAATGCGCTGCGTGGTAGGTGTTCGTCATGGTTGATCTCCGGGTAGCCGTTGTGCATGCAACTGACGCCGCCAGATTAGACCGATGGCCTGCGCAACGCAAGCACATGTCCCCAGAACCTGGCCCTGCCCGTTGCATGGACGTGCGTGCGGCCGCTGCGGGCCGGGGCAGCGCGCTTCAGGGTGCGGGCAAATCCCCCTTCGCCATGCCCAGCAGCCACTGCGCAAACGCCGCCAGCACCGGGGGCTGGGCCTGCGCGGGGCTGATGAGGTAGTAGGCACGCTCGCCACGCAGCGGGCGTGCGCAGGCCACCACCAGCTCGCCACTGGCCAGTTCAGCCTCGATGAGCAAGGGCGGGATCAGCGCCACGCCCATGCCATGCGTGGCGGCCACGGCCAGCATCGAGAACAGCTCGTAGCGCGGGCCATCCAGCGCGTGCGGCGCATTCACACCCATGGCATCAAACCACTGGCGCCAGCCGTAGGGGCGGGTGCTTTGCTGCAAAAGGGGCAGCCCGGCCAGCGCCTCGGCCGACACGGGCTGGTGGGCCCGGCCCCGGCCACGCGGCGCGGCGGATTCGAGCAGGCGTGGGCTGCACACGGGCACCACGTCTTCGTGCATCAGCAACTGCGCCTGCACGCCCGGCCAGTGGGCCACCTGCTCGGGCGTGCCGGCATACAGCGCGGCGTCGAAAGTGGTGTCGGCAAACAGAAAGGGCCGCGTCTGGGTTTCGATGTGCACCACGATGTCCGGGTGCTGCTGCGCCAGTTGCGGCAGGCGCGGGATGAGCCAGCGCGTGGCAAACGTGGGCACCGCCGCCAGCGTGAGCGTGCCGCCCTCGCCCTGGTGGGCCATCACATCGAGCGTGTCGCGCTCCAGCCCCTGCAGCCAGCGCGCCACCTGGCGGCCGTAGTGCGCGCCGGCGGGCGTCAGCACCACGCCGTGGCGCGTGCGGCGAAACAGCTGCACGCCCAAAAATTCTTCCAGCGCCTGGATCTGGCGCGACACCGCGCTTTGCGTGAGCGAGAGCTCTTGCGCGGCGCGCGTGTAGCTCTCGTGCCGGGCGGCGACTTCAAAACAGGCCAGGGCCTGGGTCGATGGAATATTGCGGCGCATGCTTGACTCGAACTCGTTAACGGCTCTCCACCCCAGGAAAGCCCATGCAACAAGTATTCCATACATGCCAAAAACGCATTTCTGGATGAAAAGAAGTCGCTTGCAGGCCTTGCGTGGCAAGCCTACGATGCCCCCTCACGCAACAACGCCATGCGCAACCCGCATGACGCCAGGCGCCGCTTCATTGATTCCTTGATCTACCGACCGGAGACACCACCATGGCCCACGCCGCTTTCCAATGGGATGACCCTTTCCTGCTCGACCAGCAACTCACCGACGACGAGCGCGCCATCCGCGACGCCGCCGCCGCCTATTGCCAGGACAAGCTGGCCCCCCGCGTGCTCGAAGCCTTCCGCCACGAGAAGATGGACACCACCATCTTCCGCGAGATGGGCGAGCTGGGCCTGCTGGGCCCCACCATCCCCACACAGTACGGCGGCGCCGGCCTGAACTACGTTAGCTATGGCCTGGTGGCGCGCGAAATCGAGCGCGTGGACTCGGGCTACCGCTCCATGGCCAGCGTGCAAAGCTCGCTGGTGATGGTGCCGATCAACGAATTCGGCACCGAAGCGCAAAAGCAGAAATACCTGCCCAAGCTGGCCACGGGCGAATTCATCGGCTGCTTCGGCCTGACCGAGCCCGACCACGGCTCCGACCCCGGCAGCATGGCCACGCGCGCCTACAAGACGGCCGGCGGCTACAAGCTCAAGGGCAGCAAGATGTGGATCACCAACAGCCCCGTGGCCGACGTGTTCGTGGTCTGGGCCAAAGAGGTGAGCGAAGGCGGCGATGGCAAGGATGTGGTCGGCCCCATCCGCGGCTTCATTCTGGAAAAGGGCATGAAGGGCCTCACGGCACCCGCCATCCACGGCAAGGTGGGACTGCGCGCCTCGGTCACCGGCGAGATCGTGATGGACGATGTGTTCGTGCCTGAAGAAAACGCCTTTCCTGAAGTGCAGGGCCTGAAGGGCCCCTTCACCTGCCTGAACAGCGCGCGCTTCGGCATCGCCTGGGGCGCCCTGGGTGCGGCCGAGTTCTGCTGGCACACCGCGCGCCAGTACACGCTGGACCGCAAACAGTTTGGCCGGCCCCTGGCCGCCAACCAGCTCATCCAGAAGAAGCTGGCCGACATGCAGACCGAAATCACCCTGGGCCTGCAAGCCGCGCTGCGCGTGGGCCGCATGAAGGACGAGCACCAGAACGTGGTCGAAATCACCTCGCTGATCAAGCGCAACAACTGCGGCAAGTCGCTGGACATTGCCCGCATGGCGCGCGACATGATGGGCGGCAACGGCATCAGCGACGAATTCGGCGTAGCGCGCCACCTGGTGAACCTGGAAGTGGTCAACACCTACGAAGGCACGCACGATGTGCACGCGCTGATTCTGGGCCGTGCGCAGACGGGCATTGCGGCATTTGCGTGACATCCCCCTGAGGCGCTACGCGCCTTCCCCCTTCTCTCGGCTTCGCCGGGAAGGGGGGACGACGCCCTCGCTGCGGGGCGGCCCTTGCTCGGCGTCCCTGGCCTGGAGACACGCGCAACTCATCCCTCATGCCAACTCCATACGTTTAGGCTGCTAGCGCTTGATATACAAGCGCTAGCAGCTATGAATTTAATAGCAACCCAACTTCATGACCACACCCTCCCCCAACGCTGGCGCCCTCGCTGGCATCAAGGTCCTCGACCTCTCCCGCGTGCTGGCGGGCCCCTGGTGCACCCAGATGCTGGCCGACCTGGGAGCCGATGTGGTCAAGGTCGAGCGCCCCGGCCTGGGCGACGACACACGCCAGTGGGGCCCGCCCTTTTTGAAGGACGCCGAGGGCAACGACACGAACCAGGCCAGCTATTTCACGGCCTGCAACCGCAACAAGCGCTCGGTGACCATCGACATGGCCACGCCCGAGGGGCAGGCGCTCATCCGCCAGATGGCCCTGCAGGCCGACATCGTGGTGGAGAACTTCAAGGTCGGCGGCCTCAGGCAATACGGGCTGGACCATGAAAGCCTGCGCACGCTGAACCCGCGCCTCATCTACTGCTCGGTCACCGGTTTCGGGCAAGACGGGCCGTATGCCGAGCGCGCCGGCTACGACCTGATGGTGCAGGCCATGACCGGCATGATGAGCATCACCGGCCGCGCCGACAGCGAACCCGGCGGCGGCCCGCTGCGCGTGGGCGTAGCGGTGATCGACCTGTTCACCGGCATCTATGCCAGCAACGCCATCCTGGCCGCGCTGCATGTGCGCGACAACGCCGTGAGCGGCACCGGCCTGGGCCAGCACATCGACATGGCACTGCTCGACGTGGGCATGGCCGTGCTGGCCAACCAGGCTTCGGGCTTTCTCGCCACGGGCCAGGCGCCCGGCCGCATGGGCAACAGCCACCCGAGCCTGGCGCCTTACCAGGACTTCCCCACGCAGGACGGCAACATGCTGCTGGCCATTGGCAACGACGGGCAGTTTCAGCGCTTTTGCGCCGCTGCCGGCCAGCCCCAGTGGGCCGCCGATGCCCGCTTTGCCACCAACACGCTGCGCGTGCAGCACCGCGCCGAACTCATCCCCGCCATGGAAGCCGTCACGCGCACGCGCACCACGGCCGCGTGGATTGCACTGCTGGAAGACAAGGCCGTGCCCTGCGGCCCCGTCAACACCATTGCCCAGGCGTTTGACGACGCGCAGGTCAAGGCGCGCGGCCTGGCCGTGACGCTGCCGCGCTGGAAGGCGGGCGAGGCCGGCGACGGCGTGGCGCAGATCACCGGCGTGGCCAGCCCGCTGCGCCTGTCCAGCAACCCGCCGGTGCTGCGCAACGCGCCACCTGCGCTCGGGCAGCACACCGACGAGGTGCTGCGCGAACTGGGCCTGAGCGCGCAGGCCATTGCCGCACTGCGTGAGAGCAGAACCCTCTGAGAGGCACAGGGGTGATGGAAACGATCAACCCGCCGGCACCCCGCGAAAGCCCTCGCCCCAGCGCCAGAAGGCCAGCGCACACCACGCCAGGCCCAGCGCCACCAAGGCACCGCCGACCACACCGATGTGCTGCATGCCCCAATGCTGGCTGACCTGGCTGCCCAACAGGGCACCAGCCCCAATGCCGATGTTGAAAATGCCGGAGAACATGGACATGCCCACATCCGTGGCATCGGCGGCCATGCGCAGCACCTTGGCCTGCATGGCCAGCGTGAAGCAGATCAGCGCCACGCCCCACACCGCGCAGACCAGGTACAGCGCGCCGATGGAACGCGTGCTGGCCAGCAAGACCAGCAAACACAGCGCCAGCGTCGCCAGCGCCAGCAACAGGAACCCGTGCGGAAAGCGCATGCCAAAGCGGCTGAACAGCAGACTGCCGCCCACGCCCATGCCGCCAAACAGCAGCAGCACCACGGTGGTGGTGTCGCCGCTATAGCCGGCTATGGTCTGCACCAGCGGCTCGATATAGCTGTAGGTGGTGAACTGCCCCGTCACCACGACGACCAGCAGCAGGTACAGCGACACCAGCGCCGGACGGCGCAGCAGCATGGGCACGCTGGCCAGCGACCCGGCGTTCTGGCTGGGCAGCAGCGGCAGCCATTTGGCCAGCCCCAGCAGCACCACCGCCGCCACGCCGCCAATGGCCCAGAACGTGGTGCGCCAGCCCAGCCATTCGCCCACCACGCGCCCCAGGGGAATGCCCAGCACCATGGCCAGTGTCGTGCCCGTGGCCAGCAGGCTGAGCGCCTGCGCCTGTTTTCCCTGGGGTGCCACGCGCACGGCCAGCGAGGCGGTGATCGACCAGAAAATCGCGTGCGACAAGGCCACACCCACGCGGCTGAGCACCAGCACCGGAAAGCTCCAGGCAACGCCCGACAGCCCATGGCTGACGATGAACACCAGAAACACGCCCACCAACAGCTTTCGCCGCTCGACGCTCTTGGTCAGCAGCATGAAGGGCAAGGACGCCAGCGCCACGATCCAGGCATAGATGGTGAGCATCAGCCCCACCTGCTCCGTTGGCATGCCAAAGCTGCCGCCAATGTCGCTGAGCAGGCCGACGGGCACGAATTCGCTGGTGTTGAAAACAAAAGCCCCCAGGGCCAGGGCAATGACGGCCAGCCAGGCTTGGGCAGGGCTGCGGGAAATGTTGGACATAAGGCAATGAAAAACGTGCCCCACCTCCTGCGCGACTTCCTGCGCGGCCACGGGCATCCGCGTTGGTTATTGCAACTGCGGTGACGACTGCGGCGGCACCAACGCGCAATGCCACGGCGCAACCGGCAAGGCTTGCCAGTGAAGGTTCAGGGTGGGGAGACAAAGAAGGCGCACAAAAAGTGCACGAACAGGGGGCAGGCACGCAACCTGCCCATGAATGCTGCACCGCACAACGCTTCGATTCTGGCATTTTCCAGCCTTGCGCGCTCGCGCTGCCGAAACACCATTTCTGCAGGCAAGGGCAGCGGGACTGAACGGTTCCGCCAGCCTTCAGCGCGGCCGCTCAAAACCGCTCACCACCCACGCCTCAGCGCTGGCCACGGTCAACTTGAAGCCCGGCGACACCGGCACGCGCGCGACCTCTTCACCGTATTCGTCCTGTGCGTGCAGCGTGGCGGTCGCGCCTTCTTCGTCGGGCACGATGGCCAGCGCCACGCGCAGGCACTGGCCCTGCACCGTCACGGTGACGTTTTTGTTCAGTTGGGCATGCAGCTGCTGCTCGTGGCGGCGCAGCACCTCGCTGGCCGTCTTGACCAGGGTGTTGAAGGCCGACACATCCAGTGGCTTGGGGTTCTTCTTGTCGCGCCCCATGGTCCACGGCCCCACCAGCGCCGGCTCGGCCTCGCCCTGCAGCGTCATGGCCACCGCCCAGCCATCGTCGTCCTCGTTCTTGATGACCCGCGCCGTCCAGCGCCCATCGCTCCACAGGCGCGGTTCTTGAACGGGGGCGGGCGTGTCGGGGGTATCAGGGATGGCGTCGGTCATGGGCACTGCGGCAGATCGGGGAAAAGGCGCAGAGCATACGGCGGATTGCCACGGCCCCGCCCGCGCCCTGTAGCACCGCGCCACATGGCGGGGCTTTTCGACCGATCCGCGCTGGCCCCGGCAGTATTTCTTCGCGCAGCCCACTGATTCAGGCGGTTCCATCGCTTCTGCTTCTAAAATTTGTAAAAGCGCGTATCCGCGCCAAGGACACTCCATGCAAACCGTACAGCGAGATAGCGAAGAGCGCACCCACCTCACCGGCAACAACCAGTTCGAGCTCTTGCTTTTTCGCCTGGGCGCCGACAGCGCGCTGGGCCAATCCGAGCTGTTTGGCATCAACGTTTTCAAAATCCGTGAAATCGTTGCCATGCCCAGCATCACCCCCATCGCGGGCGCTGCGGCGCACTCGATGGGCGTGGTCAACCTGCGCGGGCAGATCATTCCGGTGCTCGACCTGCCGGCCATCATGGGCTGCACGCCCAAAACCGGGCTGAACATCATGCTGGTGACCGAATATGCGCGCACCACCCAGGCGTTTGCCGTGGAGTCGGTGGAAGACATCGTGCGGCTCGACTGGAAGCAGGTGCTGTCCGCCGAGGCCAGCGGCGCGGGCGGCAAGCTGGTGACCAGCATTGCGCGCCTGGATGGCAACACCGACGGCTCGCGCCTGGCGCAGGTGCTGGATGTCGAGGCCATCCTGCAGCTGGTGTCGCCGCCCGAAGGCAACCCGGTTGACGCCCAGAAAGTGGGCCCGCGCCTGGCGATGCAGCCCGGCACCATCATCCTTGCGGCCGATGATTCCTTTGTGGCCCGCTCGCTCATCGAGCAAGAGTTGCAATTGCTGCACGCCCCCTTCGAAATGGTCAAGTCGGGCCAGGAAGCCTGGGACCGCCTCAATGCCCTGGCCACCCAGGCCGCCGCCGAAGGCAAAACCGTGCTGGACAAGGTGGCGCTGGTGCTGACCGACCTGGAAATGCCCGAGATGGACGGTTTCACGCTCACACGGCACATCAAACAGGATGCGCGCTTTCAGGGGCTGCCGGTGATCATCCACTCGTCGCTGTCGGGCTCGGCCAACGAACACCATGTGCGCAGCGTCGGTGCGGACGGCTATGTGGCCAAGTTTGTGGCCGAAGACCTGGCCGGCGCCATCCGGCGCGTGCTGCCGGCATAGCCGGCAGGTGGCGCGCGATAATTGTTGGTCAAAAGTGGCCTTGGCGTTTACCAGACAAGCGCAAGCAGCTATATAAAATATAGCAATTATCAGGCGCGCTTTGGCGGATCGGCTAAATCCTCGGGTCTGACAATGCCACGCGGCCCAGGCCCCATTGCCGCACGGGTAGTTGCACTGGTAGCTACACGGGCAGCGGCGTTGGTCATGGGGCCAGGTCAACCAAGTGGTGTCGTCAGGCGTCTAATGGGCACGGCCGGTCCGTGAAGTTGTAACGCCCCGCCGGGGCGCTTTTCAAGGGCTTTACGCAGCGGGCGGAACGCCTGCCGCAGCGCCAGAGTCTGACCACCATGACATACCAACTTGCCCGCCTTGTTTCTGCCGTTGCGCTTGCCGCGCTGGCCACGGGCTGCGCCGTGGTTCCTGGCGACCCTTACGACCCTTATTACACGCCCCAGCCGTCGGGCTATGGCGTGTATGAGCAGCCTGCCTATATCTACGGCAGCCCGCCGCGCGCCTATGGCTACCCGGTGGCCCCGCCACCCGGCTATTACGGGCGCCACCACGACGACCGCAATGACTGGCGTGAACGCGAGCGTGCCCAGCGCGAGCGCGAGGCACAGCGCGAACGCGAAGCCCTGCGTGACCGGGAAGCCCACCGCGAACGCGAAGCCCGCCAGGCCCAGGACGCTCGCCGCGCGCAGGACGCCCGCCGGGACCGCGAGCGCGACCAGGCGCGTGAACAAGGCCGCCGTGAGCAGGCTCAGCGTGAGCAGGCCCAGCGGGATCAGGCGCACGATCGAGGGCGCCGTGACCAGGCCCAGCGGGATCACGGCAACCGCGATCAGGCCCAGCGCCCGCGCCGCGATGACGAACGCCACCCGACGGGCGACAACGCACGGCAAAATCGCCCGGATCGCCCGGACCAGCCGCGCTGGAGAGGCGACGCCCCGCGCGGCCAGGGCAACTGAGAGGCTGAGAATCTTTTGCGCATGCCCGCTCATCACGCCAAAACGCACCCGCTCGTCGTTGCAAATGCGCGCCATAGCCCGAGCTATGGCTGTGCTTTGCGCCTAGATCGGCTGCGTTGTGGCGCGCTGCTCGGACCCGCGCAAAAAACTCTCAGCCTCTGAGGAACCCTGAAGGAAAACCACCATGCCCCTCGTGCGCAATTGCCTGGTCGCCGCCGCGGCGCTGCTGTGTTTCGCCGCGCAGGCCCAGGTGCTGCGCTGCACCGACGCGCGCACCGGCCAGGTCACCTACACCGACGGCGCCTGCGCGGGCTCTGCATCGGTGCGCGAGGTCGAACCCCGCAAGACGCCGCAGGAAATCCAGCTGGAGCGCGAGCAGGCCGCCGAGGCGCTGGCGCGCAAGCAGCAACAACTGCAGGCCGAGGCGGCTGCCCAGCAGATCGACGCCGACCGCGCTGCCCAACGTGAGCGGGATCTTGCGGCACGCACTGCTCGCCCGGCGGCGCGCGCGCAGGACTATGCGCGGTCGGCCGAATGCGCCCGGTCGCGCCGCAACCTGGATGTTGTCGTCAGCAACACCAGCGGCACCTACGACCAGAACCTGCGGGTGGAAACCGCACAGCGCCAGGTGGACCTGGACTGCCTGGGCCCCGAGGCCTATGCCGAGGTGGAAAAAGCCCGCGCGGCCAGGCAGGAGACGGCCCCTGCGGTCGTGGTGGTTCCGCCGCGCCACCCGACCTACACCCGGCCCAGCCCACCGCCGCCACCGCGCAAGTTCACGCAGTGCAACGTGTTTCGCTGCTACGACAGCCAGGGCAACAGCTATCCACGCTGACAGCGCGGTGGTCAGGGATCAGGCGCGCAGGCCTTGCGCCACGGTGGGGTAGCGCAGCCGCAGGCCCAGCTCGCCCAGCAGCCGCTGGTTGTCGAGCCGGCGCGATTCGCTCATGAAGCTCAGCAGCATCACCGGCAGCGCATCCTGCGCCGTGCTGCGCGGCACCCGGGGCGGGCGCGGCAGGCCATACAGGTCGGCGGCCAGATCGAAATAGTCGCCCATCTTCATCTCACTGCGGTCGCTGGCGTTGTAAACCCGCTGGGGCTTGCCACGCCACAGCGCCGCCAGGCAGGCGCGCGCCAGGTCATCGGCATGGATGTGGTTGGTGTACACGTCATCCTGCGCCAGCAGCACAGGGGTGCCCTTGCGCAGCCGCGCCTCGGGCGTGCCGCCCTCGCGGTCGGGTGCGTAGATGCCCGGAATGCGCAGGATGCTGGCGCGCACGCCGGCACGCCCCAGGTGGCGCACAGCGCGCTCGGCATTCACGCGGCGCTGGGCCCGCGGCGTGCCGGGCGCCACGGTGCGGGTTTCGGCCACCCGCGCGCCCGCGCAGTCGCCATACACACCGCTGGTCGATGCATACACCAGCGACACGGGCAGGCTGCGCAGCCGCAAGGCCCGGGCCAGGGCCACGGTGCGCGGGTCGCGCCACCATGCAGTGCCGCCGCCACCTTCACCCGGTGGCGGGGCCAGGTGCACCACGCGCGTGGCCAGGCCCGACAGGCGGCGCAGTGTGGCGGTCTGATCGAGGTTGCCCACCAGCGGCGTCACCCCCTGCGCGCGCAGACTGCCCACGCGCCCGGCCTGCGAGGTCAGCGCCAGCACGCGCATGCGCCGCGCACCCGGCCCGGCCAGCAGGCTGCGCGCCACGCGCTGGCCCACATCGCCATAGCCCACGATCAGCAGGCGCTCGCGCCGAAAGCGCGAGGGCAGCGCGCCCAGCCCGCTGGCCAGTGCGACGGTGCTCATTGCGCCCCCCGCCATGAACGGGCACGGCGCGCGCTGTGGCTCTGGCGCGCCGCGGGCGTGCCGGGCAGCCACACGCGGCGGCAGGCCTTTGCGCGGTTAAGGGAGTGATCAGGTTCTGAGGGCAAAATCGGGGCCATTCGCATGAAGACAGCTTGAAGAATAGTCCAAGGATACCCACAACATGACCCGTGCCGAGACTGCCAACGCAGCGTTCCAGATCACCGTGCAACCCAGCGGCCGCGCATTCAGCGCCCAGGCCAACGAAGCCATTCTGGCCGCCGCCATCCGCAGCGGGGTGGGCCTGCCCTATGGCTGCAAGGACGGCGCCTGCGGCTCGTGCAAGTGCAAGAAGCTCAGCGGCGCCGTGCACCATGGCGCGCACCAGTCCAAGGCCCTGACGGCCGACGAGGAAGCCGCGGGCTTCGTGCTGACCTGCTGCGCCCACGCCCTAAGCGACGTGGTGCTTGAATCGCGCCAGGTCACCGACGAAAGCGCCTACCCCATCAAGAAGATGCCGGTGCGCGTGGCCGCGTTCGAGAAAAAATCGCACGACGTGATGCAGCTGCGCCTGCAGCTGCCCGCGGCCGACACCTTCCGCTACCACGCGGGGCAATACATCGAGTTCATGCTGCGTGACGGCGCGCGCCGTGCCTATTCGATGGCCAACGCCCCCCACACCCAGGCCGAGGCGCCGGGGCTGGAGCTGCACATCCGCCACATGCCGGGTGGCCTGTTCACCGACCATGTGTTTGGCGCCCTGAAGGAAAAAGAAATCCTGCGCATCGAAGGCCCGTTTGGCAGTTTTTTCCTGCGCGAAGACACGGACAAGCCCATCGTGCTGCTGGCATCGGGCACGGGGTTTGCGCCCATCAAGGCGCTGATCGAGCACATGCAGTTCAAGGGCATCACGCGCCCCACCACGCTGTACTGGGGCGGCCGCCGGCCGGGCGACTTGTACCTGCACGACTGGATGCTGGCGCGCGCCGCAGAGATGCCCCATCTCAGCTATGTGCCCGTGGTGTCCGATGCCCTGCCCGAAGACGGCTGGACGGGCCGCACCGGCTTCGTGCACCAGGCCGTGCTGCAGGACTTTGCCGACCTCTCGGGCCACCAGGTGTATGCCTGTGGCGCGCCCATCGTGGTGGACTCGGCACGCGCCGCCTACAGCGCCGAGCGCGGCCTGCCGCCCGACGAGTTCTTTGCCGACTCCTTCACCTCCGAGGCCGACAAGCACGGCTGAACCCGCCAGATTGCGGGTGGATGGAGGCGCCGCTAGCGCGGTGCCCATCGCACCGGCCAGCGGCCTTTTTCAGGGCCAGCGCTGCGTTTTTTGCACAATGGAGCCATGAACCGCCGAAACATCCTTCTTGCAAGTGCCGCTGCCGCAGCGGTTTTTTCTTCTTCCCTGGCCATGGCGCAGGACGCGGGCGCGCCCATTCGCCTGATCGTTCCCTACGCCCCCGGCGGCCCGCTGGACATCACGGCCCGCGCGCTGGCCGAGCGGGTGCGCGACTCGCTGGGCACGGTGATCATCGACAACAAAGGCGGTGCCGGCGGCAACATCGGTGCCGATGCGATCGCCAAGGCGGCGCCGGACGGCCTGACCATCGGCATCGCGGCCACCGCCACGCACGCGGTGAACCCCTGGCTGTACAGCCGCATGCCCTACGACGCGGGTAAGGACTTCGCCGGCATCACGCAGATGGTGCGCGTGCCCAACGTGCTGGTGATCAACGCCGCCAAGGCTGAGCAGCTCAAGATCAACACCCTGGCGGACCTGATCGCCTATGCCAAGGCCAACCCGGCCAAGCTCAACTACGGCAGCGGCGGCAACGGCAGCGCCGGCCACCTGGCGGGCGAGATGTTCAAGCAGCGCGCCGGCATCTTCGCGCTGCACATCCCCTACCGCGGCGCCAACCCCGCGCAGTTGGCCCTGTTGGCCGGCGAGGTGGATTTCAACATCGACAACCTGGCGGCTGCGGCCCCCAACATCCGTGCCGGCAAGCTCAAGGCCCTGGCCGTGACCTCGCTGGCCGCCAGCCCCTCGCTGCCGGGCGTGCCCCCGCTGTCGGACACCTTCAAGGGCTTTTCCATCGACACCTGGTGGGGCCTGGTGGCCCCTGCGGCCACGCCCAAGCCGGTGATCGACAAGCTCAACAAGGCCTTCGTGGCGGCCCTGAATGCGCCCGAGACCAAGACCCGCTTCGGCCTGCTGCTGGCCGAGCCCGTGCCCACCACGCCGGCGCAGTTCGAGTCCTTCATGGCCAGCGAGCGCGCCAAGTACCAGCAGGTGGTGAAAGCCTCCGGCGCAAAGGTCGACTGATCGTCCCCCCGCTCCCTTCTTCAGCGCCCCGCGGGGCGCTTTTTCATGCCCGGGCCGGCAGCACGTTGCGCTGCCTTGCCACCACGGCATCGAGCGCGGCCACCAGGGCATCGCATTCGGCGTCGCCCACGGGCAGCGACAGCGCGATCAGGCCGCGCCTGGCCATGAACACGCCCTCTTCCAGCAGGCCGAAGAACACCAGGTCCTTGGCGCGCCCGTCGGTGCCCTGCAGGTCGGCGGGTGAGTGCACGGGCGCGGCCGTGGCGTGCAGCGCCATCAGCGATCCGGTGCCGGTGAAGGCCATGTCCACACCGTGGCCGGCCAGCACGGCATTGAAGCGCGCGCGCAGCTGCTCGCCGCGCTGGTTGAGCGCCTGCACCACTTCGGCGGTCAGCACCTGCGTGAGGCCCGCATGGCCGGCGGCCATGGTGAGCACGTTGTTGTTGAAGGTGCCGGCGTGGGCCAGCGCATCGGGGCGGCGCGGGTCGAAGCGCTCCATCACGTCGCGGCGCCCGCCGAACACCCCGAACGACATGCCTCCCCCGAGGTACTTGCCTGCCGTGGTGAGGTCCGGCCGGATGGCCAGCAGCGCCTGGCGCCCGCCGAAGGACAGGCGCGAGGTCATGACCTCGTCGAACACCAGCAGCGCACCGCAATCGTCGGCCAGATCACGCAGCGCCTGCAGGAAGGCCGGCTCGCCAGCAATGCAGCCGCCCGCGCCCAGCATGGGCTCGACCAGGATGGCCGCGATGTCCGCCCCGTGCGCGGTCACCAGCGCGCGCACGCCGTCGGCATCGTTGTAGCGCGCCAGCACGAAATCGTGCGGCACGTTCATCGGCGAGCCCCCGCCCGCAAAGGTGAGCACGCCGCCGTGGTAGGCCCCGTCGAACACGACCACCTTGCTGCGCCCCGTGTGCGCCTTGGCGGCGGCCAGGGCCAGCAGATTGGCCTCGGTGCCCGAATTGGCAAAGCGCATCAGCTCCATGGAGGGAAAGCGCCGCTGTATCTCGTGCGCCAGCAGGCCCTCGCGCGCCGTGTGGGACGACAGGTTGATGCCGCCAGCCAGCGCCTCCTGGATGGCACCCATGATGACCGGGTGCGAGTGGCCGTAGAGCCCCGCCGTGAACTCGCCCAGCGCATCGATGTATTCGTGGCCATCGGCATCCCACACCCGGCACCCAGCGCCACGCGCCATGCTGAGCGGGAAGGGCCCGTGGAACAGCACGCTGCGGGTGTTGCCACCGGGCAGGGATTTTTCCGCCTCGGCCAGCAAGGCGGCGCTGCGCGGGTTGCGCGCGCGGTAGGTTTCCACCGCCTCGAAAAGGGCGTGGTCCAAGGGGGTCTGGGTGGCGTTCATGCGATCTCCTGTACGGTGTACAAGAAATTATGAGTCCAAGGGGGCGATCTGGCAAGCGGCGGCGTCCAACGCAGCCGGATGCCCGACAATCCAGCCACCGCCTTCGCCCTTGTTCCCCATGCCCCGCGCCCGCACCAAAGCCCCTGTTTCCGCCGACACCGCTGCTGACGCCACGGCCACGCCCCTGTCGCGCGAGAGCGTGCTGGCCGCCGCCCTCACGCTCATCGACCAGCGCGGGGTGGAGGCCTTCAGCGTGCGCGACCTGGCCCGCTCGCTCGGCGTGTACCCCACGGCGCTGTACTGGCATGTGCCCGGGGGCCGCAATGCGCTGATCGCCGGAGCGGTGACAGCCGCGGTGGGCGCGCTGGAACCACCTGACGCGGCAGGCGACTGGCAAGCCGAGCTGCGCGCCCTGTTCGCACGCTACCGCCGGGCCGTGCAACGGCACCCGCGCATCGCCCCGGTGCTCGGTGCGCAGCTGGTCTCCAACGCCAGCCTGGATCCGCTGCTGCTGGAGAGCATCCTGGCACTGCTGGAATCGGCCGGCTTCGCGGGCCAGGGCCTGTTCGATGCCTACAACGTGGTGATTGCCGCCATGGTCAGCTTCGTGACCCTGGAACTGGCGCCGCAGCCCGAGGACGACCCCGATGGCTGGGCCGCAGGCCACCAGGCTCGGCTGGCACAGATCGACGCTACGGCCTGCCCCACCCTGGCGCGCCACCTGCCGCAGATGGCCAACCGCGCCTTCGTGGTGCGCTGGAGCAGCGGCAGCACGCACCCGCTGGATGCGGGCTTCGATGCCTGGACGGAGGTGGTGGTGCAGGGGCTGGCCGCTCGGCTGCCCCAGGCGGATTAGCTGCTGGCGCTTGCCACCGGCCAGAGCAGGGTGTCGGTGCGCTCGATGCGCTGGCTGGCAACGGCATCGAGCTGCGCTGGCGTGACGCGCTCGGGCGCCAGCTCGGACAAGGGCAGCAGCACGAAGGCCCGTTCCCCCATGCGCGGGTGCGGCACGGTGAGGTCCACAGTGGCAATGGCCTCGTCGCCATAGAGCAGGAGGTCCAGGTCCAGCGTGCGCGGCGCGTTGCGGTACAGGCGCTCCCGGCCCGCCGCCACTTCGATGGCCTGCAGGGCCTGCAGCAGGGCTGTGGGCGACAGCCCGGTGGCCAGCTCGGCCACGGCATTCAGGTAGTCGGGGCCATCGGCATCCACCGGCGCGCTGCGGTACAGCGAAGACACCTGGCGCACCTGCGTCTGCGGCAGGGTGGCCAGGGAGGCCAGCGCCTGCTGCAGCGCGGCGCCCCGGTCACCGAGGTTGGCACCCAGGCCGATGAAGGTCGCTACTACGGCCATGCCGGTGCAGCCGCTCACTCGGCCGCGGGCGCGGCAGAGCCTTCACTGCCACCACCCGCACCACCACCGCCCGTGGGCTTGCGGCGACGGCGGCGGCGCTTCTTGGGGGCGCTGCCGTCGGGGGGCACGGCATCGCCACCGTGCTCGGGGGCGAAATCATCGCCCTCGTCCTGCCCGCCGTCGGCGGAGACAGCGCGGGGCGCACGTGGCTTGGGTTGCGCGGCCGCCGGGGCCTGGCCCTCGCCAGCGGGCGCCGCCTTGGGCACGCGGCGCGCCGTGGGCTGGGCCACGCGCTGGCGCGCCTTCTGTTCCTCGCGGGCCTGGTCCATCAGGTCTTCGCGGCGGTCGTCGTCGGCAGCCTGGAAGTCCTGCCACCATTCGGCCAGGGCCTCGCCGATCTCGCCCACATCGGCACGCAGGCGCAAGAAGTCGAAGCCGGCGCGAAAGCGCGGCTGCATGACCATGCCGAAGGGTGTGCTGCCCACGCGCTTTTCGAAGCGCGGCTGCATGACCCAGATTTCGCGCATGTCGGCCGCCAGCTTGCCGCGGCCCGAGACGTCGCCGATGCGCTTGTCGAACACCTCGTCGATGGCCTCCTGCAGCGCCGGCAGCGCGTGCTGGCGCTGGTTGGTCATGCGCGCATCCCAGCCATTGCGCACGTCTTCCCACAGCACGCAAGCCAGCAGGAAGCTCGGCGCCACGGGCTTGCCTTCGCCAACGCGGCGGTCGGTGTCGGCCAGGGCGGCGCTCACGAACGGCGTGTCGGCGCGTTCCACCGCCACGTCCAGCAGCGGGTAGATGCCCTTGGACATGCCGAGCTTCTTGAGCTGGGCGATGGTGGCGATGGCATGGCCGGTCTGCAAGAGCTTGAGCATCTCGTCGAACATGCGGCTTTGCGGCACGTCGGCCAGCAGCGCCTGGGACTGCACCAGCGGCGCGGCCGTCTTGGTCTCGATGGTGAAGCCCAAGGCGCTGAGCTTGGCCGCGAAGCGCACGGCGCGGATGATGCGCACGGGGTCTTCGCGGTAGCGCGTGGCCGGGTCGCCGATCATGCGCAGCGTCTTCTTCTTGGCATCCTGGATGCCCTTGTGGTAGTCCACCACGATCTGGCTGACCGGGTCGTAGTACATGGCGTTGACGGTGAAGTCGCGGCGCGTGGCGTCCTCGTCCTGCGGGCCCCAGACGTTGTCGCGCAGCACGCGGCCGCTGGCGTCCACGGCATGCTGCATGCCCGACAGCTGGGCCTTACTGGTCTTTTCGTTGCCCGCCACCTGGCCGGCGGCGGCGTTGTCGAGGTAGGCGCGGAAGGTGGATACCTCGATCACCTCGTGCTCGCGTCCCCGTCCATGCACCACATGCACGATGCGAAAGCGCTTGCCGATGATGAAGGCGCGGCGAAACAGGCCTTTGACCTGCTCGGGCGTGGCGTTGGTGGCCACGTCAAAGTCCTTGGGGCGCAAACCCAGCAGCAGGTCGCGCACGGCGCCTCCCACGATGTAGGCCTCAAAACCCGCCTGCTTGAGCGTGGCCACCACCTCGGCGGCGCGGCGGTCCACCAGCTCGGGATTGATGCCGTGCACCGAGGCGGGCACTTCTTCGCGCTTGCCGAAATGCGGCTTGCCGCGCGAGGTGCCGGGCGTGGATTTGCCGAGCAGTTTGTCGATGAACTTCTTGATCATGGGTATGCAGTAAACAGATGGAGCGGCGCAGACATGCGGTCACGGTGCGGTTTCAGGGTGCGGCATCCTGCACTGGAGCGGGCTGCGCATTCTGGTTTGTGCCGGTCGAAAACAGGTCCAGTATGCGCCAGCCGCGCTCTCGCGCCAGCGCCCTCAGCCGGGCGTCGGGGTTGGTGGCAACGGGGTGGTTGACTTTTTCCAGCAGCGGCACATCGTTCATGGAATCGCTGTAGAACGTGCTCTCCACATCGCCCCACGAAAGCCGCCGCTCGGCCAGCCATTGTTCCATGCGCCGCACCTTGCCCTCGCGCATGGTGGGAATACCGTCGATCTCGCCGGTGTACCAGCCCTGCGCATCGCGGGCGAGCTGCATGGCCAGCAATTGCTGCACCCCCAGGGCCTGGGCAATGGGGCGGGTCACGAACTCGTTGGTGGCCGTGATGATCAGCACGTCATCGCCGGCCGCCTGGTGCTGGCGCAACAGTTCGCGCGCCTGCGGGTGGATGGCAGGCTCGATCACTTCGCGCATGAATTGCGCATGAGCGGCAGCAGCGGCCTCGGGCCCGCGCCGGCGCACGGCCTCGGTGGCAAAACGCACATAGTCATGCACATCCAGCGTGCCGGCCTGGTAGTGCGCATAGAACGCGTCGTTGCGCCTCGCAAATTCGACCGGGTCGTTCCAGCCGATGCGGATGGTGAACTCGCCCCACTCGTAGTCGGAGTCGATGGGCAACAGCGTGTGGTCCAGGTCGAACAACGCAAGCCGCAGGCGGCGGGGTTCAGAAGTCATTCAGGTTCACAAAAGAGCAAAAAAATGGCACGGCGTCATTCGGATTCGAGCATCGTCTTGAGCAGCGGAATCGTGATGGCGCGCTGGGTGCGCAAGGCAAACGCATCGAGCTGGTCGAGCAGTTGCATGAGGCTGCCCAGGTCGCGCGAGAAGCGATTGAGCATGAAGTCCATCACCTCGTCGCCCAGAAACACGCCCCGGGCATCGGCCTCCTGGCGCAGCACCGCGCGGCGGGCGGTTTCGTCGAGCAAATGCAGCTGGAACACATGGCCCCAGCCCAGGCGGCTGCGCAGGTCGTCGCGCAGCGGCAGATCGGCCGGCGGCAGGTTGCCGGCCGCCAGCACCCAGCGCGGTGCGCCGTTGGCGGGGCTGATGGCATTCACAAACCAGTTAAAAGCCATGGCCTGCTGGGCGGTGCTGTAAAGGTGCACGTCGTCCAGAACCACGGCGGCCCAGCGCTCGTCGAATTCGGCGGGCATGGCCACCGAGGCATCGAGCCAGCCCACGCTGGCGCCCTGGTCGCTCAGGGCCTGGTGCACCGCCTTGAGCAAGTGGGTCTTGCCGCTGCCCGCCTCGCCCCAGAGGTAGGTGGGCACGGGCGAGCGGGTGTCCTGCTGGCTGCCCTCGCCCACCCACAGCTGCAGGTGCTGCAGCGCGGCCTCGTTGGGGCCGGCAAAAAAACGCGCCAGCGTGGGCCCCGTCGCCAGGCCAATGTCCAGGGCCAGCTGTTTCATGGCTGCAGCCCGCAGGCACAGGGGCAGGCGCAGGGTTGGATAACGGCAAACGGCATGGGCATGAAAGGCAAAACGGGGCAGGAAGTAAGGGTGAACGGAGGGTGCGCGGTGCGCACCCCGTAAAATCTGCGCAAATTTTAGTCTGCCGCGCACGCTGGTCCGTGCCATCCCTGCCATGAGCTCCTCTGCATCCACCCCCACCCCCCTGTCCTACAAAGACGCTGGCGTTGACATCGACGCGGGCGACGCCCTGGTCGAGCGCATCAAGCCGCTGGCCAAAAAGACCATGCGCGAGGGCGTTTTGGCCGGCATCGGCGGCTTTGGCGCGCTGTTTGAAGTGCCCAAGCGCTACCAAGAGCCCGTGCTGGTGAGCGGCACCGACGGCGTGGGCACCAAGCTCAAGCTGGCCTTTGAATGGAACATGCACGACACCGTGGGCATCGACCTGGTGGCCATGAGCGTGAACGATGTGCTGGTGCAAGGCGCCGAGCCGCTGTTCTTCCTCGACTACTTCGCCTGCGGCAAGCTCGACGTGGACACGGCCGCTGCCGTGGTGGGCGGCATTGCCAAGGGCTGCGAGCTCTCGGGCTGCGCGCTGATCGGCGGCGAAACCGCCGAGATGCCCGGCATGTATCCGGCGGGCGAATACGACCTGGCCGGCTTTGCCGTGGGTGCGGTCGAAAAATCCAAAATTCTCACAGGCAAGGATGTGCAGCCCGGCGACGTGGTGCTGGGCCTGGCGTCGAGCGGCGTGCACTCCAATGGCTTCTCGCTGGTGCGCAAGTGCATCGACCGCGCCGCCGGCAACCTGCCCGCCACGCTGGACGGCAAGCCCTTCAAGCAGGCCGTCATGGAGCCCACCCGCCTGTATGTGAAGAACGTGCTGGCCGCGCTGGCCGCCCACCCGCATTCGGCAGATGCCACCTCGCCCGGCGGCATCAAAGCCCTGGCCCACATCACCGGAGGCGGCCTGCTGGAGAACATTCCCCGCGTGCTGCCTGACGGCACCGCTGCCCACCTGCAAAAGGGCAGCTGGCCGCAGACCGAACTGTTTGCCTGGCTGCAGAAAACGGCGGGCATCGACGACATCGAAATGAACCGCACCTTCAACAACGGCATCGGCATGGTGGTGGTGGTGGCTGCGGCCGCTGCCGACGCCACGGCCGCCACGCTGCGCGCCGCGGGCGAGCAGGTGTACGCCATTGGCACCATCGCACCGCGCGGCGAAGGTGCCGCCGTGGTGGTGGGCTGACGCCGCACGGGCCCCGATGGCGCCGCGCTCCCGCTCCGACACCACGGCCATTGCACCGGCGGCACCCTCCCCCCGCCCTGCGACGCGCAGCATCGAGACCGCCAGCTACCTGCTGATGGCCGCAGCGCTGCTGCTGATCATGTGGCGCGGCTTGCTGCCCGGCCTGCTGTGTGTCTGCCTGGGCTTTCTGCTGACGCGGGCCTTCAGCGGCTGGTTCGCCCGGCTGGTTCGCCCGCCGTCCCACGCCAGCGTGCCACCGCGCGCCGCCCAGGTGGCAGCCGCCGCGCTGGTCATGCTCAGCCCGCTGGTGCTGCTGGCGGTGGGCCTGACGCAGTCGCGCAGCTATGTGGTCGAGCTGCCGCAGCAATACCGCGAGCTGCTGGACTACATGGCGCGCACGGTGCTGGAGCTGCGCCTGAAGCTGCCCCCCGACATGGCGGTGTACCTGCCAGAGGGCGCCGCCGAAATCCAACGCGCCATCGCCAGCTACCTGGGCGCCAAGGCCGGCGCGCTGGCCATGGCGGGGCGTGCCTGGCTGGCGGGCCTGCTGTTTGCCTATGTCGGCCTGCTGATCGGGGCGCTGGCCGCCGTGCGCCCGCCCGGTCTGGCGCGCGGCCCGCTGGCGCAGCAACTGGCGCAGCGCATCAGCCGGTTCGGCGAGGCCTTCCGGCAAATTGTTGCGGCGCAGTTCTGGATCGCAGCCTTCAACACCCTGCTCACGGCCCTGTTCCTGCTGTTCGTGCTGCCGTACTGGGGCCTGCAATTGCCCTACACGCCGGTGCTGATCACCTTCACCTTCGTGGCCGGGCTGGTGCCCATCGTGGGCAACCTGCTGTGCAACGCGGTCATCACCATCGTGGGGCTGTCGGTGTCGCCCATGGCGGCGGCCGCCTGCCTGGGCTTTCTCATCCTGATCCACAAAGCCGAATACGTGATCAACGCCAAGGTGGTGGGCAGCCGCACGCAGATGGGCGTGTGGGAGCTGCTCAGCGTGATGTTCGTGGCCGAGGCGGTTTTTGGCCCGGCGGGGCTGGTGGCGGCGCCGCTGTTTTACGCCTACCTCAAGAAAGAACTGGTGGCGGCGCGGCTGGTGTAGCGGCAGCGTCGTGCGGGGACGCCAATACTTCATTATTGATAGCACACGGCGCTTTATCCATAAGCGCCAGCGGCCATTTTTCTTATATTTTCTTGAACTGCCGCGCCACAAATGCCCAGACCGGGGCTGACGCATCGGGGCCCGCCGGGTCGCTGTAAGGCAGGCCGGGCGCGCCGCCACTCCAGGCGTGGCCCAGGCCCACGATTTCACGCAGCGTGACCTGGATGCGGCCACGCGCCTTGTACTCGGTCACCCGCACCGCATGGCGCCTGCCACGTTGCAAGGTGCGCATCGGGCCAGCGCGCGCGCCCAGTGCCTCGGCCCACAGTTCGGCCGTGGCTGCCGCGTTGCGCACCGAGACCACATGGTCCGCATCGCCATGCAGGATCAGCAAGGGGGGCAGTGGCGCAGGAACCGCCCCGTTGGCAGCCAGCGCCTGCGGCGGATCGGGCAGATGCGCTTCCCGGCGGCCATGCATGGCCGCCATGGCGGTGGCGGCGGATTCGGCCGAACCGGGTGCCACGCCCGAATGCATGGCCACGGCACAGAACCGCTCGGGGTAGCGCGCCGCCAGCAGCGCCGCCATGCTGCCACCGGCCGACAGACCCGCCACGGCCACACGGGCCAAGTCCACCGGGTGGCGGCGGGCCACCAAGTCGATGGCGGCCAGCAGGGTGGCCGCCTCGGCATCGGCTTTGCCGCTGCGGCGATCAAACCAGTTCCAGCAACCGTGGGCGTTGGCCAGGCGCTCCTGCTCGGGATAAAGCACCAGAAAACGCAGGCGCACTGCCAGGCGATTCATGCGCGAGCTGGCTGCCAGTTCGCGCCCGGTCTGGCCGCAGCCGTGCAGCATCACCATAAGGGGCAGCTTCTCGCCCGACCGCAACGCCAGCCCCGGCGGCACATACAGGTGAAAGCGCCGCGCACCCGCCGGGCCGGGGGCAATGCCGGCAATCCACTCGCCGCTGGCAGGCAGCGGCTTGCGCGGCGTGCGCACGCCAGGCACCGCTTGGGGCCGCGCGCGGGGCACCGCCTGCGCCTTGGCACGCACCGGCGTGGCAGCAGCCCGCACGGGCTTGGTGGCGCGCGCAAAGGCCTTGAGGTTGCGCTGATAGGCGCGCGTCAGCGCGGACAGCGAGAACAGGGGTGAGCGGCGGGACATGGGTGCGGGGGGTCAATCATCAGGGTAAACCCTGCTCACGATAGCAGCTTACGGGCCAGCGCGGTTTTTGCTCTTGATTAAATAGCAGCCTGCACAGGATGCACCTGCGCCCAACGCCTGCCAGGGTTGAAATGGCGGTTGCACCCATGGTGCAGCGGGGTCATCACCCTGCACGGTTTTGGGTATTTTTGGCAACAACTGCAGAAAATATGGCCTGAATTGATCGATATTGGTCTGATGAGGATTGGACTTATGCCGATAGCGCAGGCACGATAAGCGCTACAGACCATCCATCCAGTGAGAGTTTTCATGAAATCATGTCTGATAGTGATTGATGCGCAGGAATCCTTCCGCCACCGCCCATTTTTCACCGAGCAGGGCATTGGCCGCCTCATCGCGCGCGGCATCCGCACCGAACCATGCGGCGAAACCACCACCGGCGGTGCCGCATGAACGCCGCACCGCGCCCAGCCCCACTGCAGGTGGCGATTTTGGTGTTTGACGAGGTGGAAGTGCTGGACCTGGGCGGCCCCTACGAGGTTTTCACCACGGCCACCCGCATGCACCAGCGCCTGCAGCCGGGCAGCCCGGCCCTGTTTGCCGTGCAGTGCGTAGCGCGCACCCTGCAGCCGGTGCGCGCCCGCGCGGGCTTGCAGGTGCTGCCCGATGCCGACTTTGCCACGGCGTCAGCCCCCGATGTCCTCATCGTGCCGGGCGGCGTGGTGGATGCCGCGGCGGCGTGCCCCACCACCCAGGCCTGGGTGGCAGGTGCGGCCCACGGGGCGCAGATCAGCGCATCGGTGTGCACTGGCGCCTTCATCCTGGCCGCAGCCGGTGTGCTGACACAGGGGCCCGTCACTACGCACTGGGAGGACATCGCCGATCTGCGCAGGCAGTTTCCGCAACTGGCGGTACAGGAAAATGTGCGCTGGGTGGACCAGGGCGCACGGGTGACGTCGGCCGGCATCAGCGCCGGCATCGACATGTGCCTGCACCTGGTGGGGCGCCTGGCCGGCTTGCCGCTGGCCGAGCGCACCGCCCGCCAGATGGACACGCCATGGACGCCGCAGCCCTGAACCCGCATACCGCACCCACCATTGACGTCTATTTCGCGCTGCTGCCCGGCAGCCTGGCGCTGGACTGGGCGGGCCCGGCCGAGGCTTTGCGCATTGCCAACCAGGTGCTGCTGGCGCAGGGCCAGCCCGCACGCTTTGCGCTGCACTTTGTCAGCCCCAGCCCGCAATCGCCCACCTCGGTGGGCGTGGTGCTGACGGGGCTGGCGCCCTTGCCGGCCACTCTGCCAGCCCCCGCCTGGGTGGTGCTGGTGGGGCTGCCAGGGCAGCGCATTGAAGTGGACCACGATGACGCGCGCGCCCTGCTGCACTGGCTGCGCGGCCTGCGGCTGGCCAACGAGCGGCTGGAGCTGGTCACCGTGTGCGCCGGCGCGGTGCTGGCGGCGCATGCCGGGCTGCTGGCGGGCCGGCGCGCCACCACGCACCACCAGCACCTGGCTGAACTGACCGCCGTGGAGCCCCGCTGCGACGTGGTGAGCAACCGCGTCTTCGTGGCCGACGGCCCGCTGCACAGCAGCGCGGGGGTGACCACGGGCATCGACCTGATGCTGCAACGCATTGCCGACACCTGCAGCCCCGCCGTTGCAGCCCAGGTGGCGCAAACCATGGTGGTGGCGCTGCGGCGCGGGCCCCACGACCCCGAACTCTCGCCGTTTTTGCTGCACCGCAACCACCTGCATGCCGCCTTGCACCGGGTGCAGGACGCCGTGGGCCAGCAGCCGCAGGCCGCCTGGAACGTGCCGGGCATGGCGCAGGTGGCGCACACCTCGCCCCGCCATCTGACACGGCTGTTTCTGGAGCATGCGGGCATCGCCCCGCTGCAGTATCTGCGCCGCATCCGCCTGGCGGCCGCCGAGGCGGCGCTGCGGGCCGGGCACAACGTCACCCAGGCAGCGGCGCTGGCGGGGTTCAGTTCGGATACGCAGTTGCGCCGGGCATGGCACCATTTCGGGCAACCGGGAACACCATCGGAGGGCGGCAACCGCTCGCGTTGAGCGCCGGCACAGCGCCGCCCAAACCCCTGCGCCAGGCGTTACCATTTGCGAGCGCAGACTGCACCGGTCACGCACGGCCACCCCAAGCCTTGGGCAAGCCGCCACCCCAAAAATACCCAGGAGACACAAGACATGACCATCCTCGTCGCATACGCACCCCGTCCCGAAGGCCGGGCCGCACTGGACAAGGGCATCGAAATCGCCAAGCGCCGCCAGGAACCCCTGATGGTGGTGAACGCCGGCCCCGGTGGCCAGCAGGAAGACACCTCGCTGGCCACCGGCTCCGAGGTGGAGCGGGTGGAAGAGTTGCTGGCCGCGCAAGGCATCACCGCCGAGTTCAAGCAATTTGTGCGCGGCAAGGGCACCGTGGACGAAATCAACGACCTGGTGGAGTCGCGTGACATCTCGGTGCTCGTGATCGGCCTGCGCAGGCGCACCGCCGTGGGCAAGCTGATTATGGGCAGCGTGGCCCAGGAACTGCTGATGACGGTGTCCTGCCCCGTCCTTTGCGTCAAGGCTGCGGGCGCCTGATTATTTGCTATTTAATTAATAGCATAAAGCGCTTACCTGGCAAGCGCTTTTATTCATTTCAGACGTGCATTCAGCGGCCGGCACCGCGCAGGGCGCTGATCCGCTCGGCGATGGCGGCCACATCCAGCCCGTCTTCCACATGCGCCAGATAGGTCTGCAGATCGGCCACGGCCTGGGCCGCGTTGCCGCGCTCGGCGTGGGCCAGACCGCGATCACGCCATTCGCTCCAGGCCTGGGGCAACAGCACGATCAGGCGGTCCTGCACGGAAATCAGCCGCTGCCAGTCTTGCTGCGTGCGGTGCACCTCCTTGAGGTTGCGCAGCATGCGCGCAATGATGTCGCGCGGCGTGGCCGCCTGCAAATAAAGGCCCAGCGGCACGTCGTAGTCATCCACCAGACCGCCCTGCCGCTTGTACGGCTCCAGCCGCTCGGATAGATCCTCCCGGCTGAGGGATTGCCCCGACACCGGGTCCATCACCACCTGGCCCTTGGGCAGCAGCACCTTGACCATGAAGTGCCCGGGAAACGCAATGCCGCGCGCCTGCAGCCCCAGTCCCTGGGCCAGCTCCATCCACAGCACGGCCAGCGATATCGGGATGCCACGGCGCGTGCGCAGCACGGCATTCAGATAGCTGTTTTCGGGGTCGTAGTAATTGTTGACGTTGCCGGCAAAGCCCAGGTCGGCGAAGAAAAACTGGTTGAGCGTGCGCAGACGCTGCAACGCGGGTGCATCAGCAGACAAGCGGCGCTGCAAGCGCGCCAGCAATTGATCCACATCGCCCAAGAGCTGCTGCACATCCAGGTCGATGTATTCGTCCTGCGCCAGGCTGGCGGCGGCTTCTAGCAGCGGGAAATGCTCGTCGCTCTGCACCAGCGCGGCAAAATATTCCAGTGCGGTGGGGACGGAATAGCGGAGAGACATGAGAGGGTTGTACGGTGGGCGCTGCGCCGCGTCAAGCCACGGACAGCGCGCGATCCCGGCTCATTTCCGAGCGGGCATCAACGGCGCAGCATCTGGCGCAGCTTCAACCCGGCAGCCCACAGTGCCCCGAAATACAGCGCCACCGATGCACACAGCACCAGGGCCAGCAGGCCCGCCCGCTGGCCGCTGTGCGCGCGCATCTGCACCCAGGGGAAATACTGCGCCGCCCACACCAGCAGCACCGCCAGCAGGGCACTGGCAGCCACCACCTGCAGGGCAAAGCGCGCCCAGCCGGGCTGCGGCCGGTAACTGCCACGGCGCAGCAGCCCCACCAGCAACCACAGCGCATTGACCAGCGCGCCCAGTCCGATCGACAGCGCCAGCCCCGCATGGGCCATGAACGGCACCAGGGCCACGTTGAGCAACTGGGTGATGACCAGCACCGCAATGGCGATCTTCACCGGCGTGCGGATGTCCTGGCTGGCGTAATAGCCCGGCGCCAGCACCTTGATGGCCACCAGCCCCAGCAGGCCGGCCCCGTAACCGGCCAGGGCGATGGCGATCTGGCCCACATCGCTGTCGAGCAAGGCGCCGTGGTGGAACAGCGTGGCCACCAGGGGCGTGGCAAAGGTCAGCAGCGCCACGGCGCAAGGCACGGCCAGCAGCACCACGATGCGCAAGCCCCAGTCAAGCATGGCCGAATAGCGCAGCGCATCGCCCGCGGCCTTGGCAGCAGCCAGCTGGGGTGTGAGCACCACGCCCAGCGCCACGCCCAGCAAGGCGGTGGGAAACTCCATCAGCCGGTCGGCGTAAAACAGCCAGGTGACGCTGCCCGGCGCCAGGTAGGAAGCGATCTGGGTGTTGATCATGAGCGATATCTGCGCCACGCCCACGCCCAGCAGCGCAGGCGCCATCAGCGTAAGGATGCGGCGCACGCCGGGCTCTGCCCAGGCGGCGCGCACAGCACCCCAGGTCACGCCGATGCGTGGCAACAAACCGAGGCGGTACAGCACGGGCACCTGCACCGCCAGCTGCAGCACGCCGCCCAGCATCACGCCCCCGGCCATGGCATAGATGGGCTCGATGCCACGGGCCGCCAGTTGCGGGGCGCCCAGCCAGGCCGCGGCGATCATGCACAGGTTCAACAGCACCGGCGTGGCAGCCGGCACGGCAAAGCGCTTCCAGGTGTTGAGCACGCCCGCCGACAGCGCCACCATCGACATGAAGCCGATGTAGGGGAACATCCAGCGCGTCATCAGCACGGCGGCGTCGAAGCTGGCCGGGCTCTGGCGCAGGCCGCTGGCCAGCAACCACACCAGAAGCGGCGCGCCCAGCACCCCCAGAATGCAAGTGAGCAGCAGCACCCAGGCCAGCACTGTCGCCACGCTGGCAATCAGCACGCGCGTGGCCGCCTCGCCATGCTGGGCCTTGGAGGCCGCCAGCACCGGCACGAATGCCTGGCTGAACGCGCCCTCGGCAAAAAGGCGCCGGAACAGGTTGGGAATGCGGAAGGCAACGTTGAAAGCATCGGTCAGCGCGTTGGCACCAAACATCGAGGCCATCAGGAGGTCGCGCCCCAGGCCCGTCACGCGGGAGGCCAGGGTCAGCAGGGAGACGGTGGAGGCAGCTTTGAACAGGGACACCGCAGGGAGTGTATTCGCTGCCCGTGCACTGCCCCGTGCACGGGCAGCGACGGCACTTGCGCTGATGCGTCCACTTACCCGCCCGCCGCTTCCCGAAGGGATGGCTTGACCGGGGCTGGGCACGCACGGCGGGCTGGGCTATAATCGTCGGCTTTGCTGGCATCATCCTCAGACACAAGGAAACACATCAATGGCATCCGCTAAACCCAAGAAAAAGAACCCGCGCCTGGCGTCGGGCCGCAAGCGCGTCCGTCAGGACATCAAGATCAACGCCGCGAACACTTCGCTGCGCTCCAAATACCGCACAGCTGTCAAGAACGTCGAAAAGGCTGTTCTGGCTGGCGACAAGACCAAGGCGAGCGAACTGTTCGCCAAGATGCAGGCCGTGGTCGACACCGTGGCCGACAAGGGCATCTTCCACAAGAACAAGGCTGCTCGCGACAAGAGCCGTCTGTCTGCCAAGGTGAAAGCCCTGGCCCTGGCTGCCTGACCATCTTCAGGCAAACAGCCCGAACGGGTCATACCGTTCGCCGTTTGTAACGGGTGCGCTGCCAGCAACGAACAAAACCGCCTCCGGGCGGTTTTTTCGTTGCTGGGCCGGTTTCTTCCGACGTGAAAGGCAGGGCAAAAAAACGGCCCCGAGATTCTGGGGCCGCGATGCCAACATTGCCGGTCTCAAGGCGTGGGCAGGGGCGGGTCGGGCAGCAGGCAGGCTTCAGCGACCTGCAAGTCGTTGTCACGCGCAAAGTTGATGACGAAGTCCCAGGCCATGGGCTCATGGTCGCGCAAATCGCTGTTGACGACCACGCATTTCACTCCATTGAGCGTGGTCGGAATGCACCAGGGCGAGTAGCTCAGATGGCTGCCGGGCTTCGCTCCGCCAGGGCGAAAGCCGCTCATCACACCGGCCAGCCGCTCGGCCCAGTCGCTGGGACGAAAGGTTTTCCCTGCGTGGGTGATGCCCTGAATGAAGACTTCTTTGGAGGTGGGGGAAACCATCGGGATGTGATAGATAGAGGGCTGATACCACAGGATCACTGCTTGCTACGCCGCGCCTCGCATTCTAACTCTTATATAAGAGCTGGCCTGCCCCCTCACCCGCCAAGGCATTGCAGTGATGCGCAATCGTCATCTTCGGGCGCCTGCGCTCGCCCTAAAATCGTGCTTCGCTTTTTCAGGGCGCGACCAGCACGGGCCGCCCCCTTCACCCCACCGTCTGGAGTCCACTGCATGACCGCTTTCATTGAGGCCGCCTCGCCCCACGTGATGAACACCTATGGCCGCGTGCCGATTGCGCTGTCGCACGGGCAAGGCTGCCGCGTGTGGGACGTGAACGGCAAGGAGTACCTGGATGCCCTGGGCGGCATTGCGGTGAACACGCTGGGCCACAACCACGCCAAGCTGGTGCCCGCCTTGCAGGACCAGATCGGCAAGATCATGCATTCGTCCAACTACTACCACGTGCCGGGCCAGGAGCAGTTGGCCACCCGGCTGGTGGAGCGCTCGGGCATGACCAATGTGTTCTTCTGCAACTCGGGCCTGGAGGCCAACGAGGCGGCGCTCAAGATCGCGCGCAAATACGGCGTGGACAAGGGCATCGCCAAGCCCGAGATCGTGGTGTACGAAAAAGCCTTTCACGGCCGCTCGATCGCCACCATGTCGGCCACGGGCAACCCCAAGATCCACAACGGCTTTGGCCCGCTGGTGGAAGGCTTCATCCGCGTGCCGCTCAACGACATCGACGCCATCCAGAAAGCCACCGAAGGCAACCCCAACGTCGTGGCCGTGTTCTTCGAGACCATTCAGGGCGAAGGCGGCATCAACCCCATGCGCGTGGAATACCTGCAGCAGCTGCGCAAGCTGTGCGACGAGCGCGGCTGGCTCATGATGATCGACGAAGTGCAGTGCGGCATGGGCCGCACCGGCAAATGGTTTGCCCACCAGTGGGCCGGCATCGTGCCCGATGTGATGCCCCTGGCCAAGGGCCTGGGCTCGGGCGTGCCGATTGGCGCCGTGGTGGCGGGCCCCAAGGCGGCCGCCGTGCTGCAGCCGGGCAACCATGGCACCACCTTTGGCGGCAACCCCCTGGCCATGCGCGCGGGCAACGAAACCATCCGCATCATGGAAGAAGACGGCCTGCTGCACAACGCCGCCGCCGTGGGCCTGCACCTCAAAACCGCGCTGCAACACGCATTGGGCAGCCTGCCCGGCGTGAAAGAAGTGCGCGGCCAGGGCCTGATGCTGGGCGTTGAGCTGGACAAGCCCTGCGGCGCGCTGGTAGGCCGCGCAGCGGAGGCCGGCTTGCTGATCAGCGTGACGGCCGACAGCGTGATCCGCATCGTGCCGCCGCTGATTCTCACCACCGCCGAGGCCGACGAAATCGTCGCCAAGCTCGCCCCTCTGGTCAAAGCCCTGCTGGCGGAATAAGCCCGCCCGCAACGAGAGCGCCATGAAACATTACCTGCAGTTCAACGACCTCACCGCCGACGAGTACACCTACCTGTTCGAGCGCGCCGCGCTCATCAAGAAGAAGTTCAAGGCCTACGAAAAGCACCACCCGCTGGTGGACCGCACCCTGGCCATGATCTTCGAGAAGGCCAGCACGCGCACGCGCGTGAGTTTTGAGGCCGGCATGTACCAGCTGGGCGGCAGCGTGGTGCACCTGACCACGGGCGACAGCCAGCTGGGCCGCGCCGAACCGATTGAAGACAGCGCCAAGGTTATCAGCCGCATGACCGACCTGGTGATGATCCGCACCTACGAGCAAGCCAAGATTGAGCGTTTTGCCGCCAACTCGCGCGTGCCCGTCATCAACGGCCTGACCAACGAATACCACCCCTGCCAGATCCTGGCGGACATCTTCACCTTCATCGAACACCGTGGCTCCATCCAGGGCAAGACCGTGGCCTGGGTGGGCGACGGCAACAACATGGCCAACACCTGGCTGCAGGCCGCTGCGCTGCTGGGCTTCAAGGTGCATGTGAGCACGCCTCGCGGCTACGAAATTGATGAGAAATTGGCCGCAGGCGCAGGCGGGATAAGCGCCAGTAGCTATCAATTTTTTAGCAACCCGCTCGAAGCCTGCCGGGGTGCCGACCTGGTCACCACCGACGTGTGGACCAGCATGGGCTACGAGGCCGAGAACGAAGAACGCAAGAAGGCGTTTGCCGACTGGTGCGTGGACGCCGAAATGATGGCCGCCGCCCAACCCGATGCCCTGTTCATGCACTGCCTGCCTGCGCACCGCGGCGAAGAGGTGGAGGCGGATGTGATTGACGGCCCCCAGTCCGTCGTCTGGGACGAGGCCGAAAACAGGATGCACGTGCAAAAGGCCCTCATGGAGTACCTTTTGCTCGGCCGGGTTGCATGAAGGCTGTACCTGCCCGCCCTATCCCGTATTCCGCTAAAGCGCCTTGTGCCTGAGTGACTGAGGGCACGGCAAGCCCCCGGCATTACGAGGCCGGAAGTGCGGGCGCTTTAACGCCCGCGGTCTCTGCCGCCGCAACAGCCTCTGCCACGCACACCCGGTTGCGCCCCTCGGCCTTGGCCTGGTAGAGCGCGCGATCTGCCAGGTCGATCAGCGCGGCCGGCGATATTGCGGCGTTGTCCGCGCAAGCCACCCCCACCGACAGCGTGACCCCGATCGGCTGGCCATCGGCCAGCCAGCGCCGTTCGGCCACCTGCTGGCGCAAGGCTTGCGCTCGGTCCATGGCAGTTTGCAGCCCCATGCCAGGCAGAACCAGCAGAAACTCCTCCCCGCCATAGCGGCAGCAGATGTCGCTCGGTCGCATGGACTGCAGCAACAGAACCGCGATCTGGCGCAGGACATCATCCCCGGCGGCATGGCCGTGGCGGTCGTTGATCTGCTTGAAGAGGTCCAGATCGATCAGCAGCAGGGCCAGCGTGGCGCCCTCGCCCACGCAGTCGTCAAGCTCCCGCTTCAGTGCCGTGTTCAGGTAGCGGCGGTTGTACAGGCCGGTCAGAGGGTCGCGGTGGGCCTGCTCGGTCAGCTGGGTCTGCAAGGACTGGACAGCCTGCAACTGGCTTTGCAGCGCCGTTTCGCTCTGGCGCAGTCTGGCCCGCGTGGTGGTGAGCGCGACTGTGCGGGTATGGGCGTCGCGGGCAAACAAGACCAGGTAGGACGACAGGCACAGGATGCTCAAGGCGCTGACGCGCAGCGAGGTGTCGGGGGTAAAGCGCCACCCGTCCACCGCCACCACCAGCACCGCCCCCGCGGCTGCGCATGCCAGTGCCTGCAGCATCCCCTTGAGCGCCCGAAAAGCAGTCATATTGATGCAGCCGCAAATGACCAGGGCATAACAAATCCAGAGCGGAAACCCCAGCGCCGCAGACCACAGGCCGAAACAGAAGTTGTCGAGCAGCAGGTTCTGGATTTCCGCTGCCAGCGGATCCCTGGCATGGCGGGCCCGCAGGTACACGGCATGCGGATACACCAGAAACTGCAGCACCATGAGCCCCCATGCCCAGGGGCCATAACCATGCTCAAGGAAATGGACCGAAAGGACGACCACAAAAATCAGCCAGGACACGCTGCGATTGCGGTGGTTCATACGGACCACCCAGTGGGTCGGCGCGGCAGGTACGGCGGTCATGGAGGTGGTGCGACGATGGCGGGAGAATCGCCCGTAAATGGGTACAAGGAGAGCCGTCCCGCTGGCGATCACCTCACGGTCAGGGGCCGAGACTGTTTCGCACTGTAACAACAAATTGGCGGGAAGGCCCGCGCCGCAGCGCCCGGTTTTTTGCCCATGCGTTGCCATAAAGCGACACCACGAACGGCCCAGCGCGCTACCTTGTCGCCCATGCAAAAGCTCTGGGACATATCCCCTCCTGTCCACCCCGGCACACCGGTGTTTCCCGGCGACACGCCCTACCAGCAACAGTGGAGCGCCACCATCGCACCCGGCTGCCCGGTGAACGTGAGCGCCATCACGCTGTCGCCCCATGTGGGCTCCCACGCAGATGCGCCGCTGCACTACGACGAGCGCGGCGCCGCCATTGGCGAGGTGTCGCTCGACGCGTTTCTGGGCCCCTGCCGCGTGGTCCACGCCATGGGCTGCGGTCCGCTGATCGAGTGGCGGCACATTGCCCACGCGGTGGACGCCACCCTGCCCCAACGGGTGCTGGTGCGCACTTATGCCAGCGCGCCCGCGCAATGGGATGCCCAGCTCACCGCCTACGCCCCCGCAACCATTGAGCGCCTGGCCGACCGGGGCGTGCTGCTGGTGGGCATCGACACCGCCAGCATCGACCCGGCCGACAGCAAGACGCTGGACAGCCACCAGGTCATCCGCCGCCGCAACCTGCGCGTGCTGGAGAACCTGGTGCTCGACGACGTGCCCGAGGGCGACTACGAGCTCATCGCCCTGCCGCTGAAGCTGACCACCGCCGATGCATCGCCGGTGCGCGCGGTACTCCGCACACTTTGAATTTCAAGCCTTTTCGGCCTCTAGCGCATATCCCATAAGCGCTAAAAGCTATCAAAAAAGAAGCAACCGTTCTTGACTGCCATGACCATCACCCACCAAGATTGCCGCGCCCTGGATGCGCAAGACCCGCTGGCGCCGCTGCGCGCGCACTTCACGCTGCCACCCGGCGTGATCTACCTCGATGGCAATTCGCTGGGCGTGTTGCCCAAGGCCACCGCCGCCCGCGTGGCCGATGTGGTGGCGCGCGAATGGGGCACCGATCTCATCAAATCCTGGAACACCGCGAGCTGGTTCGACCTGCCCCAGCGCCTGGGCAACCAACTGGCACCACTGATCGGCGCGGGCAAAGACGAGGTGGTGTGCACCGACAGCACCTCCATCAACCTCTACAAGGTGCTGAGCGCGGCGCTGAACATCGCCCGCGAAGACAGCCCCACGCGCAAGCGCATCGTGAGCGAGCGCAGCAACTTCCCCACCGACCTCTACATTGCCGAAGGCCTGTGCAAGGAACGCGGCCTGGAGCTGGTGCTGGTGGAGCCCGAAGACATTGCCGCAGCCCTCACCAGCGACGTGGCCGTGCTCATGCTCACGCATGTGAACTACCGCACCGGCGCCATGCACGACATGGCCGCCATCACCGCCGCCGCGCACGCCCAGGGCATTTTGTGCGTGTGGGACCTGGCGCACAGCGCGGGTGCGGTGCCGGTCGATCTGAACGGCGCGGGCGCGGATTTCTCGATTGGCTGCGGCTACAAGTATCTGAACGGTGGCCCCGGCGCCCCGGCCTTTGTGTGGGTGCATCCGCGCCATGCCAGCCGCCCGGATTTGAAGTTCATGCAGCCGCTGTCGGGCTGGTGGGGCCACGCCGCGCCGTTTGCCTTCACGCCCGACTACCAGCCCGCGCCGGGCATCACACGCTATCTGTGCGGCACGCAGCCCATCATCAGCCTGTCGGCCCTGCAGTGTGGACTGGATGTGTTCACCGCCGCGCAAAGCCTGGGCGGCATGGCCGCGCTGCGAACCAAGTCGCTGGCGCTCACCGACCTGTTCATCAAGCTGGTGGAAGAGCGCTGCGCAGGCCACGGCCTGGGCCTGGCCACTCCGCGCGACCACGCCCGGCGCGGCTCGCAGGTATGCCTTACAAAAGACACCGGCGCCTATGCCATCGTGCAGGCGCTGATTGCGCGCGGTGTGATTGGCGACTACCGCGCCGGGTCCGGTGCGGCTTCCGGTTCAGGCAAAGGCAATGGCGGCACGGTGCACAAGGACATCCTGCGCTTTGGCTTCACGCCGCTGTACATCGGCTTCGAAGACGTGTGGAATGCCGTGGAACACCTGCGCCAGGTGCTCGACACAGCCGAGTGGCAGCGCCCCGAATTCAACCAGCAACACGCAGTGACCTGACCGAGAAGGAACCCCGCCATGTGCCCCTTTTCCCAAAACCCTGCCAGCGAAACGCCCGCATCCGCATCTGCCCTGCCCGAATCCATCGTGCACGCCGAGCGCGCCCAGCTCGACTTCAGCCAGCGCATGAGCTACGGCGACTACCTGCAGCTCGACGCCGTGCTCACGGCGCAAAAGCCGCTGTCGCCCGCGCACGACGAAATGCTGTTCATCGTGCAGCACCAGACCAGCGAACTGTGGATGAAGCTCATGCTGCACGAGCTGCGCGCGGCCATCGGCCACATCGCGCACGACGAGTTGCAGCCCGCGTTCAAGATGCTGGCGCGCGTCTCCAAGATCATGGAACAGCTGGTGCACGCCTGGGACGTGCTGGCCACCATGACCCCGCCCGAATACAGCGCCATGCGCCCCTATCTGGGCAGCTCCAGCGGCTTTCAAAGCTACCAATACCGCTGCATCGAGTTCGCCCTGGGCAACAAGAACCGCGCCATGCTGCAGCCCCACGCCCACCGCTCCGACCTGCTGGCCCAGGTGCAGGCCGCGTTCGAGGCGCCATCGCTGTACGACGAAGCCCTGCGCCTGCTGGCCCGGCGCGGGCTGGATGTGCCCGCCAGCCACACCGACCGCGACTGGACCCTGCCCTACGCCGAGAACGATGCGGTGGAGCGGGCCTGGCTCACCGTGTACCGCAACCCGCAACAGCACTGGGACCTGTATCAGCTGGGCGAGGAACTCACCGACCTCGAAGACGCCTTTCGCCTCTGGCGCTTTCGCCATGTGACCACGGTGGAACGCATCATCGGCTTCAAGCGCGGCACGGGCGGCACCGGCGGCGTGAGCTACCTGCGCAAGATGCTGGATGTGGTGCTGTTCCCCGAGATCTGGAAGCTGCGCACCGATCTGTAGAATTGGGGCTAAATAGACCTCCAGCGCTTGTACAGCAAGCGCTGGCAGCTATTAAAAACAGAGTTACACCACCGCGACAGCGCCCGCACGCGGCTGCGTGTAGGCTGCACACTCTGCAAGACGCCCGCCGTGCCTCCGCAACCACTCCCCGCTTCACCGCCTGTGCCCCATCCCGACGCCGCCCCCACACACCCGCCGCCCTTGCCGCCCGCCCCGCCAGTAGCACCCGCCCCACCACCCCAGGCCACGCTGTGGTTCATGCTGCTGGCGCTGCTCTCGGCCTTTGCGCTGAGCCAGGCCTACCGCACCGTCACCGCCATCATGGCCACGGGCCTGCAGAGTGACTTTGGCCTCTCGCCGGCGTCGCTGGGCGCGTTTGCCGGGTTGTTTGGCCTGTCGTTTGGTGTGACGCAGTTTTTCATGGGCATTGGCATGGACCTGTATGGCCTGCGCCGCACCGTACTCAGCGCCTTTCCGCTGGCCATTGCCGGCGCCGCCGTGTCGGCCTGGGCGCCCAACTATGGCTGGCTGATGTTCGGCCAGCTGCTCATTGGCGTGGGCTGCGCGCCGGCCTTTCTGGCCTGCACGGTGTTCATTTCGCGGCATTTCCCCAGTTCGCGTTTTGCCTTCATGTCGGGCGTGGGCATGGGCGTGGGCGGGCTGGGCCTGCTGCTCACCGGCACGCCGCTGGCTTGGCTGGTGCAGCGCACAGGCTGGCGCAGCGGCTTTGTGCTGCTGGCGGGGCTGTCGGCGCTGGCGTGGCTCTTGATCTGGCGCTGCGTGCACGAGCCCGCGCTGCCCGGCCCGACGCCCGTGCGCGAGCGCTGGGGCACCGCCGTGCGCCGCTTTGGCGCGCTGTTCATGCTGCCGCACACGCTGGGCATTCTGCTGCTGGGCATGGTCGGCTACGCCTCGTTTCTGGCGCTGCGCGGCCTATGGATTGGGCCGATGCTGATCGACCGCTATGCATTCACGCTGGTCGAGAGCGGCAACATGGCCCTGGGCATGTCGCTGATTTCGCTGTTCACCCCCGCCTTTTTTGGCCGCATCGACCCCGGCCCGGCGCGCCGGCGCGCCTGGGTGGCCAACTTTTCGCTGCTGGTGGCCGCGCTCTACCTGAGCTTGGGGCTGGTGCACCACGCCATGCTCAACCTGGCGCTGGTGGTGTGCATTGCACTGGTGTCGGGCTATTCGGTGCTGCAGTATTCGGATGTGCGCTCGTCTTACGCGCCCGACCTGACCGGGCGCGCGCTGTCGGTGTTCACCATGGCCATGTTTCTGGGCGTGGGGCTGGTGCAATCGCTCACCGGCTGGGTCGCCAGCTGGGCGCAGGGCCAGGGGCTGGAACCCTACAGCGCAGTGATGGCCACGATTGCCGCGCTGCTGGCGCTGGGCTCCACCGCGTTCCGCTGGCTGCCGGCATCGCCGCTGCTGCAGCAAGCCGGGGCGGTCGACAAAGAATCTGCATAAAAAAGCACTCAAGCGCTTATGAATAAAGCGCTGACGGCTATATTTTCAATAGCAATTAGAGCGAACTGGCGCTGGAGCCATCGCCCCGGTACAGCCAGGGCACGTCCAGCAGCCGCTCGCCCAGCAGGCGCAGCGACGCATCGCGCGCCCAGCGCACGGGGCCCGTGGCGTGAAAGATGCGGCCATTGCGGGTGGAGCGGGCCTGCACGCGCGCATTGCGCTGCCAGCGGTTGAGCGCATAGCGGGTCAGGCGCAGCGGCACCTCCAGGTCGTGCATGGCCAGCGCGCGCTGCAGCTCGGCGGCGTCTTCAATGGCCATGCCGGCGCCCTGCGCCAGATAAGGGCGCATGGGATGGGCGGCGTCGCCCAGCAAGGCCACCACGCCCCGCGCCATCTCGCCCGGCCCGCGCACGGGCGGGCGGTCGCACAGCGGCCACAGGCGCCAGCCAGCGCCCGCATCAACCACCCCGCGCACCACCTGCTGCAGCGCCGTGCAGGTGCCCGCCAGCGCGGCCTCCAGGTCGGCGCCATTGGCCGCGTGGTCCCAGTTTTCCAGGTCGTGCGGCGCGGGGCCTTGCACGATGACCACCAGATTCTGCAACTCGCCCCGGCGCACGGGGTACTGCACCACATGCAGGCGCGGCCCCAGCCAGGCGGTGACGTCGCTGGTGCGCAGCGCCTTGGGCAGCGCGTGCTGCGGCACCAGGGCGCGGTAGGCCAGGTGCCCGGTCACGCGCGGGCGCTGCTCGCCCAGCAGCTGTGTGCGGGTGCGGCTCCACAGGCCGTCGGCCCCCACCAGGGCATCGCCCTCCACTTCCTTGCCCCGGCTGGTGCGCACGGTCACCACGCCCTCGGCGTCGGTGAAGCGGTCGATCGCGTGGTCGAGATGAAATTGCGTGTCGGTGTATTTGCTGACGGCCGCCAGCAGCAGGCCATGCAGGTCGGCGCGGTGGACGGTGGCGTAGGCCGCGCCGTAGCGCTCTACCGCCGTGCTACCCAGCGGCATGGCCGCCAGCGCTTGGCCCGTGAGGGCGCTGCGCACCTGCAAACGCCCCGGAAATACCGCCACATCCTGCAGCGGGCGCTGCAGGCCCCAGGCCTGCAGGCGGCGCACCACGTTGGGCCCCAGCTGCACGCCGGCGCCCACCTCGCTGAATGCGGCGGCACGCTCATACAAGCGCACCTCCCACCCGGCGCGCGAAGCCCCCAGGGCCGCAGCCAACCCGCCAATGCCGCCACCCGCGATTAACACCTGTTTTCTCATGCCCGCATTGTGCCGCGCGCCGTCGGCGGGCAAGCGGGCGGGCAGGCGGGCGGGGCTTGCGCGTTCGGCAGTCCGATCAGGAACCCGTCAGCAGCTGCCGCAGCACGTACGGCAAAATGCCGCCCGCCTGGTAGTAGTCCACTTCGATCGGGGTGTCGATGCGCAGCGTGACCACCACCTCCTGACGCGTGCCATCAGCGCGGTGGATGACCAGCGTGGCGTCGCTTTGTGGGGTGAGTGCGGCATCGGGCAGCACGTCGATGACCTCATTGCCCGTCAGGCCCAGCGACGCCCATGAATCACCCGCCTTGAATTGCAGCGGCAGCACGCCCATGCCCACCAGGTTGGAGCGGTGGATGCGCTCGAAACTGCGCGCCACCACGGCCTTGATGCCCAGCAGCTGCGTGCCCTTGGCGGCCCAGTCGCGGCTGGAGCCGGTGCCGTATTCCTCGCCGGCAAACACCACGGCGGGCGTCTTTTGCGCCATGTATTGCATGGCCGCGTCGAAGATGAACATCTTCTCGCCCTGCAACGGCCCCTCGTTCTGGAACACCGTGACACCGCCCTCTTCGCGCGAGCCCTCGGCCGTGGGCGCGATCATGAGGTTCTTGATGCGCACGTTGGCAAAGGTGCCGCGCATCATCACGTCGTGGTTGCCGCGGCGGGCGCCGTAGCTGTTGAAGTCGGCCTTTTGCACGCCGTGCTGCAGCAGCCATTGGCCGGCGGGCGAGCTTTCCTTGATGGAGCCGGCGGGCGAGATGTGGTCGGTAGTGATGGAGTCGCCAAACAGCGCCATGATGCGGGCACCCTGCACAGAAATCGGGTCATTTTGGCCTGTAGTGCCCGCCCCTTCTGCGCCGGCAGCTCCTTTTTCAAGAGCAAAATCGGCAAAGAATGGCGGCTCGGCGATGTAGGTGCTCGCGGGCCAGGTGTAGGTGTTTCCAGCCACGCCCTTGATTTTTTCCCACAGCTTGCCAGGCTCGGTCTTGACCTTGGCGTAGTTTTCGCGGAAGGCCTTGCCCTTCATGGCGAACTTCATGAGCGCGTAGATCTCGTCGCTGCTCGGCCAGATGTCGCCCAGGTAGATGTCCTTGCCGCCCTTGCCCTGGCCCACGGGCTCGGTCATCAGGTCCTTGAGCACCGTGCCGGCAATGGCATAGGCCACCACCAGCGGCGGGCTGGCCAGGAAGTTGGCCTTGAGGTTGGGGTGGATGCGCGCCTCGAAGTTGCGGTTGCCCGACAGCACGGCGGCGCACACCAGGTCGTTGCTGGTGATGGCCTCGTTGAGCTCGGGCGTCAGGTCGCCCGCGTTGCCAATGCAGGTGGTGCAGCCGTAGCCCGCCAGTGCAAAGCCAAGCTTTTCCAGATACGGCAACAGCCCGGCTTCGCGCAGGTATTCGGTGACGATGCGCGAGCCCGGCGCCAGCGAGGTCTTGATGTGCGGCTGCACCTTGAGCCCCGCCTTCACCGCCTTCTTGGCCAGCAGGCCAGCCGCCAGCAGCACGCTGGGGTTGCTGGTGTTGGTGCAGCTGGTGATGGCGGCGATCAGCACGTCGCCATTGCCGACTGTCAAGGCCTTGTCGGCATCGCCGGGCAGGTCGCACACCGAGACGGATGGGCTGTCATGCTGCGCCGTGGCCAGTGTCGGGCGGTTGCCCACCATTTCCACCACCGAGCGCGTGGCACCGGGTTGTGGCGCAGGCGCGTCCTCGGCCGGCCCCCCTTCGCCACAGCCGACCCGGTGGCGCTGCAGCAGGCGCTCGGCCGGCTGGTTGAAGCCGTTGTCGGCATTGGGCTTGCTGAACAGGTCGGCAAACTGGCCCGCCACCTTGCCCAGCTCAATGCGGTCTTGCGGGCGCTTGGGGCCGGCCAGGCTGGGGGTGACTTGCCCCAAGTCGAGCTTCACCACCTGCGAATAATCCACTTCGCCCGCCAGCGGCACGCCAAACAGACCCTGCGCCTTGAAATAGGCCTCGAAGGCTTCGATCTCGCCCTTGGTGCGGCCCGTGCCCTTGAAATATTCCATCGTCCGCTCATCCACGGGGAAGAAGCCCATGGTGGCGCCGTATTCGGGCGCCATGTTGCCGATGGTGGCGCGGTCGGGCAGGGACAGCGTGCGCGTGCCCTCGCCAAAAAATTCGACGAACTTGCCCACCACCTTGTGCTGGCGCAGGATCTCGGTCACCGTGAGCACCAGGTCGGTGGCGGTGACGCCTTCGCGCAGCTGGCCGGTCAGCTCCATGCCCACCACATCGGGCGTGAGGAAGTACACCGGCTGGCCCAGCATGGCGGCCTCGGCCTCGATGCCGCCCACGCCCCAGCCCACCACGCCAATGCCGTTGATCATGGTGGTGTGGCTGTCGGTGCCGACCAGGGTGTCGGGGTAATACACACCATCGTTGCGCTTGTGCACGCCACGCGCGAGGTATTCGAGGTTGACCTGGTGCACGATGCCAAAGCCCGGCGGCACCACGCCAAAGGTGTCAAAGGCCTGCATGCCCCATTTCATGAATTCGTAGCGCTCGCGGTTGCGCTGGAATTCGAGCTTCATGTTCAGGTCGAGCGAGTTCTTCTGGCCATAGTGATCGACCATGATGGAGTGGTCCACCACCAAGTCCACGGGCACCAGCGGTTCGATCTGCTTGGGGTTCTTGCCCAGCTTGGCGGCCACGCTGCGCATGGCGGCCAGGTCGGCCAGCAGCGGCACGCCAGTAAAGTCTTGCAGCACCACGCGCGAGACGACAAACGGGATCTCGTCCTTGCGCGCAGCCTGGGGCGCCCAATTGGCGAGCTGCTGCACATGCTCGGCCGTGACCTTGCGTCCGTCGCAGTTGCGCAGCACCGATTCGAGCACGATGCGAATCGACACCGGCAGGCGGCTGATCTGCGGAAACTGCTTGGCCAGTGCGGGCAACGAATAAAACTGACCCGATTTGCCGGACGCGGTTTTGAAACGCTTGAGTGTGCTGGAAAAAGCGTGGCGGGCGGGCTTGGACGACGAGGCCATGGGAGAACTCCTTGAAGAAACAACGGGTCTGTAACGGGGTCTATTCTGGCAGTCCCCTGCGGGCGCGCAATGGTGGGGCCATGCAAATGGGCGCGAAACAGGCCTTGCGCCCTGCATTCGGCACTTGCAGCAATGACCTGTCTTGGTTGCGTGCCGTGGGTGCCATGGGTATTGCAGGCATGCAGCGAATCGAATCGAATCGAATCGAACGCCTGCGCCATTCCATTCAGGCCACCGCAGACCCTGCGCATTCAAGGCGAATAATTGTTGCCCGTGTAACTGTGGATTGCAATCAAAACAACGTGTCGCCAGACCCTTCCCTCACGCCACGAGGATATTGGGCACCCCCACCGACATCACCTCGTAAAAACCAGCAGAAACTGGCCATGGAATCGTTTGTTCCGGCCCATCATTTCACAGCCGAAGCCTGGCAAACCCTGGCACGCCTTTGCCATCCCGAGGCGCAAAAGCCCGCCATCCTCGGCATCGGAATGGCCACCCATAAAAAAAGTCCGCCAAGGCGGACTTTTTTGAATGAATGCACACCCCGGTTAAATGGCAAACTGCTCACGGCTTTCGTTCTGGATCCACTTTGGTGGTTTGCCGCGGCCGGTCCAAGTCTGGCCGGTAGCGGGATTGCGGTATTTGGGGGCCACCTTGGAGCCAGCGCCGGCACTGCGCGCCCGGCCCGTGGGAAACACGTCTTGCGCTGTCAAACCAAACTCTGTCACCAGCGCACGAACCTGTGCAACCGCTTCCGAGAGCTCATTGCGCCGGGCTTCGTTGATTTTCTGCTCAAGGGCTTCACGCTGCTTCAGGAGTTCTTTGTAGCTGGACATGGTGTGTAACAAAAGTAATTGCGAAGGAGCCTGCATTATAGGAATAATGCGCGCGCTGTGCACGCAGCCTCCCATTAGCGGTCCATTCCACCCATCATTTTCGTCACGGGGGCCACGCTCAATATTCAATCTTGCTCAACCTGGGGGTCCGGCTGCGCAAGCACCTTATCAATACGCTTGCCGTCCAGGTCCAGAATTTCGAATATCCACCCGGCACAGGCAATACGCTCGGCAACTTCGGGCAAATGACCGGTTTCTGCCATCAACAAGCCTGCGAGCGTGTTATAGCGTCCCCGGTCTTCTTCGGGTAAATCCCGAATATCGAGCCTGGCCTTAAGTTCGGTCACGGGCATCAAGCCATCGAGCAGCCAGGTGCCATCGTCACGCCGGGTTGCCCATGCATCGGCGGATGCGCCCGGCTGCAATTCCCCGGTAATGGCTTCCAGCAAATCGCGCGGCGTCATGATGCCCTGCACCACGCCATATTCATCCACCACGAATACCATGCGCCCCGACCGCGCGCGAAACTGCTCCAGCAATTCCATCCCGCTCAGGGTTTCGGGCAGAAAGGCGGCGGGCTGCGCATACGACTCCACGCTGCCAGGCGCCTCGGGGCCCAGTTCCAGCATGCGCGCCACGCTGATCACGCCCACCACTTCATCGAGCGAACCCCGGCACACCGGGTACCAGGAATGGGCGCCACGGTCCCCGCCGGAGCCCGCCATGCGCAGGCCTTCAAGCACCGAGAGACCCGCATCGAGCCATTGCACATCGGTGCGCGGCACCATCAGCGACGTCAGCGGCCGGTCGTCCAGGCGAAACACGTTTTGCACCATCTGGTGCTCGTGGTGCTCGATCACACCGGCATCACGTCCTTCTTCGAGGCTGGCGGCAATCTCCTCTTCAGTCACCATCCGGCCTGCGTCGTTGTCCACCCGCAGCAGCTTGAGCACCCCCTGGGTGGACAGCGCCAGCAGACGCACGAAGGGCTTGGCGACCTGGGCCACCCAGGTCATGGGGCGCGCCACGAACCGGGCCACAGATTCCGGATACAGCTGGCCAATGCGCTTGGGCACCAGTTCGCCAAACACAATGGTGATGAAGGTAATGATGGTGACCACAATGGCCGTGGCGCTCACACTGGCCGCGCTCTCGGGAACGCCCAGGGTCTGCAGCCACAAGCCCAGATCGCTGCTGAAAGCGGCTTCGCCAATGATGCCGTTGAGCATGCCGATGGAGGTAATGCCCACTTGCACCGACGACAGGAACTGCGTGGGGTTGTCGAGTAAGGTCAGGGCAGCCTGCGCGCCCTTGTCGCCACCCTCCGCCATGGCAACCAACCGGGATTTGCGGCTGGACGCCAAGGCCAGTTCCGACATGGCAAACACGCCATTGAGCAGCGTCAGCAGCGTGATCAGCAGAAAATCCATGAATCAAAAGGTAAGAAGAACACCATGGCACTTTACTGTATTGGCGACATCCAGGGTTGCGACAGCGCACTGGGGCGCCTGCTCGATCGGATCGGCTTTTCTGCAAGCCGAGATACCGTCTATCTTCTGGGCGACCTCGTCAACCGGGGGCCGGACTCCGCTGCCGTGCTGCGCCGCTGCATGGCGCACGGCGATGCCCTGCGCCCCCTCCTGGGCAACCATGACCTGCACCTGCTGGCAGCCGCCCATGGCGCCCGCAAACCCTCGCGGCGCGACACGCTGGCCAGCGTGCTCCATGCCCCGGACCGCGATGCACTGCTGCAATGGCTGCGCCTGCAGCCACTGGCCCGCCAGCATGTGCACGGCGGACAGGCTTTGCTGATGGTGCATGCCGGCGTTCTGCCGTCATGGACTGCGGCCGACACCATGACCTTGGCTGACGAAGTGCAGCGTGTGTTGCGCAGCGCCGATCTGCCCGCATTTTTGCAACAGATGTACGGCAACACGCCGAACCACTGGGACGATTCGCTGACCGGCCCGGACCGCCTGCGCGTGGTCGTGAATGCGCTCACGCGGCTGCGTTTTTGCTCAGCACAAGGCGTGATGGATTTCAATAGCACCGAGAGCGCCAGTGCCGCGCCCGCTGGCCTCCTGCCCTGGTTTGATGTGCCTGAACGGCGCACGGCTGGCACGCTGATGGCCTTCGGGCACTGGTCCACACTGGGTTGGCTTAACCGCAGCGATGTGATCGGGCTGGACACGGGCTGCGTGTGGGGCGGCTGCCTGAGCGCGGTGCGCTTTGGCGCGACGCTTGCCGAACGCGAACTGCTGCAGGTGCACTGCGAACAGGCGCAAGCCCCGGGCGCTTGAAAAAGTCGTCTTCAGGCGACCCCGCACGCCAGTGCGGCATCCACGCCAGCGGCACCCCCTGCGTGGGGCCTCATCGATCAAACTATTTTGATAGCAGCTTGCGCTTGCTGCATAAGCGCTAACGGCCTTTTTGCCTCATGTTGGCAAGACCGGCCTGGCTGTGCCATCCAGGCCTGCACCGCCGCCCCGTCAGCGAATTACTGGTCCGAGGTTTCCGGCTGCACGGCCTTGAACAGGGCTGCCACCTTGCGCTTGGACTTGATGTTGGCCGATACGCTGCTGCGCGCGGGCGACTTGGCTGCGGCTTCCCAGGCGGGAGCGGCTTCGGCGTTGCTCGGCTCATACGGTTTTTCGAAGAACGGATCGCGCGAAGCCACCGCTGGACGAAAGCCCCGGTAGTTTTCACGCGGCTCGCGGGGCTCGCGGTGGTCCCGGCGCTCACTGCGCTCGCGAATCGGCGGCGGGGGAATCGCATCGCGCGGGTCCCCCGTTTCGCCCGCTTCGCGCCAGGCGCGGCGGCCATCGTTGATGCGGCCACGGGGCTTGTCTTCGTCGTATTCGAGGGCCTCGATATCGAGCTTGGTCTTGAGCAGCTTCTCGATGTCGGCCACCAGGCGGGCGTCGCTGCCCGACACCAGGGTGACGGCCAGGCCCGACGCGCCAGCGCGGCCGGTGCGGCCAATGCGGTGCACATAGTCTTCGGCGTTGAACGGCACGTCGAAATTGAACACAGCCGGCACGTCCTTGATGTCGAGGCCACGGGCCGCCACATCGGTACACACCAGCAGATCGACCTCGCCGCTCTTGAAGGCTTCGAGCGCCTTCAGCCGTTCGTCCTGGCTCTTGTCGCCATGCAAAGCGGTGGTTTTGAGGCCTTCGCGCTCCAGGCTGCGGGCCAGGCGCGCACAACCGAGCTTGCTGTTCACGAAGATGAACGCCTGCTTGATGCCGCGTGTGCGCAGCACCTGGTGGATGGCACGGCGCTTGTCGTCATCGTTGGCGCTGTAAAAGCGCTGTTCAACCGTGGAGGCGGTTTCGTTGGGCCGGGCCACCTCGATGGTGACCGGGTTTTGCAGGTAGCTGCCGGCCAAGCGCTTGATCTCGGGCGAGAACGTGGCGCTGAACAAGAGCGTGGTGCGCTGCTTGGGCAGGTACGAAAGAATGCGCTGCAGGTCAGGCAAAAAGCCGATGTCCAGCATGCGGTCGGCCTCGTCGAGCACCACGTACTCGACCTGGTTGAGCACCGCGTTCTTGGCCTCGATGTGGTCCAGCAGGCGGCCTGGCGTGGCCACCAGCACTTCCACGCCCTTCTTGAGCTCCAGCGTCTGCGGCTTCATGTCCATGCCGCCAAACACCACGGTGCTGCGCAGCTTGGTGTATTTGGCATACAGCGCGATCTGCTGGGCGACCTGGTCGGCCAGTTCGCGCGTGGGCAGCAACACCAGCGCGCGCACGGGGTGGCGGGCGGGCGAGGTGGAACTGCTCTCGTGCTTGAGCAGGCGTTGCAACAGGGGCAGCGAGAACGCCGCCGTCTTGCCGGTGCCCGTCTGGGCTGCGCCCATGACGTCTTGCCCGGTAAGCACCACTGGAATGGCCTGCTCCTGGATGGGCGTCATGGACTCGTAGCCCATTTCGGCCACGGCGCGCGCCAGCGGCTCGGCCAGCGATAAATTGGAAAAAGAACTTGTCATTTAGCCCGCTATTGTCGCACCGGTGGCAAAAGTGGCGCTATTTTTGCGCGTTGCCCCTGCACGACGGGCGCACGGCACCGACGCTGCGGGCCGTGAATTGCTATTATTTATATAGCTACAAGCGCTTTATCCATGAGCGCTATAGCCACATTTACAGTGGATCGCTTTCGTACCACGGTCCCCCAGGGTGCCACGGCTGCGCCGCCACGCGACACCCTGAAATCAGAGATTGCGGCTCGAAAATGTGTCACAGCCCTTGACGTTGCCGTTTTGCAGCCCATTGTTGAACCAGCGCTGGCGCTGGGCGCTGCTGCCATGCGTAAAACTTTCTGGCACCACGGCGCCGCCGCTAGAACGCTGCAGGGCATCGTCGCCAATCTTGGCTGCGGCGTTCATGGCTTCTTCGACATCGCCCTGCTCCAGAATCTGGCGCGCATTTTGTGCGTGGTGCGCCCACACACCGGCAAAACAGTCGGCCTGCAATTCGAGCCGCACCGACAAGGCGTTGTATTCGGTCTGGCTCACCCGGCCGCGCATCTGGTCCACCTTGGCGCTGATACCCAGCTGGTTTTGCACATGGTGGCCCACCTCATGGGCAATGACGTAGGCCTGCGCAAAATCGCCCGGCGCCCCCAGGCGGCTCTTGAGCGTTTCGTAAAACCCGAGATCGATGTACACCTTCTGGTCGGCCGGGCAATAAAAGGGCCCCATGGCGGCCTGGCCCGTGCCGCACGCCGTGGGCGTAGCGCCCCGAAACAACACCAGGCGCGGCTCTTGGTAGGTGCCGCCGGCCTGGCGAAAGATGCTTTGCCAGACGTCCTCGGTGTCTGCCAGCACGGTCGCGACAAAGCGCCCCATGGTGTCATCGGCGGGCGGGCGCTGGGCGGGGCCCTGCTGCACCTGCGCCGTGGGCGCACCGCCGCCGCTGAGCAGGCTCAAAATGGTCAGCGGGTTGATACCCAGCGCCCAGCCACCCAGCAAGGCGATGACGATGGTGCCAATGCCAATGCTGCGCCCCCCGAACACGGGCATCCCGCCGCCTCCACTGCGGCGGTCTTCCACGTTGTCCGATTCGCGGTTGCCTTCCCATTTCATGATGCACCTCCTGGCGCGCCCAGCGGTGCGGGCGCAAGTTTGTGCAGTTTACGCGCTACCCTGCAGGTGGTGCCGTTCGTGCCATCGGCGTTGTGCACCGTGCGGCGCGCGATGGCTCTACCGATTGATCTGCCTGCAGCCCAGCAGTGTTCGACGCTTGGCGGCACAATTCAAAGCGGCTACAGCGAAAACGTGGAAAACGTGGAAAACGTGGAGAACGGCAAAAAAGTGAAAGGCGGGAAAGCACCCGCCTGCTGGCGCACAGCGCAGTGCGCGCAGGCGCCCGGCCTGCGCGCTGCCGTGCATCAGTTCAGATTGAGCTTGCCCAGGTTGAGCAGCCAGGTTTCGCCGTTGTTCTCGTCCACGCCGTCGTTGTCGTTGACCAGCAGCGCATCGCCATTGGCCAGCACTGCCAGGCCCTCGATCTTCTCGACCACCAGACCGTTGGTCTTGCGCAGGTCGGGCAGCACGTCGCGCACCAGCGTCTTGCTCAGCGTGGCGCCATTGGCCATGCCGCTCAGGTCGATGCGGTAAAGCTTCTTGACGCGGGCATCGGGGCCGCCCTGGTTGTCACGCTCGATGACCAGGAAGCGGTTGTTGCCCAGCGCCGTGATGTCCGACAGCCCCACCCAGCCCTTGTTGGGCGAAGTAACGGCGTCCAGTGGATAGAACATGAACTGCCAGGTCTTGGCGGCCAGGTCGTACACGCCGATGCGCGGCTGGGTCTCGCCCGCCCACGCGCGCTGGAAGGCCACCACCAACTTGCCGTTGGACTCGGCAATGCCCTCAAAGCCAAAGCGCTGCTGCTTGGCGTTCACGTCGGCAGGCAGCTGGATGATGTCTTCGATCACGCCCGTGGCCGAGAGCTTGAACACCAGGTTGGCCGACAGCACCGGGCGGGCGGCCTCGCCCACCGTGCCGTTGCCTTCGGAGGCAATCCAGAAGCCGCCAGCCGAGGCCAGCGAAATGCCTTCAGGGTCAAGGTTGACGCTGCCGTCGGCGTTCACCAGCGCGGCCAGGTCGGTGGCATCAAAGGCGTTGGCGTCCTTGGCGGCGGGCAGCACGGCGGCCAGAGCGGCAATCTTGCCGTTCGGATCGGTGATGCGGATCTCGCGCTGGAGGCTGGCGGGCTTGGCGCTGGTGTCGATCTCGAAAATCCGGTTGCCGCGGAAGAAGCTGTCATCCACGCCATACACCACGGTGCCGCTGGCCGCAGCCACCAGGCCCGACATGGCAGACCAGGGAATCGGCGTGCCATCGGCACGGTTAACCGACTGGATGGTCGGGTAGGCCGCGGGTGCGCTCTGGTACTGGTAGATGTTGAGTGCCGAGCGCAAGGTGGAGCTGGTGGCGCGGTCATCGTTCTCGCTGGCCGCGATCAGCAGGTTGCGCGAGGGGATGGCCAGCACGCCTTCGGGCGCCAGCGCTGCGGGCAGCACTTGCTTGAACACGGGCTGGTTTTTCTGGCCCATGTCGTATACGGCCAGCACGCTGGAGCGCTCGGATGCGACAAACAGGTAATCGGTGCCATCAAAACGGCCAAAGGCCACGTTCTCGGGCTCGTTGCCCTTGGCGTCCGAGCGCTTGTCGTTGGTGTGGCCGATGCGTGCGACCAAGTGCTCAAGGGTGTTGCCGGCGTCGTAGCCCACCGTGCCATCGCTGTTGAAAATGGTGAAGCCACGGCTGCCGCCGCTCAGATCGCCTTCGTTGGCGGTGGCGAACTGGGTCTTGGAGAACCAGGTCACGCCATCGGGCTCGCGCAGGCGATTGGCCTGGGTTTGCGTGAGGCTGACGATGTTGGGGCGCGGCGCATCGGTCAAATCGACCTGGCTGAGCGTGACTGCGCCGGCGCTGAAATGCTTGGTGACCTTGCCCGTGGGCAGATCGACCAGCGCAATGTGGTTGTTCTCTTGCAGCGTGACCACGGCCACGTTGTCGTCGTTGATGGAAACATACTCAGGCTCGGCATCTTCGGGGAACAGCGTCGCCAGGCCCTTGAGTTCCACAACCCGGGTTTTCCAGGTGGCGGGCGCGCCCACCGAGTCCACGATGGTCAGGTAGCCCGAAGGCGCCTGGGGCGGTGCGCCATTGCCCAGGCTCTCGTCGCGCTCGTTCTCGATGACCACGGCCACATACTTGCCGTCCTTGCTGCGCGCCACCGAATCGGGCTGGCCGCCCAGCTGAATCTCGGTAACCACACTGCGCTTGGCGATGTCCACCACCACCAGCTTGCCCGAGGCGTTGATGAAATTCTGCGAGGTATTCACCGCCACCAGCGCATGAGCGCCCAGCACGGTGACCGAGGTGGGCTCGCCGCCCATGGCCAGGCGACCCAGGGCCTTCGGCGCGGCGGGATCGACGATGTCCACAAAACCGACCTCACCCTTGAGGCTGTTGGTGTAGACCAGGGTCATGCCGTCTTCGCTGGCAGCGACGATTTCTGCCGCCGTGGGCGTGCTGTCTTCGCACGAGGCGCCCACCTGCGAGCACACCGCAAACGTGGCCGTGCGGTTGAAGAACTTGCCTGGATTGCTGACCGAGGGAACCTCCGCCGGGCCGTCGTCGCTACCGCCACACGCTGCCAAAAGCCCGGACAAGGCTACGCTAACCGCCAGTGCAATCGCTGATTTCTTCATGGAACCTCCAGATGGATAAAAGGGTCCAATCTATGAAGCTTCTGTGTCAGTGGTTTGACAGCTCACGCCAATGCGCCTGAGGCTCCCGACACCGCCGTCTGAAGCCACCGCGTGCGGGCGCCGCTCAGGCCTTGGGCAGCGTCACGCCCACCTGGCCCTGGTATTTGCCGCCCCGGTCCTTGTAGGAGACTTCGCAAACATCGTCCTTGTCGCTCTCGAAGAACAGCACCTGGGCGCAGCCCTCGCCCGCATAAATGCGCGCGGGCAGTGGCGTGGTGTTGGAGAACTCCAGCGTCACGTAGCCTTCCCACTCGGGCTCGAAGGGCGTGACATTGACGATGATGCCGCAGCGCGCATAGGTGCTCTTTCCCAGGCAGATGGTGAGCACGTTGCGCGGGATGCGAAAGTATTCCATCGTGCGCGCCAGCGCGAAGCTGTTGGGCGGAATGATGCAGCTGTCGCCGTGAAAATCAACAAAGCTTTTTTCGTCGAAGTTCTTGGGGTCCACCACCGTGCTGTGGATATTGGTGAACACCTTGAATTCGGGCGCACAGCGGATGTCGTAGCCATAACTGCTGGTACCGTAGCTGATGATTTTTCGGCCCTCGACCTCGCGCACCTGGCCGGGCTCGAAGGGCTCGATCATGCTGTGCTCGGCCGCCATGCGGCGGATCCATTTGTCGCTCTTGATGCTCATGGTGGAGGGCTCCTGGCCAATACTACGTTTTTGATAGCTATCAGCGCTTGACCATCAAGCGCAAGAGCCGTATTTTGCTTGAGAAATGACCGTTTTTTCTACCAGCCGGTCGTCGCCCAGCACGATCATGGCGAACAGCAGCTCATCAAGGCTGTCCGCCTGGGCTGTGCGGCGCGCCAGCAGCGGCGTGGCCTGGGGGTTGAGCACCACAAAGTCGGCCTCGCACCCGGGCTGCAGATTGCCCACCACGCCGGCCAGGCCCAGCGCCCTGGCGGCACCGGCCGTGTGCTGCCACCACAGGTGCGCGGGCGACAAGCTCAGGCCGCGCTTGGTCTGCCCCTCCCGGCCCACGTAATACGCCGCCATCATGGTGTGGAACGGGCTGAAGCTGGTGCCACCGCCCACATCGCTCGCCAGTCCGTAGCCCACGCCAACGCGGTCGGCCTCGGCATAGTCGAAAAAACCACTGCCCAGGAACAGATTGCTGGTGGGGCTGATGGCCGCTACCGCCCCGGTGTCGCGCAGCAGGGCCCGGTCTGGTTCGTCCAGGTGGATGCAGTGGGCATACACGGCGCGCTCGCGCAGCAGGCCGAAGTCGGCGTACACCGACAGGTAGCTGCGCGATGCCGGAAACAGCTCACGCGCCCAGCGGATTTCATCGAGGTTCTCGGCCACATGCGACTGAATCCACACGTCGGGGTAGCGCGCCGCCAGTTCCCCGGCGCCGCGCAGCTGCGCGGACGTGCTGGTGGGTGCAAAGCGCGGCGTGATGGCATAGCCCAGGCGGTCCACGCCGTGCCAGCGCTGGATGAGTGCCTCGGTGTCGATCAGGCTCTGCGCGGTGTCGTCGCGCACGCCGTCCGGCGAGTGACGGTCCTGCAGGACTTTGCCGGTGATCAGGCGCATCTGGTGCCGCTGCGCTTCCACGAACAGCGCCTCGGCCGATGCGGGGTGCGAAGTGGCAAACGCCAGCGCCGTGGTCACGCCGTTGCGCAGCAACTCCGCTATGAAAAACTGAGCTACCTGCGCACTGTAGTCGGGCGCTGCAAAGCGTTTTTCATGGGGAAAGGTGTAATTTTCCAGCCAGGGCAGCAGGCCATCGGCCGGCGAGCCGATCACATCGGTCTGCGGGAAGTGGATGTGCATGTCCACAAACCCGGGGGCAATGATGCGGCCCGGCAGGTGCTCGACGGGCCCGCCACCAAAGCGCGGCGCCAGGCCAGACCAGGCCCCCGCGGCCAGCACCCGCTGGCGCCCCTGGGCGTCCGGGCCCACGGCCAGCAAGCCATCGGGGTCATACAGGGCCGTGCCATCGTCGGCAAAGCGCAAAAGGGCGGAGCGAAATACGGGCATGGCTGCTAGCTTAACGGCAGGCAGTGCTGCCGCCTTCGATAGGCATCAGCGGGGCAGCTTGCCCTGCACGCCTTCGGCCAGCCAGTTCATCTGCAAGATCTGCGGGTCGGAAAGCGTTTGCCCGGCGGGGATGACCTCGTGGCCTTCGTTGTCGCGCACAGCGGCCTTGCCAGCGCGAAAGGGGTGCAGCCTGCCCGCCCCCACCGCCTTTTGCGCGGCCAGCACCTCATGCTGCACGGCGGCGGGCACGCGGCGGCCAAAGTCGCCCACGCGGATCATGCCCTCGCGCACGCCGCCCCATACATTGCCGCTTTTCCAGCGGCCGTTTTGCACGGCACGCACGCGCTCGGTGTAGTAGTTGCCCCACTGGTGGGTGATGGCCACGATCTGCGCATCCGGCCCGGTGCGCCGCATGTCCGAGTGGTAGGCCACGGCCATCTTGCCGCGCTCCTGCGCCGCTGCCATCACGGCGGTAGAGCCAGTGTGAAAGGCGATCACATCCACATCCTGGTTGAACAGCGCCATGGCTGCATCGCGCTCCTTGGGCGGGTCGAACCACACGTTGAGCCACACCACCTTGACCATGGCCTGCGGGTTGACCGAGCGCATGCCCAGCGTAAAGGCGTTGATGCCCTGCAGCACCTCGGGGATCGGAAAGCCCGCCACAAAGCCGGCCACGCCGGTCTTACTCATGCGGCCTGCGGCAATGCCCGCCAGGTAACGGCCTTCGTAGTAGCGTGCGTTGGCCGTGGCCACATTGGCCGTGGTCTTGTAGCCGGTAATGGACTCGAACTTCACGCCGGGATAGTCCTGCGCCACCTTGAGCGTGGGCTCCATGTAGCCAAAGCTGGGCGTGAAAATAATCTGGTGACCCGTGGCCGCCAGGTCGCGGATCACGCGTTCGGCATCGGCCCCTTCGGGCACGTTTTCGACAAAAGTGGTTTTCACCTGCGCCCCCAGCGCGGCCTCGACGGCCTTGCGGCCTTCGTCGTGCTGGCGTGTCCAGCCCGCCTCGGTGACCGGCGTGACATAGACAAAGCCGGCCTTGACGGGCTCGGCGGCGCTTCCCTTGGCGGGCGCGGTCTGGGAAAAAACGGGGGAGAAAAAACAAGCGGCCACGAGCGTGGCTGCGAGGTTTTTGTACATGGTGTTCCTCTACATGGTCCCGGAAACAAAAAACAAAAGGCTGCCGGGACAGCAGCCTTTGCGCCGGTATTTTACGCGAGGAGAACTGCCTGGAGCTCCAACCCATGCCCAGGCGCAGGCTGAGAGGCTAGTCGTGCTCGACGAAGCGCTCGAAGGCTTCCTTCAGGCGATGCTCCCACACGCGCTTGTCGGCATGGCTGGCAAAGCTGGCTTCGAAACTGTTGAACGCCAGCTGGTAGGCGTGTCGGACCGTCATGTCCGTGGCGGCAAACACCTGGGTGAAGTTCTCGTTGATGTAACCGCCAAAATAGGCCGGGTCGTCCGAGTTGACCGTGGCGCACAGGCCGGCGTCCAGCAACTGGCGCAGGTTGTGGTTTTTGAGGTCGGGAAACACACACAGTTTCTGGTTTGACAGCGGGCACACCGTGAGCGGGATACGGTCTTGCGCCAGGCGCTGCATCAGGGCCGCGTCGTGCATGGCCTGCACGCCGTGGTCGATGCGTTCGGCCTTGAGCACATCCAGCGCGCTCCAGATGTAGGCGGGCGGTCCCTCTTCCCCCGCGTGGGCCACCAAGTGCAGTCCCAGCGCGCGGCAGCGCGCAAAGACACGGGCGAACTTTTCTGGCGGATGCCCCAGCTCGCTGCTGTCCAGGCCCACGCCCACGATCTTGTCGAGCAGGGGCTGCGCCTGCTCCAGCGTTTCAAACGCCGACTCCTCGCTCAGGTGGCGCAGGAAACACAGGATCAGCGTGGCGCTGATGCCCAGCTCGGTGCGTGCGTCCGTGCAGGCGCGGTGCAAGCCGTTGATCACGGTCTCCATCGCCACTCCGCGTGCGGTGTGGGTCTGCGGGTCGAAAAAAATTTCTGCGTGTGCTACGTTATCCATAGCAGCTCGCGCAAGGTAGGCGCGGGCCATATCGTAAAAATCCTGCTCATGCAGCAAAACGCTGGCACCCGCGTAGTAGATGTCGAGAAAGCTCTGCAGGTTGGTGAAGGCATAGGCCTGCCGCAAATCGTCCACGCTGGCATAGGGCAGCGGCACCCCGTTGCGCTGCGCCAGGGCAAAGATCAGCTCGGGCTCCAGCGAGCCCTCGATGTGGATATGCAGTTCGGCCTTGGGCATGGCGCGCAGCAACTGCTGCAGACGCGCTGCGGCGACAGGGGGCACTTTAAACATCAGCAGACTCCGAAGGTGATGCCGTTTTTCTTCAGCAAACGGCGGTAGGCGGATGATGCCTTGTCGGCCGCGGTGTGCAGCTCGGCGCGCAAGTCCAGCGGCAGGCGTTTGGGCCTTTGCGACTCCAGCACCGGCTGATCCTGCGTGAAGATGGTGTGCTGAAAGGCCTGCAGCTTTTCGTCCGGCGACTCAAAGTCGGCCACCGCCAGCCGAAACCACACCCGGCTGGTTTCTGGCGTCAGCGGGCAGATGAACAAGGCGATGGACTCGCGCCAGCCCTGCACTGCCGTGGTGTGCGCCTCGGGCACCTTGGTCAGCACCGCCGCATAGGGCGCCGTGACTTCATAGGTGTATTCCACCTGCGCAGCGGCCGTGGAATGCAGGTTCGACTGAGGTTGCCAGGCCTTGCAGCCGGTGGCCAGCAGCCCCGTGGCGGTGGACTCGACCCGATAGTCATCGATGGCCGCTGCGTCGCGGCTGCCCAGCCAGCCTTCGTGCACAAAGCCAAAGTGCGACATATCCAGAAAGTTCTCAATGATGCGCGGCGCACTGGCCGCCACGTCATAGGGACCGCAGTTGAGCTTGCGCAGGTGCGCATCTTCTTCGGCGCGAAACTCCGGCAGCGCTGCAGCGCCCTCTGCCAGGCGCACCCACACCAGACCATGCTGCTCGCAGCACTCGAATCGGCGGGCGCAGTGGGTGGGCGGGGGGACGAACGATGGCAGCGCCGGCACATGCTCGCAGTGGCCACTGCCGGCGAACTGCCAGCCGTGGTAGGGGCACTCCAGCCGCCCGTTGACCACGCGGCCGAGCGACAGCCGCGCGCCCCGGTGTGGGCACTGGTCCGCAAAGGCCTGCACGGCGCCGCTGGCGTCGCGCCAGAGCACCAGGGGCCGCTCCAGCAACTGCACGCCAAGCGATTGCGACGCAACCTCCCGCGCATCAGCCACGGGGTGCCAGAGGGTTTCCTCCATCATGGGTCTCTCCCAAAAATCCAGAAAAAAAGGCCGCCCTAAGGCGGCCAGGGTGTCAGCAAGCCGTGAGCTTACTTCTTGTCGCCACCGGGAATCTTGCCTTCCACGCCCTTGACGTAGAAGTTGATGCCACCAAGGAACTTGTCGTCAGCCACCACGTCTTTTTCCAGCACTGGCTTGCCATCCTGGCCCACGATGGGACCTTTCCAGATGGAGTAGCTGCCATCCTTCAGGCCCGCCTTGATGGACTCGACCTTGGCCTTGATGTCGGCCGGCACGTCGTCGGCGATGGAGACGATGTCGATCGTGCCTTCCTTCACGCCCCACCAACTCTGGCCCGTGGCCCAGGTGCCTTCCAGCGCATCCTTGGTGGCCTTGATGTAGTAGGGACCCCAGTTGATCACGGCCGAGGCCAGGTGGGCCTTGGGGCCGTAGGCGGTCATGTCGCTGTCCCAGCCGAAGGCGCGCTTGCCCTTTTCCTGGGCGGTCTTGAGCACCGCGGGCGAGTCGGTGTTCTGGAACAGCACGTCTGCGCCGCCGTTGATCAGCGAGGTGGCGGCTTCGGTTTCCTTCGGTGGGCTGAACCACTCATTCACCCAAACCACCTTGGTCTTGATCTTGGGGTTGACCGACTGCGCACCCAGCGTGAAGCTGTTGATGTTGCGGATCACTTCAGGAATTGGCACCGAACCCACCACGCCCAGGGTGTTGGTCTTGGTCATGGCGCCAGCGATCACGCCTGCCATGTACGCGCCTTCATAGGTGCGGCTGTCGTAGGTGCGCACGTTCTCGGCGGTCTTGTAGCCAGTGGCGTGCTCGAACTTCACGTCCTTGAAGTCGGGGGCGATCTTCTGAATGGACTCCATGTAGCCAAAGGTGGTGCCGAAGATCAGCTTGTTGCCCTGGCCGGCCATGTCACGCAGCACACGCTCGGCATCGGCCGACTCGGGCACGCTTTCGACAAAGCTGGTCACGACCTTGTCACCGAACTCCTTTTCCAGGGCCTTGCGACCGTTGTCGTGCGCGTAAGACCAGCCGCCATCACCCACGGGGCCCACGTAGGCGAATGCGATCTTCAGAGGCTCGGGCTTGGGTGCGGGGGCTTCGGCGGCAGGCGCCGGTGCGGGCGCAGGGGCCGGCTCTTCCTTCTTGCCGCAGCCCACGAGCGCGGCAGCAGCCACGGCGGACAGCGCGGCCACTTTGAGCAGCGAGCGTTTCTGGAGATCAGTCATGTCGTTTCCTTGTAAAAAAAGGGTTGCCAGAATGTAAGCAAATTTTCAGGTGCCAGGATAGAACGGTTTGCCCAGCGATGCCGGCATGTTCACCCGGATCCACGCCGGATTGCGTGAAATCAGCGCCAGCACCACGATGGTGGCCACGTACGGCAGCATGCTCAGCAACTGGCTGGCCACCTGCACGCCGGTGGCCTGCAAATGGAACTGGAGCATGGTCACGCCACCAAACAGATAAGAACCAAGCAATACGCGTGCCGGGCGCCAGGTGGCAAAGGTGGTGAGGGCCAGCGCGATCCAGCCGCGCCCGGCCACCATGCCCTCCACCCACAGCGGGGTGTACACGGTGGAGATGTAGGCGCCCGCCAGGCCGCACAAAGCGCCCCCCGCCATCACGGCCGCCAGCCGGATGCGGCGCACGGGGTAGCCCAGCGCATGGGCCGATTCGGGCGACTCCCCCACCGAGCGCAACACCAGGCCCGCGCGCGAGCGGTACAGGAACCAGATCAGCCCCGCCACCAGCGCCATGGTGAGGTACACCAAGGGATGCTGCTGGAACAGCGCGGGCCCGAGCAGCGGCACATCGCCCAGCACGGGAATCGCGTACTTGGGCAGTTCGGGCAGCTTGGCCTGCACATAGCTGATGCCCGCAAACGCCGAGAACCCCACGCCAAACAGGCTGAGCGCCAAGCCTGTGGCGTATTGGTTGGTGTTGAGCCAGATCACCAACACGCCAAAGATGGCGGCCAGCAATGCCCCTGCCGCCATGCCCGCGGCAAAGCCCAGCCAGGTGTTGCCGGTGTGCACCACGGTGGCAAAGCCCGCGATGGCGGCGCACAGCATCATGCCCTCGGCCCCCAGGTTCACGATGCCGGCCTTTTCGTTGATGAGCAGGCCCAGCGCCGCCAGGGCCAGCACGGTGCCCGCGCTCAGCGTGGCGCCGATCAGCAATGCATACGATTCCATCATCAACGCACCTCCTTGCGGGCACCCACCCACCGCACGCGGTAGGCGATCAGCGTGTCACAGGCCAGCAGCGTGAACAGCAGCAAGCCCTGGAACACGCCGGTGAGCGACTTGGGCAGGCCCAGGCGCGACTGCGCCAGCTCGCCGCCGATATAGAACATGCTCATGAGAATGGCCGAAAACACCATGCCCACCGGGTGCAGCCGCCCCACAAAGGCCACGATGATGGCCGCAAAGCCGTAGCCCGCGGGCACATAGGGCGTGAGCTGGCCAATGGGGCCCGCCACCTCCAGCGCGCCCGCCAGGCCCGCTGCGCCGCCCGAAATGAGCAACGCCGTCCACAGCGCGCGCCGTGACGAAAACCCGGCATAGCGCGCCGCCGCCGGCGCCAGCCCGCCCACCTGCTGGGCAAAGCCCGCACGCGTGCGAAACAAAAACACCCACAGCGCGCCCGCGGCCGCCAGCGCCAGCAACAGGCCAATGCTCACGCGCGAGCCCTGCATGAGGCGCGGAATCTGCGTGACCTTCTCGAAGGTCTTGGTTTGCGGAAAGTTATAGCCCATGGGGTCTTTCCAGGGCCCATAAACCAGGTAGCCCAGCACCAGCGTGGCCACGTACACCAGCATCAGGCTGACCAGGATTTCATTGGCATTGAACTTGTCGCGCAGCAGCGCCGTGAGCCCCGCCCAGGCCATGCCGCCCAGCACGCCGGCCAGCAAGATGGCGGGCACGATCCAGGGGCCCGTGCTCTTGTCGGCCAGCAGCGCCACGCCACCGGCCACCACGGCACCGATGACAAACTGACCCTCGGCGCCGATGTTCCAGACGTTGGAGCGAAAGCACACCGCCAGCCCCAGCGCAATCAGCAGCAGCGGCGTGGCCTTGACCATGAGCTCGCCCAGCGCGTAGGACGAGCGTACCGGCTCCCAGAAGAACACCTGCAGGCCGCGCACTGGGTCCTTGCCCAGCGCGGCAAACAGCGCAATGCCGATCAGCACCGTGACGGCCAGGGCCAGCAGCGGCGAGCCATAGCTCCACCAGCGCGATGCCTGCGGGCGCGGTTCAAGTCAGAACATGCTGCGCCCCCTGGTTCAGTTGGGCAAGCTGCTCGCGGTTGCGGGCCAGATGCGCCTGCACGTCGGCATGCCACAGGCCGCTCATCCATTCGCCAATGCGCTCCACGGTCGCGTCGGCGCGCGGCACCGAAGGCGAGAGCTGCCCCTTGGCCACCACATGCAGGCGGTCACAGATTTCAAACAATTCGTCCAGCTCCTCGCTCACGACCAGCACGGCACAGCCGGCGTCGCGCAGCGCCAAAATCTCGCCGCGAATCTGCGCGGCTGCACCCACGTCCACGCCCCAGGTGGGCTGCGAGACGATGAGCAACGCAGGGTTGGCGTCGATCTCGCGCCCCACGATGAACTTTTGCAGATTGCCCCCCGACAGCGACCGGGCCGCCGCGTGGGGGCCGCCCGCCTTCACATTGAAGCGCTCGATGATGGCCTGGGCGTGCTTTTGCAGCGCCCCCAGCTGGATCCAGCCACTGCCCGCGACCGCGTTGGTGCGCGTAAGCAGCAGGTTGTGCGCCAGCCCCATGGTGGGCACAGCGCCACGGCCCAGGCGCTCCTCGGGCACAAAGTGCAGGCCCAGGGCGCGGCGCTGGCCCGGCCCCATGCGCCCGGCGTGCTGGCCCGCCACCTGGATGCTGGCGGGCTCGGCACGCTGGTCTTCGCCCGACAGCGCATACAAGAGCTCTTTTTGCCCATTGCCCGACACCCCGGCAATGCCCACCACCTCGCCCGCCTTCACCTCGAATTGAACATCGATCAAGTCCACGCCAAACTGGTCGGCGCGCGGCAGCGACAGGCCCTGCACGCGCAGCACGGTGGCGCCGGTCTGCACGGCGCGGTGCGTGAGCGCGGGCGGCTCGGCGCCAATCATCAGGCGCGACAGGGATGCATTCGACTCTTCGGCCGGGTTGCACACCCCCGTCACCTTGCCACCGCGCAGCACGGTGCAGGCGGTGCACAGCGCACGGATTTCGTGCAACTTGTGGCTGATGTAAAGAATGCTGCAGCCCTCGCTGGCCAGCTTGCGCAGCACCACGAACAGCATTTCGACCGCCTGCGGGGTGAGCACCGAGGTGGGCTCATCCAGGATGAGCAGCTTGGGCTGGGTGAGCAGCGCACGGATGATTTCCACGCGCTGCATTTCGCCCACGGAAAGGGTGTGCACCGGGCGCACCGGGTCGATGCCCAGGCCGTACTCGGCCGCCGTGGCGGTGATGCGCTGCGTGACCTCGGACAGCGTGATGCGCTTGTCCAGCCCCAGCCACACGTTCTCGGCCACCGTGAGGGTGTCGAACAGGCTGAAATGCTGGAACACCATGGCGATGCCCAAAGCGCGGGCCTCTTGCGGGTTGCGCACCTGCACGGCCTGGCCGTTGAAGTGCACGCTGCCCTCGTCGGGCTTGACCGAGCCGTAAATGATCTTCATCAGCGTGGACTTGCCCGCGCCGTTTTCGCCCAGCACGGCATGGATCTCGCCGGGCTGCACCGTCAGCGAAACCGCACTGTTGGCCACCACGGCCGGGTAGCGCTTGGTGATGCCCACCAGCTGCAGCCGGGGCGGCACTGCGCCGGACATGCCCGGAGTGCCCGGCGGGCGGGAGATGGGGGTGGAGCTCATGCAGGCGATTGTCTCTCAGTTTTCATGAACGGCAATTGGATTCAAATCAGGGCTTTGCGCTTGTTCCATATGCGCCAGCAGCTATCTTTTTAGCAGCAAAGCCACCACGGACCGGCGCCCGTGCGCCTGCCACGGCATGGCCTGCATCTGGCGTGGAAATTGCGGTGCTTGCCCGGTCGGCATAAGCTTGCGCTGGCGCCCTTGCCCGGTGCGCTGCACCCCGACAACCTGTTTACGATCTCCGCGCATCGACGTGGCACTTTTCATATGACAACCCGACCCTTGCAATTTCTGCGCCGAGGCCAGCCGGTGGCGCTGCGCAATGTACCACCCGACCGCACGCTGCTGCAGGTGCTGCGCGAGGACCTGGGCTGCACCGGCACCAAAGAGGGCTGCGGCGAGGGCGACTGCGGCGCCTGCACCGTGGTGCTGGGCGAGGCACGCGATGGCAAGGCGCATTACAGCGCCGTGAACAGCTGCATCCGCCTGGCGCATTCGATCGACGGCATGGCGCTGTGGACGGTGGAAGACCTGGCGGAAGACCCGTTGATCCAGCCGGTGGGCGACGCCACATCAGCGCCGCGCCAGTCACCCACACTGCATCCCGCTCAAGAAGCCATGGTCCAGTGCCATGGCTCCCAGTGCGGCTTCTGCACCCCCGGCTTTGTGATGAGCCTGTTCGGCATGTACCAAAACCATATCTGCCATGGTGAACCCATCACCCGCGAACTGGCGCAGGAAGAACTCTCGGGCAACCTGTGCCGCTGCACCGGCTACCGCCCCATCCTCGATGCCGCCCAGCAGATGACATCGCTGCCAACCATGCGCGTCAACGAAGCCGATTTGCTACAAAAATTAGAGCTACTAGCGCACACCCAACAAGCGCCAGAGGCCGATTTTTCCTATATTTCCCCCACCACGCTTCCCACCCTGCTCGCGGCGCGTGCGGCGCACCCCGACGCCCAGGTGGTGGCCGGCTGCACCGATGTGGGGCTGTGGGTGACCAAGCTGCACAAGCAATACGCGCAAGTACTGGACGTGACCCGCGCGGCCGAACTGCGGCAGGTGGTGCAACACGCCGACGCGATTCACATCGGCGCCGCCGTCACGCTGACCGACGCGTTTGCAGCCCTCACCGCGCAGTGGCCGCAGCTGCACCGTTTTGCCACGCGGTTTGCCGGGCTGCCGGTGCGCAACGCGGGCACGCTGGGCGGCAATGTGGCCAACGGTTCGCCCATTGGCGACTCCATGCCGCTGCTGATTGCGCTGCGCGCCCAGGTGGTGCTGGCCAGCCAGGCCAGGGGCGAGCGCCAGCTGCCACTGAAAGACCTTTACACCGGCTACCGCCAGAACGTGATGGAGGCCGATGAGCTGCTGGTGCGCATCGTGGTGCCCCGGCCTGCGCAGACCGAAAGGCTTGCCGCGTACAAGATCTCCAAGCGCTTTGACGACGACATCTCCGCCGTGTGCCTGGTGCTGAACCTGGACATCGCCAACGGCACCGTGCAGCGCGCCAGCATTGGCGCGGGCGGCGTGGCCGCCACCCCGGCCCGCGCGCGGCAGACCGAGGCTGCGCTGACAGGCCAACCGTGGACCGAAGCCACCGCGCAACGCGCCGCCACCGTGCTGCAGGCCGAGTTCAGCCCCATCTCGGACATGCGTGCCAGCGGCGCCTACCGCCGCCAGGTGCTGGGCAGCCTGCTGCAGCGCTACTGGCTGGAGAGCCAGGGCCAGCCCTCGGTCAGCCTGGACACCTTGACGCTGGAGGCCGCCGTATGAACGCCCCCCACACCATCGCCGAAACCGCCCTGCCCGCGCCCACCCGCGCCGCCATGGGCCAGTCGCACATCCACGAAAGCGCCCGCGCCCAGGTGGCTGGCGCCGCGCACTACATCGACGACCTGCCCGAGGTAAAGGGCACGCTGTATGCGGCGCCCATCCTCTCCACCGTGGCCCACGGCACCTTGAACGGCGTGGATGCCGCAGCCGCACTGGCACTGCCCGGCGTGCGTGGCGTGGTGCTGGCCAGCGACGTGCCGGGCGACAAGCTCCTGGCCGCGTTCGCGCACGACGAGCCGGTGTTTGCGCTGGACAACGTGCAGTTTGTCGGCCAGGTGATCGGCCTGGTGGTGGCCGACTCGGTCATGCAGGCGCGCCGCGCGGTGCGCGCTGTGAAGCTCGACATCACGCCCCTGCCCGCCGTGCTGACGGTGCACGACGCGCTGAAGGCACAAAGCTATGTGCTGCCCCCGGTGTTTGTGCGCCGGGGCGATGCGGCCACCGGCCTCGCGCAATCAGCGCACCGCATGCAGGGTGCGTTTGAAGTCGGCGGGCAGGAGCATTTCTACCTGGAGGGCCAGATCGCCTACGCCCTGCCGCTGGAGCAAAACCAGTGGTCGATCCATTCGAGTACGCAGCATCCCGGCGAGGTGCAGCACTGGGTGGCACACGCTTTGGGCATCGACAACCATGCGGTGCGCGTGGAATGCCGCCGCATGGGTGGCGGCTTTGGCGGCAAGGAGACTCAGGCCGGCCACCTGGCCGTGTGGGCCGCCGTGGCCGCCAACAAGCTGGGCCGCCCCATCAAGCTGCGGCTGGACCGGGACGAAGACTTCATGGTCACCGGCAAGCGCCACCCGTTTGCGTACGAATACGACGTGGGCTTTGACGACACCGGCCGCATCACGGGCCTGAAGCTGCAAATGGCCGCCAACTGCGGCTTCAGCGCCGACCTGTCGGGCCCGGTGGCCGACCGGGCGGTGTTCCATGCCGACAACGCGTATTACCTGAGCGATGTCGAGATTGCCTCGTACCGCTGCAAGACCAACACCCAGAGCCACACCGCCTTCCGCGGCTTTGGCGGCCCGCAGGGCGTGATCGTGATCGAGGCCATTTTGGGCGACATTGCGCGCGCCCTGGGGCGCGATGCGCAGGACGTGCGCCTGGCCAACCTGTACGGCAAGGACGCGAGCACGGGCCGCAACGTCACCCACTACCAGATGGCGGTGGAAGACAACATCCTGCACGAGCTGCTGCCCACGCTGGAGCAAACCTCGGGCTACCGCCAGCGCCAGGCCGACATTACGGCCTGGAACGCGCAAAGCCCGGTGCTCAAGCGCGGCCTGGCCATCACGCCCGTCAAGTTCGGCATCAGCTTCACGGCCACGCTGTTCAATCAGGCGGGTGCGCTGGTGCATGTGTACACCGACGGCAGCGTGCAGGTGAACCACGGCGGCACCGAAATGGGCCAGGGCCTGCACACCAAGGTGGCGCAGATCGTGGCCGACGAGCTGGGCGTGCCGCTGCACCGCGTGCTGGTAACAGCCAGCGACACCAGCAAGGTGCCCAACGCCAGCGCCACCGCTGCCAGCAGCGGCACCGACCTGAACGGCCGCGCCGCCCAGTACGCTGCGCGCAATGTGCGCGACAACCTGGCCTCGTTCGTGTGCGGGCTCGATGGTTGCGGCGCGGGCGCCATCCGCTTTGCAGGCGGCCAAGTCATCTCGCCCAAGACGGTGCGCAGCTTTGAAGAGGTGGTGCAGGCCGCGTACGCCAACCGCATTCAGCTGTGGAGCGATGGCTTTTACCGCACGCCCAAGATCCACTACGACAAGACCACGCTGACCGGGCGCCCGTTCTACTACTTCAGCTACGGCGCAGCCTGCACCGAGGTGGCCATCGACACCCTCACCGGCGAGAGCCGTGTGCTGAAGGTGGACATCCTGCACGACGTGGGCCACAGCATCAACCCGGCCATCGACATCGGCCAGATCGAAGGCGGCTTTGTGCAGGGCATGGGCTGGCTGACGACCGAGCAGCTGGTGTGGAACGACAAGGGCACCCTGGCCACCCATGCGCCCAGCACTTACAAGATTCCGGCGACGGGCGATATTCCGGCGCACTTCAAGGTGGACCTGTGGCCTGAAGCCAACCGCGAGGACAACGTGGGCGGCAGCAAGGCGGTGGGCGAGCCGCCGTTCATGTTGGCGATCAGTGTGTATGAGGCGCTGCGCAATGCGGTGGCGGCTGGGCGTGGTGGCGTTAATGCTGCGGCGCCGGTGGTGTTGATGGCGCCGGCGACGGCGGAGCATGTGCTGCGGGCGTTGGGGCGGGTGATGGATTGAGTGTTTTCTGGTTGTGGCGCTTGTGTATCAAGCGTTTTTCGCTATTGTTTTGATAGTTTTTCCGGGTTCTTGCTAAGGATGGGGGCCGGGTTGCGCCCCGGCGGGCGCCTCACTTTCTTTTGCTTCGCCAAAAGAAAGTAAGCAAAGAAAAGGCGACCCTGCTGTCTGCGACCCTCCGCTTCGCTGCGGGCAACCTGGGGTGCTCGTGCGCGGGGTGCGCCGTGGAACTCGCTTTGCGCTGCGCGCGCCGCTCAGACAACCACGGCGAGTCAGATCACGAAGCGGGTGTGTCCTGCGGCACACCCGCCACCCCGCGCCCTGCGCGCCCCAGGCGCATCCAGAAGGGGTGGGGAGCCAACAGCCACACGGGCCATCGCTGCGCTCGGCCCAGGTTGCGCAGCGCGTGGCACTTGCGCCAGCGAGACGGGGCCGAGCGCAGCGATGGCCCGTGGGGCTGTTGGGCTGTTTCGGCTGCTCCCCCCCCCCATCTGGCTGCGCCTGCGGCGGTGCGGTTGCGGGGTGAGCATGCGCGTCGAAGCGCGCATGCCTCGTCATCTAGCTCGCCGTGGTTGTCTGAGCGGCGCGCGCAGCGCAAAGCGAGTTCCACGGCGCACCCCGCAAGCGCACCGACGCAGGTTGCCCCGTAGCAACGCGAAGGGGCCGCAGACTGTGGGTCGCCTTTTCTTTGCTTACTTTCTTTTGGCGAAGCAAAAGAAAGTGAGGCGCCCGCCGGGGCGAGACCCGGCCTCCGCCCTGAGCAAAGGCACGCCACGAACTATCAAAACAATAGCTACCAGCGCATGCTACATAAGCGCAAAAGCCCAAAAACGCCTGATTAGCTACCTATCTCAGATGCCTTCTATCAACCGTTCGGGCTGAGCTTGTCGAAGCCTGGGCACTCCTTGCAAACAGCCCTTCGACAAGCTCAGGGCGAACAGGGGTTGGTCTGAGGTATGTAGCTAATCAGGCAAAAACGTTCCATATCAAAAAATCAACCCAAAAAGCAAAAAGGCTAATCCCCCTCCCCCGGCCCCAGCGGCATACGCCCCGAAGCCGCCGCCTGGCTGGCATGGCGCATCTCCACCCGGTTGCGCCCCGCTCGCTTGGCGTCGTAGCACGCCATATCGGCCGCATACAGCACCGACGGCACATCCTGCAGGCTGGCATCCAGCACCACCAGACCAATGCTCACGCCCAGCGTGAAGCTGCGGCCCTGATACGACGGCTCCCAGGCCTGCACGGCGGCGCGCAGTTGCTCGGCCACCGCCTGCCCCCGCGTAGGCGAGCAGCCTGGCAGCACCACGGCAAACTCGTCGCCGCCCAGCCGCGCCGCCCAGCCGATCTGACGCACCTGCGACTCCAGCAGTCGCGCCACATGGCGCAGCACATCGTCGCCAGCATCATGGCCGGCAACATCGTTGACCACGGTGAAATGGTCCAGGTCGAGGAACAGCATCACTCCGTCGCCCTCGGCCTGTGCCTCGGCTTGTGCGGCCGCCATGTCCGGCGTGCGCGCCCGCGCAGCCCGCTCGGCCAGCAACACGCCCATGCGCTGGACAAACGCGTCGCGGTTGCGCAGCTGCGTGAGCGGGTCATGGATGGAGGCCCAGTCCTGCTGCTGCTGCGCCTCGCGTGCGGCGGTCATGTCCTCCAGAATCCAGACCGTGCCGCCCACCATGTCGTCCGCCTGCACCCCTCGCCCCTGCACCCGCGCCCAGACGGGGCTGCCATCCTTGCGCATGAAGCACACATCCCCGTCAAACGCGCCATGGGCCCGGAATGCGGCCTGCACGCGCTCGCCCAACCGAGCGTAGTCGGCGTCCGTCGCATAAAGGGTGCGCGCCGGGCGGCCGTGCAGTTCCTCGTCGCAGTAGCCAAGCATCTGGCAGGCCTGCCGCCCCACCACTTCGAGAATGCCCCGGCGGGTGATCACGATACCCACGGAGGCGTTGTCGAGGATGGCCTGAAACTGCCCTTCCAGTTGTGCCCGCTGCTGGCGCTGCTGGGCGCTTTGCTGCATCTGCCCCTCAAACACCTTGACCAGCGCCCCCACCTCGCCGCTGGCGCGGGGCCACTGGATGGCTCCGCTACGCTCCCCGTGCGCCAGTTGCAGCGCGCTGTGGCACAGCCGTGCCAGAGGCTGCGCCATCCACGCCATGAACGCCGCCAGCAAGGCCATGCTGGCTGCCATCACCGCGGCGGCAAGCCACCAGGCCTTGCGCTGCGCACCTTCCAGGGGCGCCATCATGGCGCGAAAATCACTCACTCGGGCCACCAGCCACTGCGGCAGCGGCATTCCGGCCATGCTCACGATGTGCGCCGGCTGCACCACGGTGGTGCCACGCCCGACCACGGGCTGCGCCTGTTGCAGCCATTGGGCATAGACCGGCCCCAGCCCGGCTTCGTCGCGCACGTTGCCCAGCAGGCGCAGGGGATCGGGATGCGACAGGATGGTGCCGTCGCGGGTGAAGACGATCAGGCGCGAATCGTCCCGCGCCGGGAGCGTCATGGACGGCGGCAGCAATCCTTGCGAATGCAGCTTGAGCACCCCGGCCACCACCCCCAGAACCGGGCCATCCTCTCGGCGCAGCGGCATGGTGAACATGACCCGCGCCGCGGCGGTGCGCCCGCCCACCAGCTCGGACACCAGGGGCTTGCCGCCACTGAGCGTGCGCCGCAGGGCATCGCGCTCGACAGGGTCCAGGTTGGCCGCATCTTCCAGCCGCCCGGAATGCAGGTTGACGCGCAGCTCGCCATCCTGGCGGGCCACCTGCATCGAATCAAAAAACTGCACGGCCGGCAGGCCCTGCCGCAACAGCGATTCGAGCGACGATGGCGAATTGAGCACTTCCGGCGTGATGCCCTCGGCCACGGTGCGCAGCACTTTCTGGCTTTGCTCGATCTTGCTGGCCAGCAGCCGGGCCATCACCTCGACCTCTTCGTTCTGCTGGCCCACCACGCGGCGGATGGCCTCGCGCTCCGCGGCACGCGAAGCCAGCCACGCCGACAACACCCCCGACACAGCCACGGCCAGCATGGCCACAAGCATCAGGCGCAGCACCAACGATCCGGGCGGCCACCAGGTGGGCGACTCCGTCTGCGCCTGTGCATGCGCCAACGGGGTCATGGGCACCCCGCGCGCGACAGGCTCAACACAGCAAGAAGTTCAGGGGGGCAACATGAGAGCCGGGTTTGCCAAAGAGTTCTCAGGCAAATATACGCAGCCCCCCGCCCCAGACGCTTGGGTGGAACCCTCGCTTCAGCCCAAGGAATAACCCTGAGTCAAAGGGTCGCCCGGCAGCTTCAGCAACCCGCCACAGACTGCAGCGCGTGCGGCTGCGGGAGATTGAGCACGTTGCCGGTGCCGGCAATCAGCCCGTGCTCGCGCAGGTGGCGCAGCACGCGCGAAAAGGTTTCCGGGGCAATGCCCAGTTGCGCGGCAATGAGGCGCTTGCGCTGGTGCAGTGTCACGCTCATGGCGCCGCTGTGGTCGGGCTGCGCGTGGTTGAGCAGCCACTGGGCGCACCGCGCCTCTGCATCCTGTGCAAGCCGGCTCACCGCCAGCTCGGACTGCTGCCGATAGCCGGTGGCCAGGTCCCGCAAAATGCCCTGCGCCACGGCAGGCAGCGACGCACATCCGCGCCGGAACGCCTCGATCGGCAGGCGGCGCACCTGCACGCGCGTCTCTGCCACCATGTCCACGGGAAAAGGCATTTCCAGCAACGCAGAAGCCGCATCCAGCCAGAAGGGCCCTTCCACCACGCCCAGCTGGTGGCGCATGCGCCCTTCTTCGTAAATGCCGCGCAGCACCCGCCCGCTTTCGAGGTGCAGCACCGAAGTCAGGTCCTGATTGCGCCTGCGCAGCACTTCGCCGGCAGCTAGCACTTCGATCTGGGCGGGGAGGGAAAAGAATGTGGATGGCAGCATGCAGCCCACTTTGCCGTGCGATAGCGCGGTGCGTTTTGAGGAAGATCAAAAGGAAGCCGGACCCTGGCAGGGGCCGCGCCTGCCCTCTGAGCCCGGTCAAACAGCACGAAAAACAACATCCGCCCCCGCATGAGGCATGGAACTTGCAACAAGTTGTTGGGGACACGATCATCGAGTGCGCGATGCACTGTCATGACGGTGTCATGCCCTTTCAGGCCAGGATAACCGGCGTTTTCAACCCCCTGCAGGAGTTTCAATGAAAAAAAACCTGATCGCCCTGAGCGCCGCACTGCTGTGTGCCGCCGGGGCCCATGCCCAAAGCTCCGTTCAGCTCACCGGCCTGATGGACGTGTTTGCCGGCTCCATGAAGATGGCTGGCGATGCCAAGAGCAAGTCCGTGGTCGATAGCGGTGGTCTGACCACCTCGTGGTTTGGCTTCAAGGGCACCGAAGACCTGGGCGGCGGCCTGAAGGCCCACTTCAACCTGACCTCGTTCATCAAGGTGGACGCCGGCACGCAAGGGCGCTTTGTCAACGACACCTTCTTCTCGCGCGATGCCAACGTCAGCCTGTCGGGCGGTTTTGGCTCGGTGCTGCTGGGCCGCTGGATGGCGCCCAACTTTCTGCCTTCGGTGGTGGGCAACCCGCTGGGTGACTCGTTCACCTTCTCTCCGCTGATCCTGCACAAGGATGTGCCGTTGTTCAACGGCACGGGCTGGCGTTCCATGACGCCCGCCGACACGGGCTGGAGCAACCAGATCGTGTATTCCACGCCCGACATCGGCGGCTTCAAGGCCAACCTGCAATACCAGTTTGGTGAACAGGCGGGCGAAACCGGCAAGAACAACGTGGGCGTCAACTTCTTCTATTTTGGCGGCCCGCTGACCCTGACCGGCTTCTATGAAAACGCCGACATCGGCAACCCTGTGAACACGCTGCTGCCCAACAACCACAAATACTGGATGCTGCTGGGCGCCTACGACTTCGGCATGGTCAAGCCCTACCTGAGCTATGGCGAAAAGAAAATCGATGACACCGCCTCCACCAAGGGCAAGACGGTGCAGGTCGGCGCCTCGGCCCCGCTGGGCAATGGCAAGCTGCTCGCCGAGTGGGTGAAGACCGAGTGGTCCACCCCCGACGTGAGCCGCAAGACCTTCACGCTGGGCTACGACTACAACCTGTCCAAACGCACCGATGTGTACGCCATGTACATGAACGACAAGATCACCAGCCAGACCAACGGCAACAGCTTCGGCGTGGGCATTCGCCACCGCTTCTGATCGCCGCGCCCCCGGGCTCAGGCAAAAAAGGCACGGCAGAGCCATCTGCCGTGCCTTTTTTCATGCCACGACGCTGGTGGCCACCCCCATGAATTGAAGCAAAAAGTGCTTCAAGCGCTTATTGGATAAGCGCTAGCAGCTATAAAACAAGTAGCACCCTGAAGTCATTCACATTGGTATGCGTGGGCCCGGTGACGACCAGATCACCGAGCGCCTCGAAGTAGCCATAGGCATCGTGGCGATCCAGGTGGTCGGCTACGCGCAATGGCGCCGCTGCGGCACGGGCCAGCGTGTCGGGCGTGACCAGCGCGCCCGCGTTGTCTTCGATGCCATCGATGCCATCGGTGTCGGCCGCCAGCGCCCACACGCCAGCCATGCCCTGCAGCGCCTGTGCCAGGCCCAGGCAGAACTCGCCGGCACGCCCGCCGCGGCCGGGGGCTGCGCCCGCGCGGCGCGGGCGCACCGTGACCGTGGTTTCGCCGCCGCTCAAAATCACGCAGGGCCGCTCGAACGGCTGGCCGCGCAGCGCCACGCCACGCGCCAGTGCCGCGTGCACGCGCCCCACGTCGCGGGATTCCCCTTCCATCTCGTCCGACAGGATATAGGCCGCCAGCCCAGCCCCGCGCGCCACGGCCGCAGCCGCCTCCAGCGCCTGCCAGGGCGTGGCCACCAGGTGCACGGAATGCCCAGTAAAGACACCATCTGTCGGTTTGGGGGTCTCCAGCGTGCCGTTTTGCAAGGCCTGGCGCACGGGCTGCGGCACGTCGATGCAGTAACGCGCCAAAATTTCCAGCGCGTCGGCGCAGGTGGTGGTGTCGGGCACGGTGGGGCCGCTGGCAATGACCGAGGGGTCATCGCCCGGCACATCGCTGATGGTGAGCGTGACCACGCGCGCCGGTGCACAGGCCGCGGCCAGGCGCCCGCCCTTGATGCGGGACAGGTGCTTGCGCACGCAATTCATCTCGCCAATGCTGGCCCCGCTTTCGAGCAGGGCGCGGTTGATGCGTTGCTTGTCTACCAGCGCCAGGCCCTCGGCCGGCAGCGTCAGCAAGGACGAGCCGCCGCCCGACACCAGGCACAGCACCAGGTCGTCGGCCGTCAGCCCCGCAGTGAGCGCCAGCATGCGCTCGGCCGCCGCCATGCCTGCCGCGTCGGGCACGGGGTGCGCTGCCTCGACCACATCGATACGCTGCGCCAGGCCCTCTGGCCGGGGCGGCACATGGCCATAGCGCGTGACCACCAGGCCCGACAGCGGCGCGTCGGCAGGCCACAGGGCCTCCAGCGCCTGGGCCATGGAGCCCCCCGCCTTGCCCGCGCCCAGCACCAGGGTGCGCCCACGCGGCGGCTCGGGCAGCCAGGCGCGCATGCCGTGCAGCGGCTGGGCGCTGCGCACGGCGGCATCGAAAAGCGCGCGCAGAAATGCGCGCGGCTGGGTGCGAAAGTCCGGCGGGCTCGCGCCCAAAAGGTCAGAAGGTGCTTGCATGGCAGACATTGTCGCCGCAGCCTGCGCTGCGCAAAGCCGCCGCAGGCGACATGGCGCAGGCCCCTCTTCCCAACCCTCGGGAGCGATACGCCGCTGGCTTAAAAAACTGCACAGGCCGACGCAAAGCCGGGCCAGTGGACCTCAGTTTTGCGTTGCAGCGGGTGCTGCGCCCTCGGCCGCATCGCGCCAGCCGCCACCGAGCGCCTTGTACAGCGCCACCTGGTTTTGCCGCTGGGCCAGCTGCGACTGGGCCAGCGCCTGCTGCGTGGCAAACAGGGCGCGCTGGGCATCGAGCACATCGAGGTAGCTGGCCACGCCGTTGCGGTAGCGCAAGTCGGCCAGGCGGAAGCGGTCGGCCTCGGCCGTGGCCTGCGCCTGCTGGGCCAGCACCTGCTCGCCCAGGGTGGCGCGGCCGGCCAGGGCATCGGCCACCTCACGGAACGCGCTCTGGATGGCCTTGTCGTACTGGGCCACCGCAATGTCGCGCCCGGCACGGGCCGAGTCCAGCCCGGCCTGGTTGCGCCCGGCATCGAAGATGGGCAGCACGGCCTGGGGCGCAAGCGTCCAGCCCCACGAGCCGCTCTTGAACAGGCCCGACAGCGCATTGCTGGCGGTGCCAGCGCTGGCCGTGAGGGCAATGCGCGGGAAGAACGCTGCCCGCGCCGCACCAATATTGGCGTTGGCCGCGATCAGTTGCCGCTCGGCTTGGCGGATGTCCGGGCGGCGCTCCAGCAAATCGGACGGCATGCCTTCGGGCACGTCGCGCAGGGCCACGACTTGGCCATTGGCCTGCGCGGTGGGCAACAGCCGTTCGGGCAGGGGTTGCCCCACCAGCAGCGTGAGCGCGTTCACATCGAGCGCGCGCAAGCGTTGCTGCTGGGCCAGGGTGGAACGCGCGGCCGCCGTCAGGGATTCGGCCTGGCGCAGGTCCAGGGCCGAGGTCACGCCCTGGTCAAAGCGCATGCGGTTGAGCCGCAGCGAGTCGTCCCGGGTGGCCAGCGTGCGCTGCGTCAGGGCCAGCAGTTCCTCGTTGGTCTGCAGGCTCAGCCAGGTGCTGACCACCGAGGCGACCAGGCTGGTCTGCACCGCGCTGCGCGCCTCCTGCGTGGCCAGGAACTGCGCCAGCGCCGCTTCCTTCAGGCTGGCCACGCGGCCAAAGAAATCGATTTCCCAGGACGCCAGCGCGAGACCTGCGGTGTAGGCGCTGGTGATGCTGTCGCTGCCATCGGCGGCGGGCTGGCGGTTACCCGTGACGCCGGCATTGATGGTGGGCAACTGGTCGGCGCGGCGGATCTGGTACTGCGCCCTCGCCTGCTCGATGGAGAGCACCGCCACGCGCAGGTCGCGGTTGTTTTGCAGCGCCAGCTCCACCAGCTCGCGCAGGCGCGCATCGCCCACAAAGTCCTGCCAGGGCAGATCGGCTGCCGCCGTGGTGGCGGTGACGGCTGTGCTGCCGCCCAGAGCAGGCCATTGCGCCGCCACGGGGGCCTCGGGCCGCTCATAGGTGGGAATCATGGAGCAACCGGCCAGCAGCGCCACCGCGGCAAGCGCCGTGGCAGCAGGCAGGCGGGCCTCACTAGGGCCGGCAGCCCGGCGGGGCATGAAAATATTAAGCATGGGTGTTCCCTGTGTCCGCTTGGTGCGAATGCTGGGCATCAAATTGCCGCTGGCGCGCGCTGCCCTTGAACAGGCTGCGCACCACCACGAAGAAGATCGGCACGAAAAACACGGCCAGGAAGGTGCCCACCACCATGCCCGAGATCACGCCGGTGCCAATGGCACGCTGGCTCGCCGAACTGGCGCCCGAGGCAATAGCCAGTGGCACCACGCCAAGAATGAAGGCCAGCGAGGTCATGACAATCGGGCGAAAGCGCAGATGGGCAGCCGCCAGCGCCGACTCGATGATGCCCTTGCCCTGCGCCTGCAGGTCTTTGGCGAACTCGATGATCAGGATGGCGTTCTTCGCCGACAGGCCGATGATGGTGATCAGCCCCACCTGGAAGTACACGTCGTTGGTCATGCCGCGCAGGCTGACGCCCAGCAGCACGCCCAACACACCGAGCGGCACTACCAGAATGACCGACAGCGGAATCGACCAGCTTTCATACAGGGCCGCCAAGCACAGGAACACCGCCAGGATGGCAAAGCCATACAGCACCAGCGCCTGTGAGCCTGCCAGTTTTTCTTCGCGCGACTGGCCCGTCCATTCGAAGCCGAAGCCGGCGGGCAACTGCGCTGCCAGACGCTCCATCTCGGCCATGGCGTCGCCGGTGCTGTAGCCAGGCGCCGCACCGCCGGCGATGCGCATGGCGGAATAGCCGTTGTAGCGCACGGTCTGCATGGCACCGCTGACCCAGCGCGTGGTGGCAAACGACGACAGCGGCACGGCCTTGCCCTGGCTGTTCAGCGCCGTGAGCTTCAGAATGTCGTCCGGCTGCATGCGTGCCTGGGCTTCGGCCTGCACCACCACACGCTGCATGCGTCCGGCGTTCGGGAAATCGTTGATGTAGGCCGAGCCCAGCGCGGTAGAAATGGTGCTGTTGATGGCGGCAAAACCCACGCCCTGTGCGCTGGCCTTCTCGCGGTCGATATCGACCTGCAGTTGCGGCGCGTCTTCCAGGCCGTCGGGTCGCACGCCGGCCAGCACCTTGCTTTGCGAAGCCATGCCCAGCATCTGGTTGCGTGCTGCTACCAGCGCGTCATGGCCATTGCCACCGCGGTCCTGCAGGCGGAAGGTGAAGCCGGAGCTGACCCCCAGCTCGGGAATGGGCGGGGGGCTCAGCGCAAAGATGAACGCATCGCGCACACCCGACAGCGCACCCATGGCCCGGCCGACAATGGCCTCAGCCGTTTGCCCGGCGCCCTTGCGCTCGGACCAGTCCTTGAGCGTCACAAACGACAGGCCGGCGTTCTGTCCCTGGCCGGAGAAGCTGAAGCCCAGCACGGCAACCATGTTCTTGACTTCAGGCTGCTGCAGCATGAATTCCTCGACCTTCTCGACCACGGCCTGGGTGCGCTCCAGCGTGGCGCCGGGCGGCAACTGGATGTTGACCAGCAGGTTGCCCTGGTCTTCGTTGGGCAGGAAAGAGGTGGGCAGGCGCATGTACAGCACGCCCACGGCGGCGATCAGCGCGACATAGATGACCATCATGCGGCCACTGCGGCGCAGCAGCTTGGCGACCCAGCCCTCATAGCCCTTGGCGCTACGGGCGAAGCCGCGATTGAAGCCGCCAAAAAAGCCCTTCTTGGCGTGGCCATGCCCGGCCTCGACCGGCTTGAGCAAGGTAGCGCACAGTGCCGGCGTGAGCGACAGCGCCATGAACGCCGAAAAGGCGATGGACACCGCCATCACCGCCGAGAACTGGCGGTAGATGTTGCCCACCGAGCCGGCAAAAAAGGCCAGCGGCACGAACACCGCGATCAGCACCACGGTGATGCCGATAATGGCGCCCGAGATCTGGCCCATGGCCTTGCGCGTGGCCTCCAGCGGACTCAATCCTTCCTCGTTCATGATGCGCTCGACGTTTTCCACCACCACGATGGCATCGTCCACCACGATGCCAATCACCAGCACCATGCCAAACATGGTCAGCACGTTGATCGAAAAGCCCATTGCCAGCAGCGCGCCAAAGGTGCCCAGCAGCGCCACCGGCACCACGATGGTCGGGATGACGGTGTAGCGGAAGTTCTGCAAAAACAGATACATCACCAGAAACACCAGCGCAATGGCTTCGAGCAGGGTCACTGCGACCTGCTTGATGGAAATCTGGACGAATTCGGAGCTGTCGTAAGGAATGGTCCAGCTCATGCCGGGCGGGAAGTATTTTTCCAGCTCGGCCATGCGGGTTTTGACCGCCGTGGCTGCGGCCAGCGCATTGCCCGATGGCGACAACTGCACCCCCATGCCGGTGGCCGGCTTGCCGTTCAGACGCGCACTGGTGGCATACGACTGGGCGCCCAGTTCGATGCGCGCCACATCCTTGAGGCGCACCGCGGAACCATCAGCGTTGGCGCGCAGCACGATGTCGCCAAACTCCTGGGTCGAGCTGATTTGCCCGGGCACCACCACGGTGGCCGAGATGCTCTGGCCGCTCAGGTTGGGCAACTCGCCCAGGCTGCCGGCCGACACCTGCGCGTTCTGCGCCTGGATAGCGCTGGCCACGTCGGCAGCGGACAGGTTCACCCCCTGCAGTTTGGCTGGATCGATCCACACGCGCATGGCGCGCTCGGCACCGAACAACCGCACCTGGCCGATGCCTGGCAGGCGCTGCAGTTCGGGCACCACGTTGCGAGCGGCATAGTCGCTCAGCGAATTGACATCGAACTTGGGATCGGACGACGACAGCATGGTGAACAGCAGGAAGTTCGATTGCGACTTCTCCACGCGCACGCCCTGCTGGTTGACCACCGCCGGCAGACGTGGTGTAGCACGCGACAGGCGGTTTTGCACCTCGACCTGGGCCAGATCGGGGTTCGTGCCCGGCTCGAAGCTCAGCGTGAGGGTGCCCGTGCCATTGGCCTGGCTCACCGCCTCCATATAGGCAAGGCCGGGCGCGCCGTTCATTTCGCGCTCGATCACGGCCAGCACACTGTCTTCGAGGGTCTGCGCCGAAGCACCCGGATAGGCGACGGTGACCACGATGGTCGGCGGCGCTACGGTGGGGTACTGCGAGATCGGCAGCTGGGTGATCGACACCGCGCCGAGCACCATGATGAACAGGGCGACCACCCACGCGAAGATGGGGCGCTCGATAAAGAATTTGGCCATGGGGCTGGCTCCTTATTTCTGGCCGGCGCTGGCGGCTGCAGCAGGGGCACTGGCCGCTGGCGCAGCACCCGATGCAGCTGCAGGCGGGTTAGCAGCCGATGCTGCGGCACTGCCCGGGGCCTGCCATGGCACCGCCTTCACCGGCGTGCCGGGCGGCATCATCTGTAGTTTCTGGAAGCCATCAACCATGACCTGCTCGCCTTCTTTCAGGCCTTCCAGCACGACCCACTGGTTGTTGCGGGCGGCACCCACCTTCACTGTGCGCTGGCTGAGCTTGCCGTCGGCGCCCACCACCGTGATCTTGTCGCCCTGCTGGGTGCGCGTGACCGCCTGCTGCGGCAGCGAGATGGCGTTGGCCACCTGGGCCTGCTCCAGCCGCACGCGCACATACAGGCCCGGCAGCAATTCGCCCTTGGGGTTGGGCACCTCGGCGCGCAGCGTGATCTGGCCCGTGGTGGCATCCACCGTCAGGTCGGAAAACAGCAGCTTGCCCGCACGGGCGTATTCGCTGCCGTCCTCCAGCACCACGCGCACGCTGGCGGCTTCGCTGCCTGCCGCCCGCTGCAGCTGACCATCGGCCAGGGCCCTGCGCAACTTCATCACCTCGCCGGCGGACTGGGTGAAGTTGACATACACCGGATCGATCTGCTGGACTACTGCCAGTTGCGTGGCCTCTCCCTGCCCCACCAGTGCGCCTTCGGTGACCAGGGCGCGGCCAATGCGGCCCGAAATCGGCGCCGTGACGCTGGCGTAATTCAGGTTGATGCGGGCGGTCTGCACAGCGGCCCTGCCTGCGGCCACATCGGCCTCGGCCTGCTTTTGCGCCGCCACGGCATTGGCGTATTCCTGCTGGCTGACCGCGTTGGCGGCGAGCAGGGGCTTGTAGCGCCCGGCCAGCGCTGCGGCCTGGGTCAGGTTGGCCTGGGCCCGGGCCAGCGTGGCCTCGGCACTTTGCAAGGCGGCCGCATATGGCGCGGCATCAATGGCAAACAGCAGCTGGCCGGCCTTCACGTCACTGCCTTCGCGGAACAGGCGTTTTTGCAAAATGCCTGCCGCACGGGCCCGCACCTGCGCCACGCGCGAGGCCTCCAGGCGCCCGGGCAACTCGGTGACCAGGCCCACATCGCCCGGCGTTGCCACGACCACGCCCACCTCAGGGGGCGGCATGCCACCACCGGCCGCAGCCGCTGGCGCATCGGACTTGCCACAGGCCGCCAGCAGCAATACAACGGACAGGCTACCCGCCGCAACGCCCAGGCGCACCAGCGCGGGGGACGAGGCAGAGGCAACAACGGGGACAGTCTTGACATAGCGCAAGGCAGGCATGGTGTTCCTTGGAGTAATGAATGGATCGCGGCGCGCCGCAAATTGGGCCAGGTTAGTGTGACGCGACGCGCTGCGCGCAGGCCCACGGCACGGTAACGAAGTGCTGCATTAAAACATACATACATTCAAGAATGTATGTATAGTGACGGAAAAACACCGCCCATAAGTGAGGTATTCCATGGCCCGACGCACCAAGGCAGACGCACAGACCACGCGCAACAACCTTCTGGATGCTGCGGAACAATTGTTTCAATCGCGCGGCGTTTCGCACACGTCCCTCAATGACATTGCAGTGGCCGCGGGCACCACGCGGGGGGCGATCTATTGGCATTTCAAGGACAAGGCCGACCTGTTCAACGCCATGATGGAGCGCGTGACCCTGCCGCTGGAACAGACGCTGGTGGTGGCTTATGTAGAGCAGGCGGCCGACCCGGTGGCCGAGATCCGCAGCGCGATGCTGGAGGCGCTGCGCCTGATCGCCACCGACGCGCAAACGCACCGCGTGCTGCAAATCGCCACCCACCAGGTCGAATACACCGCCGACATGGGCGCCGTGCTGGAACGCCACCTGAGCGTGCACGACGGCTGCCTGGCGCGCAACCATGTCGCGCTGGAGCGGGCCTTCGCGGCCCGCAACCAGCCCCCGCCGGTGGCGCTGGACTGCGCGGCGCGGGGTTTGCAGGTGCTGGTCGAAGGGCTGGTGCACCAATGGTTGCTCCACCCCGAGGCCTTTGATCTGCTGGCCAACGGTAGCGCGGCGCTGGACGTGTATCTGGCCGGCCTGGGCTTGCAGGACAGCGCGCACACCTGAACACCGCCGGGTCATTGTGTGGCGCCCCCGGCCAGGTACCAGCGGCCAATCAGCGCCCGCTCCGCGTCGGTCATCTGCGTGGCGTTGTTCATGGGCATGAGCTTTTGCACCACGGCCTGCTGGTAGATGGCTTGGGCGTGCTGCCTGACGCTGTCGGCCAAGTCGAGCCGCAGGTTCTTCATCTGCACCTGCGCGCCATGGCACTGGATGCAGCGCTGGGCCAGCACCGCCTGCACGGATTTGTAGTCATTTTTACCTGTAGCGCTTTCTGTACTTGCGCCAACAGCTACATTATTAATAGCAACTGACGTCGGCCGCAGCCCAATCACCACCGCGACAACAAGCGCCACCCCCACCATGGCGTAGGGCAGCGGATGGCTATTGCGCCCCAGCTTGTAGCCATGGCGCAGCACGAAGAACTGGCGGATGGCGGCCCCTGCCAGCATCATCACGATCAGCACCAGCCAGTTCTGCGGGTGGCTCCAGGTGAAGCTGTAATGCCCGCTGAGCATGGCAAACAGCACCGGCAGCGTGAAATAGGTGTTGTGCACGCTGCGCTGCTTGCCGCGCTTGCCGTGCACCGGGTCCACCGGCTGGCCGGCCTTGATTTGTGCCACCACGGTGCGCTGGCCCGGGATGATCCAGAAAAACACATTGGCGCTCATGGCCGTGGCCATCATCGCGCCCACCAGCAAAAAGGCGGCGCGCCCGGCGAACCAGTGGCAGGCCAGCCAGGCCGCCACGCACACCAGCACCAGCACCAGGCCACCCACGATGGCGTCGCCGTGCTTTTTTTGTCCAAAGAGACGGCAGACCCCGTCGTACAGCAGCCAGAAAACCGCCAGAAACGCCAACGCCACCGCAATGGCCTCGGCGGGCGCCCAGTCCATGCGCGACTTGTCAATCAGATAGGTGCTGGCGCTCCACAGGTACGACACCGTGAACAGCGCAAAGCCGCTGAGCCAGGTACTGTAGCTTTCCCAGTAAAACCAGTGCAGGTGGCCCGGCAACCGGGGCGGCGACACCGCAAACTTGACCGGGTGGTAGAACCCGCCGCCATGCACGGCCCACAGCTCGCCGCTTACGCCTTGCTTTTTCAGATCCTCATCCACCGGCGGCGTAAGGCTGCTGTCCAGAAAAACGAAATAAAACGATGACCCGACCCAGGCAATCGCGGTAATGACATGGACCCAGCGCAAAAGCAGGTTGGCCCAGTCGAGAAGATAGTTTTCCATATCTCAACCCCGGCAGCGCCGACGCGCCGCGTTGCAAACCTGCTCACCACTGCGGGCGCTCTGAGCAGACGAAAAGGCCGCGCACCATGGCAGAAATCTGCCGGGGCACCGCTGCGACCCAGAACCCTTATGGTTCGGCAAAAAGTGTATGCAGGAATTGTTCCCGGCACCAACCCACCATTGGCATCAGGGACGGCGACTAACCAAATGTGTGCAGTCCATGGCCTGATCCGGCGCCTGCGTCTGCCTGGGCGCGCGAGCATCCCGCACGGTCTGCAGCAATTGCGCGGCCACCGCCACGGCAATCACCTCGGGCTCCTTGCCGCGTATGCCCGGCACCCCGATGGGGCAGGTCACCTGCGCCAGCTCGTGCGGCGTGAACCCCCGCCCCTGCAGCCGGCTGGTAAACGTGGCCCATTTGGTGCGGCTGCCAATCAGCCCGATGAAGGACAAGTCGCCCTGCGCGCGCTGGCGCTTGAGGCAGGCAGCCACCACCTCCAGGTCTTCGGCATGGCTGAAACTCATGACCAGCACCCGGCTGCCGGGCGCCAGCCCCGGCACCGCGCTGTGCACCGGGTCGGAGTGTTCACACACCACGTCGCCCGGCGGATGCGGCGGAAAAACCCCATCGCGGCTGTCGATCCAGGTCAGCACAAACGGCAGCGGTGCCAGCACCCTCGCCAGCGCATGGCCGACATGCCCGCCGCCGAACAAGGCCACCGGGTGGCGCGCTGGCGCAAGGCGCTGCTTCAAATCCGCCACGTCTTGCGCCCCCACCAACGCGAAACCCAGGTGCACCACGCCACCGCAACACTGGCCCAGGGCCGGACCGAGTGCGTAACGCAGCTGCGCAGCCCCCTGAACGCCCCCCAATCGGCGCCGGGCCTCGGCAATGGCCTGGTGCTCAATGTGCCCGCCGCCGATGGTGCCCACCAGGCCTTCAACGAAAACCGCCATCCAGGCGCCCGCTTCCCGCGGAACAGAGCCTTGGGTAGACTCCACGGTCACCAGGCAAGCCGGGGCGGCCCGCAGTCCCTCCAGCAGTAACAACAGATCCGCCACGGCAACCTTTCAATACGTTCATCGCACGCCATGCACTGCCCGCATGGATCGTGCCCACCAGCATAGCGACAACACCATGCCACCCACTTCGCCCCAACGCTCTTCCCGAACTGGCCGCCACTGGCTGCTGGCCGGGCTCATGGCTGCCGTGGGCGCCATCGTGGCCGCCTGCAAGTCCGCCCCCGAAAACGTGCCCCCGCCGCCCGAAAGCCGCTCGCCCAGCGACGATGCCGCCGGGCATTCACTGGGCAAATCGGTGGCGTCCGGCCCCTCGGCGGCCAGCACTGCGCGGGCCTATCGCCGCGACGCGGCTACCCACCTCTACAACCAGAACAACCAGCGTGTATTCAAGGGCAAGCTGCCGCCCATGCTGTACGCCATTGGCGTGCTGGAAGTGGACATCGACCGCGGCGGCCGCATCACCAAGTTGCACTGGATGCGCGCACCACACCATGCACCCGAAGTGATTGCCGAGATCGAGCGCACCGTGCGCGCCGCCGCACCGTTCCCGGTGCCCGCCCGCCTGGGCCGCGTCACCTACACCGATACCTGGCTGTGGGACAAGAGCGGGCATTTCCAGCTCGACACGCTGACCGAAGGCCAGCTCTGACAAGCGGCACTCACCAAAAAAGAGCGGCCAGCGCTTGAGCCGCTTGGGGTTTACGCATTTTTTGCCTCAACCCCGCGCAGACAAAGCGCAAGCAGCTCCTGTTTCAGGAGCACCCTCACGACCCCCGATAGGTGGAATAGCTCCACGGGCTCACCAGCAGGGGCACGTGGTAGTGCTGATCGGCATGGGCAATGCCGAAATCCAGGCTCACCCGGTCCAGAAAATTAGGCTCTGGCAAAACCACCCCCCGCGCCTTGAAATAGGCCGCCACATCGAACATGAGGCGGTAGGTGCCCTTGCGCAGGCTGGCGTTGTCAAACAGGGGCGCATCGGTGCGGCCGTCGTGGTTGAGCACCAGACGCTGGAGCAGCGTGGCCTCGTCACCCTGGGTGGAAAACAGCGACACCACCATGCCGGCCGCGGGGCAGCCATGCATGGTGTCCAGAACGTGGGTGCTCAAGCCCATGGGGAAATCTCCTGAAGGTGGATGGCCGCCAAAGGCAGCCGAGGGGTGCCCAAAGTGTATGCACTGCGCACCGTTCAACCTATCATCGCGTCCATGTTTTTGTCGCCTGCCAGCGCCCTCGCCAAGGCCTTGGTGCCTGCCGGAGCCCCCCAGCGCCCGCACCCCACCACCGGGCTGGCCTGTCATTTGCTTGCTGACGCCGTGCCCACCAGCGCCCCGCTCGCAACCTGTTAGCGACGCGGCCCTTGACGCATTAATCCCCTGCCGTTTGCCGCCATCCATGATCTACGACTCCACCCTGCCCTACCCCCGCGACCTCATCGGCTACGGACAGAACCCGCCGCACCCGCAGTGGCCGGGCGGCGCCCGCATTGCCGTGCAATTCGTACTCAACTACGAAGAAGGCGGCGAGAACGCCGTGCTGCATGGCGACGCGGGCAGCGAGCAGTTTCTGTCGGAAATGTTCAACCCCGCCAGCTACCCCGAGCGGCACATCAGCATGGAAGGCATCTACGAATACGGCTCGCGCGCGGGCGTATGGCGCATCCTGCGCGAGTTTGAAAAGCGCAAACTCCCGCTCACGGTGTTTGGCGTGTCCACCGCACTGCAGCGCCACCCCGAACTCACAGCAGCCTTTGTGGAACTGGGCCACGAGATCGCCTGCCATGGCCTCAAGTGGATTCACTACCAGCACATCCCCGAAGCGGTGGAGCGCGCGCACATGGCCGAGGCCATGGCCATCATCGAGCGCATGACCGGAGAAAGGCCCCTGGGCTGGTACACCGGCCGCGACAGCCCCAACACCCGCCGCCTGGCGGCCGACTTTGGTGGCTTTGCATACGACAGCGACTACTACGGCGACGACCTGCCCTTCTGGATGAAGGTGCAGCGCACCGACGGCACCGCCGTGCCCCAGCTCATCGTGCCGTACACACTCGACTGCAACGACATGCGCTTTGCGCTGCCCCAGGGCTACTCGCACGCCGACCCGTTCTTTCAGTACATGAAGGACACGTTTGATGCGCTGTACGCTGAAGGAGCGCCCGACGGCGACAACGCCCCCAAGATGATGAGCATTGGCATGCACTGCCGCCTGCTGGGCCGCCCGGGGCGCATCACGGCGCTGCAGCGCTTTCTGGACCACATCGGGCAGCACGACAAGGTGTGGGTGGCACGCCGCATCGACATCGCGCGCCACTGGGCGCAGCGGTTTCCCGCGCCGATTTTTTGAGTCAAATAGGCCTCTAGCGCTTATTCCGTAAGCGCGAGTAGCTCACTTTATTGAAGCAAACAGCATGAGCCTGACCCTGGAACAACTCAACACCGCCAGCGCTGCCGATGCCCTGCTATGGCTCGACGGCGTGTACGAACATTCGCCCTGGATTGCCGAGCACGCCCTGGCGCAGCGGCCCTTTCGCTCACTGGCGCACCTCAAGCACGCCATGGCCCATGCCGTGCGCACGGCCAGCACCGAGGCGCAGCTGGGCCTGATCCGCGCCCACCCCGAGCTGGCCGGCAAGGCCATGGTGGCGCAAAACCTCACTGCTGAATCGACCAACGAACAATCCAAGGCGGGCCTCACCCAATGCACGCCCGAAGAATTTGCGCGCATCCAGCAGCTCAATGCCGACTACAACGCGCGCTTTGGCTTCCCCTTCATCCTGGCGGTGCGCGGGCCGCGCGGCACGGGGCTGACCCGGCAACAGATCATCGACACCTTTGCGCGGCGGCTCGACAACCATACGGACTTCGAGCGCGCCGAGGCCTTGCGCAACATCCACCGCATCGCCGAGATTCGCCTGAACGACAAGTTCGGTGCCCAGCCCCTGCTGGGCAACGACGTGTGGGACTGGCATGAAAAGCTGGCCGCACACTCCGACCCCGGCTTTGCCGAAAAGGGCCAGCTCACCGTCACCTACCTCACCGATGCACACCGCGCCTGTGCCCAGCGCATCAGCCACTGGATGCGCGACTGCGGCTTTGATGAGGTGGAAGTGGACGCCGTGGGCAACGTGGTAGGGCGGTATCGCGCCGCAACACCCGGTGCGAAGTACCTCATGACGGGCTCGCACTACGACACCGTGCGCAATGGCGGCAAATACGACGGCCGCCTGGGCATCTTCGTGCCCATGGCCTGCGTGCGTGAGCTGCACCGCGCGGGCCGGCGCCTGCCGTTTGGCATCGAGGTGGTGGCCTTTGCCGAAGAGGAAGGCCAGCGCTACAAGGCCACCTTCCTGGGCTCGGGCGCGCTCATCGGGCACTTCAACCCGGCCTGGCTGGACCAGAAGGACGCAGACGGTGTAACCATGCGCGAGGCCATGCAGCATGCGGGCCTGTGCATTGACAACATCGCTCAACTGCAGCGCGACCCGGCGCAATACCTGGGCTTCATCGAAGTCCACATCGAACAGGGCCCGGTGCTCAACGAGCTGGACCTGCCGCTGGGCGTGGTCACCTCCATCAACGGCGGCGTGCGCTTTGTGGGCGAAATGATCGGCACCGCCAGCCACGCGGGCACCACCCCCATGGACCGCCGCCGCGATGCGGCCGTCGCCGTGGCGGAGCTTGCGCTGTACATCGAGCAGCGCGCCGCGCAGGACGGCGACTCGGTGGGCACGATAGGCCTGCTCAGCGTGCCCGGCGGCTCCATCAACGTGGTGCCAGGCCGCTGCCTTTTTTCATTGGACCTGCGTGCGCCCACCGATCCGCAACGTGACGCGCTGGTGCGCGATGTGCTGGACCAGCTGGGCCAGATCGCCGCTCGGCGCGGCCTGCGCTATACGCTGGAGGAATCCATGCGCGCCGCCGCAGCCCCCAGCGCCCCGGCCCTGCAGCACCATTGGGAGCGTGCGGTGGACCACCTGGGCGTGCCCGTGTTCCGCATGCCCAGTGGCGCGGGGCATGACGCGATGAAGCTGCACGAAATCATGCCGCAGGCCATGCTGTTTGTGCGCGGAGAAAACTCCGGCATCAGCCACAACCCACTCGAATCCACCACCAACAACGACATGCAACTGGCCGTGGACGCCTTCACCCAGGTGCTGCACCAGCTTGCCGAGGAAACCCACCCATGACCACTCCCACACCGGCCTCTTACGCCGCCATGGACGCCTGGATCGACCAGCACTTTGACGAAGAAGTGCGCTTTCTGCAGGCCCTGGTGCGCGTACCTACCGACACGCCGCCCGGCAACAACGCACCCCATGCCGAACGCACGGCCGAGCTGCTCAAGGACTTTGGCTACGAGGCCGAGAAACACGCCGTGCCCGCCGCCGATGTACGGGCCTATGGCATGGAATCCATCACCAACCTCATCGTGCGCCGCCAGTACGGTGCGCAGGGCAGCGGCGGCAAAACCATCGCCCTGAACGCCCACGGCGACGTGGTGCCGCCCGGCGAAGGCTGGACGCACGACCCCTACGGCGCCGAGATCGTGGATGGCGCCATGTATGGCCGCGCCACTGCCGTGAGCAAAAGCGACTTTGCATCGTTCACCTTTGCCGTGCGCGCGCTCGAAGCCGTGGCCCAACCCGCCCAAGGCGCGGTGGAATTGCACTTCACCTACGACGAAGAGTTTGGTGGCGAACTGGGCCCCGGCTGGCTGCTGCAAAAAGGCCTCACCAAGCCTGACCTGATGATTGCGGCAGGTTTCAGCTACGAAGTGGTCACCGCTCACAACGGCTGCCTGCAGATGGAGGTGACCGTGCACGGCAAGATGGCGCACGCCGCCGTGCCGCACACGGGGGTTGATGCCCTGCAGGGCGCGGTGCACATCCTGAATGCGCTGTATGCGCAGAACGATGAATACAAGAAGGTCACGTCCAAGGTCACCGGCATCAAGCACCCCTACCTGAATGTGGGCCGCATCGAAGGCGGCACCAACACCAACGTCGTGCCCGGCAAGGTGATGTTCAAGCTCGACCGCCGCATGATCCCCGAGGAAAACCCGGTGGAGGTCGAAGCCACCATCCGCCGCGTGATCGAGCAGGCCGCGGGCGAGCGCGCCGGCATCAGCGTGGACATCAAGCGCCTGCTGCTGGCCAACGCGATGACCCCGCTGGCGGGCAATGCGCCCCTGGTGCAAGCCATCCAGAAACATGCGCAGACGGTGATTGGCGAGCCGGTGCCCGCAGTGGGCACGCCGCTGTACACCGACGTGCGCCTGTATGTGGAGCGGGGCATTCCCGGCGTGATCTACGGCGCGGGCCCGCGCACGGTGCTCGAATCGCACGCCAAGCGCGCAGACGAGCGGCTTCAGCTAGAAGACCTGCGCCGCGCCACCAAGGTGATTGCGCGGGCGCTGAGCGACCTGCTCGCCTGACGGCGACGCCAAAGCACCCTGCAACCGTCAGGATTCGTTCAGCTTGCGTTGCAATCGGGTTATCCTGTCAGCCGACTCCATCCAGGGGCACCACGAGGCATTCCAATGCCCTGGAAACACCCAGCCGCCACACCGGTGCGACTGGGCGCCCACGCACCCGGCCACCGCGCACCCGCGTTCGGCACGGGCAGCGCCAGATGAAGGCGAAGAACGATGGAGCCCCATCCGCGCAGTGCATGGGTGCGCAGGCCGTGCTTCACGCCGCGTACGCATTGACCGGCACATGGCCCCGATTCACCATCGGATTTGCTTGTTTTTGCAATCCGCTGAGAACTTTCAGGTTTCCGTATGACACAGAACATTTCCACCGCCGAACAAGCCCTGCGCGACGCTGCACGCGAATACCACCGCAACCCCAGCCGTGGCAAGATTGCGGTCACCCCCACCAAGCCTCTGTCCAACCAGCGCGACCTGTCGCTGGCCTACTCGCCGGGCGTGGCCTATCCGTGCCTGGACATCGCCGCCGATCCGTCCAAGGCGTTTGACTTCACCTCGCGCGGCAACCTGGTGGCCGTGATCACCAACGGCACGGCGGTGCTGGGCCTGGGTGACATCGGCCCGCTGGCCAGCAAGCCGGTGATGGAAGGCAAGGGCTGCCTGTTCAAGAAGTTTGCCGGCGTCGATGTGTTCGACATCGAACTGGCCGAGCGCGACCCCGACAAGCTCATCGAAATCATCGCGGCGCTGGAGCCCACGCTGGGCGGCATCAACCTCGAAGACATCAAGGCACCCGAGTGCTTCTACATCGAACGCGAGCTGTCCAAGCGCATGAACATCCCGGTGTTCCATGACGACCAGCACGGCACCGCCATCATCAGTAGCGCCGCGCTGCTCAACGGCCTGGAGCTGGTGGGCAAGGACATCGGCGCCGTCAAGATCGCCGTGTCGGGCGCTGGCGCCGCCGCCATTGCCTGCGTGGGCGTGATGGTGGGCCTGGGCGTGAAGGTGGAAAACATCTTCATGTGCGACTCCAAGGGCGTGATCTACGAAGGCCGCCCCGGCGGCTACGACGAATCGAAGGCAGCCTATGCGCAAAAGACCGATGCGCGCACCCTGGCCGATGCCGTCAACGGCGCCGACGTGTTCCTGGGCTGCTCGGCCCCCGGCGTGCTCACGGCCGAGATGGTCAAAACGATGGCCGCAAAGCCCATCATCCTGGCGCTGGCCAACCCCGAGCCCGAGATCCGCCCCGAGCTGGCCAAGGCCATCCGCCCCGACTGCATCATCGCCACAGGCCGCTCGGACTACCCCAACCAGGTCAACAACGTCCTGTGTTTCCCGTACATCTTCCGGGGTGCACTGGACTGCGGCGCCACCAAGATCACCGAGGCCATGAAGCTGGCCTGCGTGCGCCAGATCGCCGACCTGGCCAAGGCCGACATCAGCGAGGAAGTGGCCAGCGCCTACGCGGGCAAAGAGCTGACTTTCGGCCCGGACTACCTCATCCCCACGCCGTTTGACTCGCGCCTGATCCTCAAGATCGCGCCCGCCGTGGCCAAGGCCGCGGCGGAATCGGGCGTGGCCACGCGCCCCATCGAAGACATGGAGGCCTACAAGGAAACCCTGTCGCGCTTTGTGTACCAGACCGGCATGCTGATGCGCCCCGTGATCAACGCGGCCAAGGCCCTGCCCGATGCACAAAAGCGCGTGGCCTATGCCGACGGCGAGGACGAGCGCGCCCTGCGTGCCGCGCAGATGGCCATCGACGACAAGATCGCTGCGCCCATCCTCATCGGCCGCCCCGCCGTGATTGCCGCCCGCATCGCCAAGGCCGGTCTGCGCATGCAGCTGGGCAAGGATGTGGAAGTGTGCAACCCCGAGGACGACCCACGCTTTCGCCAATACTGGGAGCACTACCACCAGCTCATGAAGCGCAATGGCGCCACGCCCGAAGTGGCCAAGGCCGCCGTGCGCCGCTCCAACACCATCATCGCCTCGCTAATGGTGAAGCTGGGCGATGCCGACGCCATGATCTGCGGCCTGGTGGGCACCTACGAGACGCACCTGGAGCGCATCCACAGCATCATCGGCCGCCAGGAAAGCGCCAACAACTACGCCGCGCTGAACGCGCTGATGACCAGCCGGGGCACACTCTTCATTGCCGACACCTATGTGAACGAAGACCCCACGGCCCAGCAACTGGCCGACATCGCCTGGATGTCGGTGCAGGAAGTACAGCGATTTGGAATTCCACCCAAGGTCGCTTTCCTGTCGCATTCGAGCTATGGCTCGTCCAAACGCGCATCGGCCCGCAAGATGCGCGAGGCGCGCGACCTGTTCGTGGCCGCCCACCCCGAGATCGAGTGCGATGGCGAGCTGCACGGCGATGCCGCGCTGGAGCCCAACATCCGCAACGCCTACATGGCGGACTCGACCCTGACGGACTCGGCCAACCTGCTGATCTGCCCCAACCTGGATGCCGCCAACATCCTCTACAACGTGCTCAAGACGACCACCAGCGGTGGCGTCACCGTGGGCCCCATCCTGATGGGCGCTGCTGCCACAGCCTACATCCTGACCCCAGCCGCCACCGTGCGCCGCGTGCTCAACATGACGGCCCTGGCCGTGGCCAGCGCGGCAGCACGCCCCAGGTAAAGGCAAGCGCAAGGGCGCAATGCGCGCTGCAGCCCAGGGCGGGGCAGGCGCACAGGGTTTCGCGCCATGTCGGGAAACCCTGCATGCCCCCCGTGCACCACTTCGGGGAAGAATGGCTTCATGCCCGGTTCTACTGCGGCGAAAGCGGGCATTAATTTTGCTGAGTTCATGGCCAAGCGGCCGTGAAAACGGCACCTTTCAACGCCTTTGTCCCAGGAGCCCCCATGAAGAAACACTCGTTCCTGCAGTGCGCCGCACTGCTGGCCGCGGCCAGCACCGTCTCGCTGGCGCACGCACAAACGCCCACGCCCATCAAATTCCAGCTCGACTGGCGTTTTGAAGGCCCTGCGGCGCTGTTTCTGCAGCCCGTGGCCAAGGGCTATTTCAAGGCCGCCGGGCTGGATGTGACGGTGGATGCCGGCAACGGCTCGGGCGGTGCCGTGCAGCGCGTAGCCTCGGGCACGTATGACATGGGCTTTGCCGACCTGGCCGCCGTGATGGAGTTCCACGCCAACAACCCCGACGCGCAAAACAAGCCCGTGGCGGTGATGATGGTCTACAACAACACGCCGGCCTCGGTCATGGCGCTCAAGAAGAGCGGCATCACCAAGCCCGCCGACCTGGCCGGCAAAAAGCTGGGCGCCCCCGTGTTCGACGCAGGCCGCCGCGCGTTCCCCATCTTCCAGAAGGCCAACGGCATCGGCGCCGTGACCTGGACGGCCATGGACCCCCCGCTGCGCGAAACCATGCTGGTGCGCGGCGATGTGGACGCCATCACCGGCTTCACCTTCACCTCGCTGCTCAACCTGGAAGCCCGTGGCGCCAAGGCTGCCGATGTGGTGGTGCTGCCCTATGCCGACTTCGGCGTGAAGCTGTACGGCAACGTGGTCATTGCCAGCCCGAAGCTCATCAAGGAGAACCCGGCCGCCGTCAAGGCCTTCCTGTCGGCCTTCACCAAGGGCGCCAAAGAGGTCATCGCAAACCCTGCAGCCTCCATCGAGTACGTGAAAGCGCGCGACGGCATCGTGAACGTGCCGCTTGAAACCCGCCGCCTGCAACTGGCCATCGACACCGTCATCAACAGCCCCGACGCACGCGCCGAAGGCTTCGGGCAGGCCAAGCCCGGCCGCATGTCGCTGATGGCCTCGCAGGTGTCGGATGCGTTCAACACCAAAACGCGTGTGAACCCCGACGATGTGTGGAACGCCAGCTTCCTGCCCAGCGCGGCCGAGCTGAACATCCTGCCCAAGAAGTAGTCAAGCAAGCAAGCGCCGCACGTTTACTATCAATTTAATAGCTTTCAGCGCTTATCCAGCAAGCGCTAGAGGCCATTTTTATTCAAAACTCTATCCCATGCAGGCTGCCGACTCCTATTTTGTGGACTTCCGCGACGTCTGGCTCGCCTACAACGACGAGCTGCGCGCGCAAAACCAGTTTGCGGTCGAGGCCATCAACCTGCAGGTGCGGCGCGGCGAGTTCATCGCCATCGTCGGCCCTTCGGGCTGCGGCAAGTCCACCTTCATGAAGCTGGCCACGGGGCTGAAGATGCCCTCCATGGGCAAGATTTTCATCGACGGGCAGCCGGTCACGGGGCCGCTCAAGGTCTCGGGCATGGCGTTTCAGGCGCCATCGCTGCTGCCCTGGCGCACCACGGTGGACAACGTGCTGCTGCCGCTCGAAATCGTCGAGCCCTATCGCAGCCACTTCAAGCAAAAGCGCAAGGAATACGAAGAACGTGCCCGCAAGCTGCTGCAAAAAGTGGGGCTGGCGGGCTATGAAGACAAGTTCCCCTGGCAGCTGTCGGGCGGTATGCAGCAGCGCGCCAGCATCTGCCGCGCGCTGATCCACGAGCCCAAAATGCTGCTGCTGGACGAGCCGTTTGGCGCGCTCGATGCATTCACGCGCGAAGAACTGTGGTGCATTCTGCGCGACCTGTGGACCGAGCAGCAATTCAACGTGATTCTGGTCACGCACGATCTGCGTGAGTCGGTGTTCCTGGCCGATACCGTGTATGTCATGAGCAAAAGCCCGGGCCGTTTTGTGGTGCGCAAGGAGATCGAGCTGCCCCGGCCGCGCGATCTGGAAATCACCTACACCAAGGAATTCACGGACATCGTGCACGAGCTGCGCGGCCATATCGGTGCCCTGCGTAAAGCCGGCGCCCCTCTCCAGCAGTAACCACTGACCGACACACAAGCACCATGCACAAGAAAACCGTAGAACGCTGGTCGCCCTGGCTGCTGTTGCTGGCGATCGTCCTGCTGTGGCAGATCATCTGCTCAGCCTTCAATGTCTCGGAGTTCATCTTCCCCAGCCCCTGGGCCATCGGCACGCAGCTGGTCGAATTTGGTGGCGTGATCGCAGGCCACGCCTGGCGCACCTTTTGGGTGACCATGGCCGGCTTTGGCATCGCCATCGTAGTGGGGGTGCTGCTGGGCTTTGTGATCGGCTCTTCGCGCCTGGCCTATGCCGCCGTGTACCCGCTGATGACAGCCTTCAACGCCCTGCCCAAGGCGGCGTTCGTGCCCATCCTCGTGGTGTGGTTCGGCATTGGCGTGGGCCCGGCCATCCTCACGGCCTTTCTCATCAGCTTCTTTCCCATCATGGTCAACATCGCCACCGGCCTGGCCACACTGGAGCCCGAGCTCGAAGACGTGCTGCGCGTGCTGGGCGCCAAGCGCTGGGACGTGCTGACCAAGGTGGGCCTGCCGCGCTCGATGCCCTACTTTTTTGGCTCGCTCAAGGTGGCCATCACACTGGCGTTTGTGGGCACCACGGTGTCGGAGATGACAGCGGCGAATGAAGGCATTGGCTACCTGCTCATCAGCGCGGGCTCGTCCATGCAGATGGGCCTGGCGTTTGCCGGCCTGATGGTGGTGGGCGCCATGGCCATGGCCATGTACGAGCTGTTCAGCTGGATTGAGAAGCGCACCACGGGCTGGGCGCACCGAGGCTCGCAGGGAGAGTGAATTTGTACGGGCGGCCGTCAAAAAAATCAGCGCAAATGCCACCTAGTGCTTATCCATAAAGCGTTTGAAGCTACATTTTTAGGAGCAAAAAGCGCCACCCACGGTGTGGGAGCACCGCCGCCGCTATACTTCGCGCCCCGTTGCACCGCAGGATCGCCTGGCATGCGCTTGACCGCTTTTCTCCACCCGCTGGCCGCCCGTGTCACCGTGACCGTGCTGGTAGCCCTGGCTCTGGGCGCATGTGGTGGCACCACTCCCAACCGATCCGACGCGGGGACGCAGCCCCCTCTTCCCGCCTCCGCTCCCCCCATCCGCATCGGCATCGCACTGGGCGGCGGCGCAGCCAAGGGTTTCGCGCACATCGGCGTCATCAAGATGCTGGAAGCCAACGGCTTCGCGCCCGCCGTTGTCTCCGGCACCAGTGCGGGCAGTGTGGTGGGTGCGCTGTACGCCAGCGGCATGAATGCTTTCGAAATGCAGGAAAAGGCTGTGGCACTGGACGAAGCCAAGATCCGCGACCTGCAGCTCTCATCCGGCGGCCTGGTGCTGGGCCAGAAGCTCGAAGACTATGTGAACGAGCAGGTGCGCCGCAAGCCGCTGGAGCAGATGGCCAAACCGTTTGTGGTGGTGGCAACGCGCCTCGAAGATGGCGAGCGCACGGTGTTCGCACGGGGCAACACCGGCCAGGCCGTGCGTGCATCCAGCAGCGTGCCGGGTGTGTTTCAGCCCGTCACCATCGGTAAATACCACTTCGTGGATGGCGGTATCGTGAGCCCCGTGCCGGTGGATGCTGCACGCCAGCTGGGTGCCGACATCGTGATCGCGGTAGACATCTCCAACAGGGCCCGTGGCCAGACTCCCGCCAACATGCTGGGCGCACTGAACCAGTCCATTGCCATCATGGGCCAGAAGCTGGGCCAGGCCGAGCTGGCGCGGGCGGACGTGATCATCCGCCCGCAGGTGCTGGACATTGGCGCCGCCGACTTCAGCCAGCGAGCCAATGCCATCGTGGAAGGCGAGAAGGCCGCGCTGGCAGTGATGCCGCAAATCCGAGAGCGTGTGGCCCAGTTGCAGGCCGAACGCGCCAAGGCCGCGGCGCAGGCCCAGCAGAAGGCAGCCCAGGCGCAGTACCAGGCCTGTCTGGACAACCGCAGCCGGCTGCAAAAGCTGGCAGGTCTGGCCAAACTGGACGACTCCTGTACGGCGCCCCAGTAGAACGTAGAACGTAAAACGACCACCCCAGGCCAAGGCGCGCTTTGGTCACAGTCATTGCGCTCCAGTCCCTTCAACGACACCCCGCAACGTCCTCACGCTCATCCACCGCCTTCCCCATCCATGGCTTGGCCTTTCTCCGCCATCAGAACCTGCGCCAGGCTCTCCGATCAGGGCGCCAGCGCGCTGGAGGGCGAGATCCGCACAGACCGCATCCAGGTAGCCGAGAAGCTACCCACCGAGGCTCTGCTGGTGCAGCATTTCCAGATGAGCCTCACAGTGGTGTGCGAGGCGATCGCGCGCGTCAGGCCGCTGGGAGTGCTGGGCTCGCGCCAGGGCAGTGGCGTGTATGTGCTAGCACCCAGCATCAAGCCGCTGCAGTTCGATGTGCCGCTGACCGAGCCCCAGATCGAACAACTGCGCCAAACCTTTGGCGCGCACTGGTAAGGCCCAGCCTTTACCCCAGAAAGAAAGACACCCATGCCCCGCTTTGCTGCCAACCTGTCCATGCTCTACAACGACGTGGAGTTTCTCGACCGTTTTGCCGCCGCCGCGCGCGATGGCTTCAAGGCGGTGGAGTACCTCTTTCCCTATGCCTACCCTGCGCAAGAACTGGCCGCGCGGCTGCAGGCCAACGGGCTGCAGCAGGTGCTGTTCAACGCCCCGCCCGGCAACTGGGACGCGGGCGAGCGTGGGCTGGCCTGCCTGCCCGGGCGCGAGGCCGAGTTCCGCGAAGGCATTGCCAAGGCCATCGAATACGCCCAGGCACTGCAATGCCCCCGCATCCACGTGATGGCCGGGCTGGTGCCCCAGGGTGCAGACGCAGCCACCGTGCGAGCCACCTACATCGACAATGTGCGCCACGCCGCCGAACAGGCTGCGCCCCATGGCATCCAGATGCTGCTGGAGCCCATCAATGGCCGCGACATGCCCGGCTTCTTCCTGAGCCGTCAGGACCAGGCCCATGCGCTGATCGCCGAGATCGGTGCCACCAATGTGAAGGTGCAGATGGACCTGTACCACTGCCAGATCGTGGAAGGCGACCTGGCCATGAAGGTGCGCCAGTACCTGCCCACAGGCAACGTTGGCCACTTCCAGATTGCCGGTGTGCCCGAGCGCCACGAACCCGATGTGGGCGAAATCAACTACACCTACCTGTTCAAGCTGCTGGACCAGTTGGGCTACGACGGCTGGATTGGCTGCGAGTACCGACCCGCGCGTGGCGCAGCAGCCCACGCCACCAGCGACGGGCTCGGCTGGCTCAAGCCCTGGCTGTAAGCCGCACGGCTAACGGCAGCCTACGCGCCATCAATACGCCTTGAAGTTCGCCGCCACCCGCTGGTTCAGGTAGTCGCCCGCGGCAATCGCCGGGTACTTCTTGTCGGGCCCTTCGATGATGGCGTCGCGGTTGGCCTGGGCAAAGAAGGCGATGCTGTAGCGCGGCCCCATGTACTCGCCGGGTAGAGGGTTCTTCACGCGGTGGAAGTTGCTGGGCAGCTGGTCGTCGCTCCAGCGCATCAGCATGTCGCCGATATTGCAGGTGATGGCCTGCTCGTCGGGCTCCACCGAGGTCCAGGCCTGGCTGTCCATCTCCTTGCCCGGGCACACCTGCAGGCCGCCCTGGCCCTGGCGCTGAAAGAGCAGGGTCAGGCAATCAAAGTCGGTATGCGCCCCGGCGCGCCACAGGCCCAGGCTGGCTTGTTGCTCGGGCGGGGTCGCAAAGTAGTGCAGCAGGCGCAAGGTGCTTTGGTAGCTGGCCTGCGCAGGGTCGTGCGCGCGGGCAAAGAAGGCCTCGTCAAACCCCAGCTTCCCCGCAAAGCATGACAGCACTTGCATGGCCACCTGCCAGCACTGGCCCTCAAAGGCCAGCATGGTGGCCTGAAAGCCCGCCAGTTCCTCGTCGGCGGGCCACAGGCCTGCCATGTGCGGGCGGGTGATCTGGTACGACTCCTTCTGGTCCGGCGTACCGGTGGAGGGCCGCACCTGCGCGCGGCTCTCCCAGCCCACGTTGAGCGCCTTCTTGAGCGGGTACTGCGCCTTCACGGCATCCGGCAACGCAAAGAAGCGCTCGGTCATCGCAAAGGCGTTGTGCACCTCGGCCAATTCAATGCCGTGGTTCACGATCTGGAAAAAGCCGACATCGACGGCGGCGTCCCATAGCTGGTCGGCAATCTCGGTCTTGCGCTGCGCAAAGTGGCTGAGGTCGATGCGGCGGATCTCGCGGCTCGCGGTTTCCGAGCCCATCGCGCCCATGCGCGTTTCTTTTTGCAGCTCGGCGAGGTCGTAGGTGGCAGTGGTGGTCATGCAGTTCTCCTGAAGACAAGTGGAAGGAAGAAAGGCCCTCCCGCTGGGTGCTTCAAGAGCGTTTGGCACCGCCTGCTGCGGCCGGCCGTTCAACCCTTGAAGCCACGGTGTGACAACGCACACCGCTGTGCGCACAGCGGGCTTCAAGAGCAATTTCCGACTGGCATCGCCTCGTGCAGGATGGCACAGGGACAACGCAGTGAACGCTTCTACTCTTGCCAATAGCGATGCAAGAAGAATGCCCACGCGCCTTGCATGTGTGCCAGCGCCAAGTCAGAGCGCTTGTGCACAGCGCGTCCAAAGCCATGCATACATGTCACTGATTGTGATTGGCATGCCAAATGCATAGCGCCCTGCACCTCAACGGCGGGCGTGCAGACAGTCCGGCGTTGCACAACGACAGCAACCCACCCACCATCGACGGAGACACCTACACCATGCACGCGCTCATGTCTGCACCCCCGGCTAGCTTTGACGACCCCACCCCCATCAACGACACCGACGGTACCTACCTGCGCCAGGCCATCGCGTGGTCGTGCACCGCCCGCGCACGCGGCAACCGCCCGTTTGGTGCGGTCGTCATCAGTGCCGAAGGGCGCCTGCTGGCCGAGGCCTACTGCAACACCACCGAGACCGGCGACTGCACCGGCCACGCCGAGACCAATGCCGTGCGCCAGCTCAGCCCGCGCGTGGGCCGCGATGCCCTGGCCAAGGCCACGCTGTATTCATCGGCCGAGCCCTGCGTGATGTGTGCGGGCGCCATCTTCTGGTCGGGCATTGGGCGCGTGGTGTTCGGCATTGATGCCGAACGCCTGCGCGTGTTCCGGGGCGAACGTGCCGAACAGCGCGACGCCGAGCTGTCGTGCCGCGACGTGTTTGCCGCCTCGCCCCACGCCATCGAATGCATCGGCCCGGCGCTGGTCGAAGAAGCCAGCGCACCGCATATCGGGTTCTGGAAAGTCTGACCCACTCCTGCGCGGGCAGAATCTGCGGCGCACACTCTGCAATCCCCCCATGCCTCGCACCAAAGCCATGACCGAATCCGAAGCCGAAGCCGCCTCCGGCGCGCTGCTCAGCCGCGCCAAACAGGGGCGCGAACGCATCTTGGGCGCCATCCGCGAGGCAGCCATTGCCGAGTTCAGTCGCCATGGTTTCAAGGGGGCATCCACCAAGGCCATTGCCGAGCGCGCCGGCCTGACCAAGCCCCAGCTGCACTACTACATCAGCAGCAAGGAAGAGCTGTATGAAGAGCTGCTGTACTCGGTGCTCAACGGCTGGTCGGGAGCCTTTATTTTTGACAGCAACAGCGACGATCCCAAGAAGGTGTTGAGCAGCTACGTGCGCAAAAAGCTCGACTACGCGCTGGACAACCCGGGCCTGTCGCGCATCTTCACCACCGAGGTGCTGGGCGGTGGGCGCAACCTGGGCAAGTACTGGCCCGTGGCCGTCAAGTCCACCCAGCAGAAGGTGGACCTCATCAACCGCTGGATTTCCGAAGGCCGCATGCGCGCCGTCAACCCCACGCTGCTGCTCATGCAGATCTGGGGCATGACGCAGCACTACGCCGACTACGGCGTGCAGGTGCACATCATGCTGGGCCTGGCGCCCGACGAGCCGATCGACCGCGAGCCCATCGTGCGCGAACTCACCAGCTTTGTGCTGCTGGGCTGCGGCCTCGCACCAGACTAAGGCCGCCGCCCCATTCTGGGCATGCCTCGGGTGCCCGAGGGGCGAATCCCGGGCAATTTGCACCAGCACGCGGCGTCAAAAGTCGCTTTCAGGCCGCGTTGATCCACCACAAAGACGTTTGACCGCTTTTTGTGGCTGGCACAGCCTTTGCAATAGTTTGACCAATCGATCAAATCACATGGTCAAACAATGCAGACAGCCCCTGACACCGCCAGCGCCACCCGCACAGAACACACGTTCGAGCTGATCCTGCAGCGCAGCCAGATGCGCTTGCCCGTTGGCCCCGGCGAGAGCGTGGCCGACGTGCTGCAGCTCGCTGGCGTACCGCTGGAAACCCTGTGCGAGCAGGGCGTGTGCGGCACCTGCGTGACCCGCTGGCTGGACGGCGAGCCCGACCACCGCGACAGCTGCCTGAGCGCTGCAGAGCAAGCCACCCACGTCGCCGTGTGCTGCGCGCGCAGCCACAGCGCCACGCTCACGCTGGACCTGTAGGTCCACCCCCCACAACCCGAAGGACCCCCGCCATGCGCATCCTCGTGATCTATTGCCACCCGGTAGAGACCAGCTACAACTCCGCCCTGCACACCGAGGTGGTGCAGCAGCTGCGCGGCGCGGGCCATGAAGTGGACGACTGCGACCTGTACGCCGAGGGCTTCAACCCCGTGATGACCCGCGAGGAGCGCCTGGGCTACCACGAGGTGCCCAGCAACCAGTTGCCCGTGCAGGGCTACGTGGACCGCTTGCTCTGGGCCGAAGCCGTGGTGTTCTGCTTTCCCACCTGGTGCTTTGGCATGCCGGCGATGCTCAAGGGCTTTTTCGACCGCGTGCTCATGCCCGGCGTGGCCTTTGACATCAGCGACCCGCACAACGTCAAGCCCTCGCTCACGCACATCAAGCGCATCTCGGCCGTGGTCACCTACGGCCGCCCGCGCTGGACGGCCCTGTTCATGGGCGACCCGCCACGCAAGTCCATCACCCGCTACATGCGCCTGCTCACGGGCGGCAAGGCGCGGGTGGACTACCACGCCTACTACCACATGAACGTGGCCACACCGCCCCGGCTGGCGGCCTTCAAGGCCCGTGTGGGCCAGGCGATGGCGCGCTTTGCGTAAGACCACGTTCTAAGGGCCACGGCATGCACGCATCCAACACCCCCGACCACATCCTGCGCACACGGTTGCCGCGCTGGCTGCTGCCCGCCGCCTGGCCGCAGCAGGGCCACCAGCCCGCACTGGCCGACCTGCACCTGGCCCAGGGCCGCATCGTGCAAGTGCTGCCCCACGGCACCCAGCCTGCGCTACACGGCGCTGTGTGGGACGTGGCAGGCGCGCTGGTGCTGCCCGGCCTGGTCGATGCGCACACCCACCTGGACAAGGCCTTCACCCTGCCGCGCATGGGAGAGGTCAAACCCGGCCTGCTGGGTGCCATCGAGGCCATGATGGTGGATCGCCAAAGCTGGACCGAAGCAGACATCCACGCCCGCGCCAGCCGCGCGCTGCAATGGGCCTACGACGCAGGCTCCGTCCACCTGCGCACCCACTGCGACTGGTGGGAGCCCGACGCGCGGCCACTGGCCTGGAACGTGTTGCGCGCACTGGCCCATGACTGGGCCGACCGCATCACGCTGGAGCGCGTAAGCCTGATCCCCCTGCACCTGTACGCAGAACGCAGCGCCGCCATGCAACTGGCCGCCACCGTGGCCGCCAGCGGCTCTGGCGCACTACTGGGCGGCTTTGTGCATTCCACCAACTGGGACCCGCAGGCACTGCGTCACCTGTTTGAAGCCGCACAACACCACGGGCTGAACGTGGACCTGCATGTGGACGAAGAACTGCACCCCGGCGCCCAGGGCTTGGCGACCACGGCCGCACTGGTCAAGGAACTGCGCTTTGAAGGCCATGTGGTCTGCGGCCACACCTGCGCCCTGGCCGCACAGGACGAGGCCACGGCCCTTGCCACGCTCGACGCGGTGGCACAAAGCCCGATCACGCTGGTCACGCTGCCCATCACCAACCTGCTGCTGCAGGACGCCACCACCGGCCGCACACCGCGCCAGCGGGGCCTGACGCTGGTGAAGGAAGCCCGTGCACGCGGCATCCCGGTGCTGGTCGCCAGTGACAACGTGCAAGACCCGTTCTGCCCCGTGGGCAGCTTCGACCCGCTGGAGGCCCTGGCCACGGGCGTTCTGGCTGCGCAGCTGGATGCACCTTTCGACCAATGGAGCGAATCGCTGTGCCGCACCGACTGGCTGCGCACCGGCCGCACTGGCCCCACGGCGCTGCCGCTGCAGCCTGGCACGGTGGCCGATCTGCTGGTCTTCACGCAGGCCGACCACTGGGGCTTTCCGTCCCGCACGCAAGGCGCGCAGAGCCGCGTGGTGCTGCGCCAGGGCCGCGTCGCTAGCGGCCATGCACCGGCCGCCTGGCATGTGCCCACCCACGTGTCCAACACCTCATCCGCAAGGAGCCTCGCATGAGTCCCGCATCTGCAACCGTACCTGCGCCGGGCATCGCCCAGCCCCTGGCCCGCTACGCCGCATGGCGCCGCGCAGGCGACTTCATCTACCTCAGCGGGATCATTGCCGTGGACCCTGCCGCCAGCCGCATCGTGCGTGGCTACGACGACATCCCGAATGAGGCTGCCACGCTGATTGGCCGCACGGGCGAGTTCAGCAGCGACATCAAGGAGGGCCCCATCCTCGCGCAGAGCTGGTATGTGCTCGACCGCATTCGCCAGACCATCGAGGCCGCCGGCGGCCAGATGTCCGACGTGTTCAAGCTGGTGCAGTACTTCAAGAACCTGGACCACTTCCCACAGTACAGCCGCGTGCGCAAGCTGTTCTTCCCCGGTGAGCCCCCCGCATCCACCGTAGTGGAAGTGAGCGGCATGTTGCCCACGCCCGACATCCTCATCGAGGTGGAGGCCACGGCCTACCTCCCTTTGCGCTGACAACAGCTTCCTTCACGAAAGAACCACCCATGCTGCACGGCTACAACCCGCCCCACCGCTACCTGCCCTACCTGAGCTGGACCGAGATCGCCGACCTGCCAGACAAGGAAAACACCGTCATCGTGCTGCCCACGGGCGCCACAGAACAGCATGGCCCGCACCTGCCGTGCGCGGTGGACACGGTGATCAGCGCGGGGGTGGTGGGCCATGCACTGACACGCCTGCCGGCCGATGTGCCTGCGTTTGCGATGGCCCCCATCACCTACGGCAAGTCCGAGGAGCACCTGCACTTCCCCGGCACGGTCACGCTGAGCGGCGAGACCCTGCTGGCCACCATGAACGAGGTGGGCGAGTCGGTGTACCGCGCGGGTTTTCGCAAGCTGCTGTTCGTCAACGGCCACGGCGGTCAGCCGCAGGTGATGGAGATGTGCGCACGCGAGCTGCGCCTGCGCCATGGCGACTTCATTGTGGTGCCCAGCTTCACCTGGCGTGTGCCGCATGTGGCAGGCAAGTACCTGTCCGACACCGAAAAGAAACTGGCCATGCATGCAGGCCACGCCGAGACGGCGCTGATGCTGGCGCTGGCCCCCGACACCGTGCACATGGAGCGTGCGGTAGTCAACTACCCGCCCGTTTTTGACTCGCCCCTGCTCTCACCCGACGGCCGCCCGGCCTGCGCCTGGAGTGCGCGCGACTTCGGCCCCACCGGAATCATTGGCGACCCGCTGCCCGCCACGGCCGAACAGGGGCACGCCATCCTCGACTCGCTGGCTGTGAGCTGGGCCGCCGCCATTACCGAGCTGCACAAGCTGCAGTGGGCACCGCGCACTGAGCCCACCTGGGGCCGCGCCAATCACACCGGCCACGTGGAGCACTCCAGCGCACTGGCCTGAAACCTGCAAACGCTACCGCAAAACCTTTTCGCCTTCCCCTTCGTTGTCCCTTCGTTCCACCTCCACCACCCTACCGGAGTACCACCATGATGAAGACCGCCTCCCGCCTTTCCAAACTTGGTGCAGCCGCGCTGCTCGCTGTTGGTGCCGTCGGCACCATGTCGAGCACAGCCCACGCGCAGGAAAAGTTCACCTACATGACCAACTGGTACGCGCAGGCCGAGCATGGCGGCTTCTACCAGGCGGTGGCTACGGGCCTGTACAAGAAGTACGGGCTGGACGTGACCATCAAGATGGGCGGCCCGCAGGTCAACATCGTGCAGATGATGGCCGCCGGCCAGGCCGAATGCGTGATGGGGTCGAGCGACCTGCAGATGATCCAGATGCGTGAAGGCGGCGTGCCTGTGGTCAATGTGGCGGCCGTGTTCCAGAAGGACCCGCAGGTACTCATCGCGCACGAGGACGTGAAGAAATTCGAAGACCTCAAGGGCAAGACCATCCTGATCGCGTCGTCGGCCCAGCGCGGCTACTGGCCCTGGCTCAAGGCCAAGTACGGCTTCACCGACTCGCAGACGCGCCCCTACACGTTCAACATTCAGCCCTTTGTGGCCGACAAGAACACCGCCCAGCAGGGCTACCTGACCTCCGAGCCCTTTGCCATTGCCAAGGCGGGCGTCAAGGCCAACACGCTGATGTTCAGTGACCACGGCTACCCCGCCTACGCCACCACCATCTCGTGCATGGAAAAGACGGTGAAGGACCGCATCGCCGCCGTGGCGTCGTTTGTGAAAGCGTCAATGGAAGGCTGGAAGAGCTACCTGAACGATCCAGCCCCCGCCAATGCACTCATCAAGAAAGACAACCCCAACATGACCGACGAGCAACTGGCCTACAGCGTGGCCAAGCTCAAGGAGTTGGGCATGGCGACGGGCGGCGACGCAGCCACCATGGGCATCGGCATCATGACCGACGCACGCGCCAAGGCCAGCTACGACTTCCTGGTGGACGCCAAGCTCATCGACCCTGCCAAGGTGAAGCTGGCCGAGACCTACACCACGGCCTTCGTCAAAGACCTCAAGGTTCTGCCCTGAGCCCTGACAGCCCTGAAACAGCGGCCGGTGCGCCCCCCTGCCCGCCCGGCCGCATCCATCGAAAGGCGACCATGACATCCCCCGCTGACTCTCCGCCGCTGGTGCACACCCCGATGCCAGCCACCTATTCCACACCCGCCGTGGAGGTGCTCTCTGCCGAAAAAACCTACCCCAATGGCACCCAGGCCCTGCTGCCGGTGGACCTGACCATTGAGGAAGGCGAATTCGTCACCCTGCTCGGCCCTTCGGGCTGCGGCAAGAGCACGCTGCTGAAAATGGTGGCGGGCCTGCTGGAGCCCACTGATGGCCGCCTGCACCTGTGGCGTAAGCCCGTAGCGCAGCTGGAAGAGAGCGGCAAGAAGATGGCGTTTGTCTTCCAGTCGCCCACGCTCATGCCCTGGGCCAGTGTGCAGACCAATGTGCGTCTGCCGCTCGACCTGGCGGGCGTGCCCCGCGCCGAGGCCGATGCGCGCGTGACCGAAGCGCTGGCGCTGGTGGGGTTGTCGAAATTTGCCCATGCGCTACCCCGCGCGCTGTCCGGCGGCATGCAGATGCGCGTATCGATTGCGCGCGGCCTGGTCACCCAGCCGGACCTGCTGTTGATGGATGAGCCCTTTGGCGCACTGGATGAAATCACTCGCCACAAGCTCGACGCTGACCTGCTCGACTTGTGGCGCAAGAAAAAGCTCACCGTGATCTTTGTGACGCACTCGATCCACGAGGCGGTGTTCCTCTCCAGCCGCGTGGTCATGATGGCCGCACGCCCCGGTCGCGTGGTCGAAGAGTTCCGCATCGACGCGCCCTACCCCCGCACGGCCGACTTCATGGTGTCGCCCGAATTCAGCCGCTACGCCAAGCTGCTGCAGGACAGCCTGCTGCGCGCCAGCGTGGACACCGAGGAGACCGTGGCATGAGCACCCCCTTCCCTTCCGCACCGATGGCGTCGCCCGTGGTCACCGCCCACCCCTCAGCCGCCCCGCGCTCGACGCCTGCACCAGTCGCTGCCAAACCTGCCACCAAGACAACGCCCAAACGCCCGCCGCTCATGGCCCAGCCCCGCGTGCAGCGCGTGGTGTACCCCGTGCTGGTCGGCCTGGTGCTGATCGCGCTCTGGCAGGGGCTGGTCACGGCCATGGAGCTACCGCCCTACCTGGTGCCCTCACCCATCCTGATGATGAAGACGCTGTTCACCGACTGGGCCGCCCTGGGCGGCTCGCTGTGGGTCACCGTCAAGATCACGGTGCTGGCCTTTGTGGTGGCCACGGTGGCGGGCGTGCTGATCTCGTTCCTGTTTGTCCAGAGCAAGCGCATCGAGACCGCGCTCTTCCCCTACGCCGTGCTGCTGCAGGTCACGCCCATCGTGGCCGTGGCACCACTCATCATCATCTGGGTCAAGGACCCGACGGCCTCGATGGTGATCTGCGCCGCACTGGTGGCCCTGTTCCCCATCATCAGCAACACCACGCTGGGTTTGCGCAGTGTGGAGCCTGACCTGCAAAGCTACTTCCAACTCAACCGCGCCACGCGGCTGCAGACGCTGCTGCGCCTGCGCATCCCAAGCGCGCTGCCCTACTTCTTTGGCGGGCTGCGCATTTCCAGCGGCCTGGCGCTCATCGGCGCCGTGGTGGCGGAGTTTGTGGCGGGCACCGGGGGCCAGGGTGCGGGGCTGGCGTACCAGATCTTGCAGGCCGGCTTTCAGCTCAACATCCCGCGCATGTTTGCTGCGCTGCTGCTAATCTCGCTCACCGGCGTCGCCTTGTTCGTGCTAATGGCCTGGCTCACCCGCGTCGCCCTGGGCGGCTGGCACGCCAGCGAAACGTCGCACGACTAGACCTTTCAACCCCATCGCCAACACACCGCGCGCAGCCACTGGCGCGCGGCAAGGGCTTCCTTTTGCCCCAAACGGCCGCCAGCGGCCAAGGAGATACCGACATGACCACCACCGCCCAACAACTGCCTGACCAACTGCCCGACCTGGACTGGATCGCCGACCCGCTGCGCGTGGGCCGCCTCTCGCAGGACTTTGCCTGGTTCAGCCCCGTGCTCAAGCGCGACCTGGCGGGCAAGCGTGGCGACATCGCGGTGCGCCCACGCACCGAAGAAGAAATCCGCCAGGTGGTGGCCGCCTGCGCCAGCGCGGGCATTCCCCTCACCGTGCGCGGCAGCGGCACCGGCAACTACGGGCAAAGCACGCCGCTGCACGGCGGCGTGATCCTGGACCTGTCGGGCTACAACGCATTTGGCTGGGTGCGCGGCGGTGTGGGCCGCGCGCAGTCTGGCATCCGGCTGGCAGACTTTGATGCGCAGGCCAAGCCCCATGGGCAAGAGCTGCGCTGGCTGCCCAGCACCTACCGCAGCGCCACGCTGGGCGGTCTGTTTGGCGGCGGATTTGGCGGTGCGGGCTCCATCAACCACGGCCCTCTGGCCGCGCCTGGTAACGTGCTGGCCGTGCGTGCGATGACGGTGGAGCCCGAGCCCCAGGTCATCGAACTGCGCGGCCCCGAGGCCATGCTGCTGCACCACACCTACGGCACCAACGGCATCGTGCTGGAGCTGGAAGTGGCCCTGACCCCTGCCGTGGAGTGGACCGAATGCATCGCCACCTTCGAGCAGTTTGACGCCGCGCTGGACTTTGCCGACCGCTTTGGCAGCGCGCCCGGGCTGGAGAAAAAGGAGGTGTGTTTTGTAGCCGCCCCCATCCCGCAGTACTTCACCGGCCTGGCCGAGCACCTGCCCGCCAACCAGCACGCGGTGCTGCTGCTGGTGGCCCCGCACTCCGAGGCGGGCATGCGCGACATGGTGGCGCAGCACGGCGGCCAGGTCACCTACCGCAAGACGGCCGACGAAGTGGCCAGCAGCCACAAGACGCTGCTCGAATACACCTGGAACCACACCACCTTGCACGCGCTGAAGGTGGACAAAGGCCTGACCTACATCCAGAGCGGCTTCGCGCCCACGCGCAGGCTAGAGCAAGTCAAGGCACTGGAAGCTGCGCTCGGCGGAGAGGTGATGATGCACCTGGAATTTTTGCGCACCAAGGAAGGCGCCTTCAACTGCAGCGGTCTGCAGATCATCCGCTACACCACCGAAGAGCGCCTCAACCAGATCATGCAGATCTACCGCGACCACGGCGTGCAGATCAACAACCCGCATGTGTACATCGTGGAAGACGGCAAGCAGAACCACCTGGACCCGGCCGTGGTGGGCATGAAGCGCCGCTTTGACCCGCAAGGGCTGCTCAACCCCGGCAAGCTGCGCAGCTGGTATGCGGCCGGGTCCACGGCCCCCGTGCAGACCCCCGTACGCCAAACAGCGTAGGAAAAGCGGGTACCACCTATTGCTCCCACAGGCCTCTACCGCCCGCCTGCAGGGCATAATCAGCTACTCATTTAGTAGCATACCAATACAACATGCCCTGGCACGCCCGCCTTCAGCTCGACTACACGGCAGAACATAGCGCCCGCACGGTAGCCCGCTACGAACACAACGGGCCGCTGCGTATCCTGCAAAGCCTGTACCCCGAGGGCGACGCCATCTGCCACAACGTGCTGGTGCACCCGCCCGGCGGCCTGGTGGGCGGCGACACGCTGGACATCACCACCACCGTCGGCCCCGGCGCCCATGGCCTGGTCACCACGCCCGGTGCCACGCGCTTTTACCGCTCCACCGGCCCGCTGGCGCTGCAACGCAGCCACCTCACCCTGGCCGAAGGCGCACGCCTGGAATGGCTGCCGCTCGAAGCCCTGTGCTACAGCGCCTGCCACGCTGAAAACCACCTCACGTTGAACCTCGCCCCCGGCGCCGAATGCATCGCCTGGGACGTGACCGCGCTGGGCCTGCCCCACGCGGGCCAGCCATTCGAACAAGGCCGCTTCACCCAGCACCTCGAAGTGCCCGGCCTGTGGCTGGAGCGCTGCGTGATCGACGCCGCCGATGACCGGCTGCTGAGCAGCCCCTTGGGTTTAGCGGGCCACCGTTGCATGGCCAGCATGTTCTTTGCCGCAGGCAGCCCACTTGACCGCACGCGCCGCGACGCGGCCTTGGACGCGGCCCGCGCGGTGATGGATCAGCACCCCCAAGTCAAGGCCACTGCAGGCGCCACCAGCCCCAACGACCGCATGGTGGTGGTGCGCGTACTGGCACCGCAGGTGGAGCCCGCGATGAAACTGCTCAAGGCAGTGCGGGTGGCCTGGCGGGAGGTGTTGTGGGGGCTGGAGGGGGAGGCGCCTAGGATATGGGCGATGTAGGTGGGCCGCGTGAGGCAGCGCTTGTGGCCGACGACAATCCGGTTGAATTGAAAGGTTGTATGGACGCCCTTTTTGAACTGATCACGATGTTGGCGTTTCACTGGCGCATTGGACTCGCGGTGCTTTTTGCGCTGATTTCAGCCGTTTTTTTGGCTACAAACATCAGTTGGTTCACCGGGTGGTACGGCGTGTTGCTCGTGATATTCAGCTTTGGCGCAGGGCTGATTTGGGAAAGCGCTCCAAGGTCGCCCAAGGCGGGCGGTAGTGAATGAACCTAGAGGATGAGATGGTCTAGGCTCATCCCTGAGAACCAGATAAGGCACCCGCATTTCACGCGAACAGCCGGCGCAAGCAATCTCTTATTCTTTCTTGCGCCAGACGATCATCCAAACCAACACAACAATGCCAAAGGTTGCGGCAACACCGGAGACGCCCAACACAGTTCGCTGTGCGCCGAAGGGTATTGACCGGACGACGGCGGCACCCAGTTCGCATACAAACTTGCGGGGTTGCACCGGACACACGACCTCTACCGGGCCAGGAGTCATGAGCAGCGGTATTGATCCGAAAATCAGCATACCCGCCATTGCCACTAGGAGCAGGACCATAAGTCCTCTGAACACCGGCCGCGCATGGAGTTCCTTTCTGTCAAGTCCGCTCGGAAACATTGGTAGCGATAGATAGTTTTGGAGACGAGGTTTCGATACTACCAATGCAGTACGCGTCACAGAATCGCCGCGGTGAGCATTTCAAGGTTGCATTTGAAGCACGGCCCCGGGGAAATGGACAACCCTGAAGACCACCGCCCCCCGAACCGGATATGGCAGTGGTCGCTCAGTGAAACGCGACTACTAGATCGCTCGAAGGTGAACCCGAAACTTGAAAAAAGTCAAAGTTCGGAGGTCGATGCCGGCGCTTTCAGCAACCCATCCGCCTTGAACATCCCCCGAATCCCCCGCACCGCCTGCCGAATCCGCGCCTCGTTCTCGATCAGCGCAAAGCGCACATACTCGTCCCCCTGGTCGCCAAAGCCGATGCCTGGCGACACACACACCTTGGCCTTGTCCAGCAGTTGCCGCGCAAACTCCAGCGAGCCCAGCGCGCGATAGGGCTCGGGGATGCGGGCCCAGATGTACATGCTGGCCTTGGGGCAGTCCACGGCCCAGCCAGCTTCGGTGAGGCCCTTGTAGAGCACGTCGCGGCGGCGCTGGTACTGGGCGGCGATGTCTTTCACACACTGCTGGTCACCCTCCAGCGCGGCAATGGCGGCCACCTGCAAGGGCGTGAAGGTGCCGTAGTCGTGGTAGCTCTTGATGCGGGCCAGCGCGGCCACCAGGTCGGGGTTGCCCACCATGAAGCCCACGCGCCAGCCGGCCATGTTGTAGCTTTTGCTGAGCGTGAAGAACTCCACCGCCACATCCTTGGCGCCGGGCACTTCCATGATGCTGGGCGCGCGGTAGCCGTCGTACACGATATCGGCGTAGGCCAGGTCGTGCACCACCAGGATGTCGTGCTTCTTGGCCAGGGCAATCACGCGCTCGAAGAAGCTCAGGTCCACGCACTGCGCCGTGGGGTTGCTGGGAAAGCCAAAGATCATCATCTTGGGCTTGGGGTAGCTGCCGCGGATGGCCTTTTCCAGCTCAGCAAAAAAGTCCACATCGGGCGCCACGGGCACGCTGCGGATGTCGGCACCGGCAATCACCGCACCGTAAATGTGGATGGGGTAGCTGGGGTCGGGCACCAGCACGGTGTCGCCCCGGTCCAGCGTGGCCAGCATGAGGTGGGCCAGGCCCTCCTTGGAGCCGATGGTGACGATGGCCTCGGTATCGGGGTTGATGTCCACCGCGTAGCGGTCTTTGTACCAGTGGCTGATGGCGCGGCGCAGGCGCGGGATGCCTTTGCTGGCGCTGTAGCCGTGGGTGTCGGGCCGCTGGGCCACTTCGGTGAGCTTGGCGACAATGTGCGGTGGCGTGGCCCCGTCGGGGTTGCCCATGCTCATGTCGATGATGTCTTCGCCCCGGCGGCGGGCGGCCAGCTTGAGCTCGGCCGTGATGTTGAAGACGTAGGGAGGGAGGCGATCGATGCGCGCAAAACGGCGATTGCCCTGCGATGCAGACATGCGGTGTGACTTTCACGTAAGCGCCCGGAACCGTCCGAGCGACGTGGCTGGCAGAAAGGCCGGCCCACAGCCAATGTAGCGCAAGCTGCGGGCAGCACTCCAGCCCTTTATGCGCAGTGTGGCGGCAATGCCGCAGTCGGGACGAGGGCTCGCCGCCCCCTCTACGATGGGCGCATGAACACCTTTGCTCCAAACAGCACCTCTGCCCTGCCTGCCGACCACCCCTTTGCCCAGGTGCAGGTGCTGGCCTTCGACATCTTTGGCACCGTGGTGGACTGGCACGGCAGCATTGCGCGCGAGGTGCGGGCCCTCTATCCCCAGGTGGATGCCGATGCGTTTGCACTGGCCTGGCGCGCGGGCTACCAGCCCGCCATGGCGCGGGTGATGCGCGGCGAACAGGGCTGGACGCTGATCGATGCCCTGCACCGGCAGATCCTGGACGAGATCCTTCCGCGCTTTGGGCTGGCACACCTGGGCGAGGCCGAGCGCCACCACCTCAACCGCGTGTGGCACCGACTCCATGCCTGGCCCGACAGCGTGCAGGGCCTGACGCGGCTCAAGCAGCGCTACACCATCACTACGCTATCGAACGGCAACATCGGCCTGCTGACCCACATGGCCAAGCGCGCCGGGTTGCCTTGGGACTGTGTGTTGAGCGCCGAGGTGTTCAAGGCCTACAAGCCGCATCCCGACACCTACCTGGGCGTGGCGCGCGTGTTTGACCTGCCGCCACACCAGGTGGCGCTGGTGGCAGCGCACCACGACGACCTGGCCGCTGCGCAGGGCTGTGGCCTGCGCACGGCGTACATCGAACGGCCACACGAGTTTGGCGTGGCACAGCCCAAGGATGTGTCGCCGCAGCCGGGCAATGACTTGCATGCCAAGGACCTGACCGATCTGGCCAGCCTGCTGGGATGCTGAACGGCCAGCGGTGGGGTGTGCGCGCGCGTCAGTGCGCCACCAGCAGCTGCACGAACATCTGCACCTTGGCGCGGCACTCGGCGCTGATGGAGGTGAACTCCAGCCCAGCCACCCATTCGTCGCCCTCTTGCTTGAGGGTGATGACGCGGGCATACACATCGGCCACGCGGTAGTCCACCAGCGGCAGTTCAAACTCCAGCTTGATCTCACTGTGGGGTTCCAGCGGCTCGATCAGCTCCACCAGCAGGCCGTGGTAGCCAATGTCGCGGATGGCGCCGTGCACGATGTGGGGCACCACGATCTTGTCCTGCATGCGCTGGCACAGGCAGGGCAGGCGCGCGTCCACGCGGTGGCTGCGGCGGAACTCCTGGCGGGGCACCTTGAGCTTGTGCGAAGGGATGGCGATCAGCTCGCGCAGGCTGACGGGTTGCGTGCGCCCCTTGACGAACACCTGCATGGGCGCGGATGCCGACACCAGCCCCCAGCAGCGCTGGTAGGTAGAGTCGCTGATGAGCACCTGGCCCCGCAGGCTCAGCGCCTCGATGCGCGAAGCCAGGTTCACGGCCTCGCCGATCACCGTGTATTCGGAATACACATCCGAGCCAAAGCGCCCGGCCATCACGGTGCCCGTGTTCACGCCGATGCCCAGAAACACCTCCGGCAGCCGCTCGCTCAGGTGCGCAAGGTTCAGCTCGCGCATGGCGATCTGCATCTCCACCGCACACAGCAGCGCACGGTCCACATCGTCGTCGCGGGCCACTGGGGCGCCAAACAGCACCATGATGGAGTCGCCCATGAACTTGTCGATGGTGCCCTGGTACTTGAACACCACCTCGGACAGTCGGGCCAGGCAGCGGTTGAGCGCGGCGATGACCACCGATGCCGGCTGCGAGCCCGACAGCGCTGTGAACCCGCGCAGATCGGCCAGCAGGATGGTGACCTCGCGCGGCGCCACAGCCAAGCCATCGGCGGCGGCACCATCGGGGTTTTCCATGCCGTGCAGGATGTCCGCCATTTCGGCCTGCGCTGCTTCGCCCAAGGGGGCCCCAGTTTCTCGCTCAATCAGCGCCTGCAGGCGGCGCACGGCATCGTGGTGGAATTCTTTGTGCATCTGGAGGTGATCAGGCCTCCAGCACCGGGCAACGAACCGCACCCGCGCCGGCCGAGGGCCTGCAAACAATAGCACCCAGAATAGGCGGGCGCTGTGAACGGGTCAAGCCGGTGAAACCAGTGTCAGCGAAACTGCAACACCGCGAGAGATCCTCTTCACGGATCGAGCGAAACGTGTGCAGATGATCCCTGCCTCTCCAAATTCATCACCGTCAATCCATTCCCAACGTCTGGCTGGCGTTGTCGGTCTCTACACGCTGGCGCTGCACGCAGCAGAACTCACCTGCCGTACTGTCATAGTCCCACCGCGCTGCATACCGGGCCTGCATGCCCGCAGCGTTGCCCGATAGCTCCACGCTCAGCACCACCAGGCTGTTGGGGCTGCCGTGCCGCAAGCGGTGCGACACCGCTGTGCCCGCGCGGCTGACCCACAGGCCGGGTCGGGGTTGCAAGACAGCAGGCTCGTGCACATGGCCCGACAGCAGCATCTGCGCACCCGCAGCCTGCCAGCGTTGCACAGCCTCGTCGGCACGCGACGGTCGGTGTGCGCGGTCTTGGGCATCCCGCCCCACCAGCGGGTGGTGACTGGCCACAATGGGCCATGCGCCAGGCGGTGCGCGCGCCAGCAGCCGGGCCACCTGCTCGACCTGCGCAGAAGAAAGGCTGCCGCGCTCATGTCGCCAAGGTCGTGTGGTGTTGACGCCCACCACATAGAACACACCCGCTTGCCGCACGGGCTCCTGTTCCCATCCAAACTGGTGGGCATAGCGCTGGTAGGCCCGACCCCAGCGCATCCACCACGCAAAGAGCGGCACATCATGGTTCCCCGCCAGCACCAGGGTGTTGCGCGCGTGCAAGCCCTGCACAAACCGTGCAGCCTGCGCAAACTGTGCGGCGGTGGCACGCTGGGTGAGGTCGCCCGACACCACTGCCATCGACACATCCAGCCGCTGTGCCAACCGCAACGCAGCCGCGCACACCTGGGGGTCGTGCGCCCCGAAGTGCAGGTCCGAAAGGTGCATCAGAACGGTCATGACAACAGGCTCAGGGGTATGAGTCGGCAGTATCGCCACTCCATCATGCGGGTAACCCATCAGGTCCGGGATCAGGTCCGGGGCCAGACTCCGCCACCCCTGGCCGGTGCGTGCCATGAGACGCCAGCGTATGCGGTGCCACCAGCCACAGAGGTCGTGCACTCAGCCGGAAATGCAGCGGCGGCGCCATCCACTCGCGCTCCCCATCAAATGCCACTTTGACCTGGGGCGGACGCCAGCTGGCTGGCGCTACGGTCAACTCAGTGCAGGCCATGCTGACCACCGCATTGTCTTTGTGCAACTGGCCGGTGGCCGCATTCCACACGGTGCGGGCGATGGCCCAGCGCCCCTGCGGCTTGAGCATCACCACGGCAAGATGCCCGCCATCGGCCACCTTCTGCGCCTGCGGCAGGCCCATGCGGTCCAGCTGCAAGGGGTTATTGCCGACGAACAGGGTGGTAACCAAATGCTCTTCTTGACGCTCCTCTGCGCCCTGGTGGGTTTTCATCACCACGCGCCAGCGGCGGCTGGATGCCGGGCGGAACATGCTCCACACCGATGACAGCACCGCCACCCAGCGCTTGCGGCCAAAGCGGCGCGAGGCCATTTCGCGGTCAGCCAGCAGCTTGGGGTACAGGCCTACGCTGGCGTTGACGACAAACATGCGGCGGTTGACAAACCCCACCTGCACCGGCCGCAGGTCGCCCGCATGCAGCGCCTGCAGCAGGTCTTGCACAGCGGTCTCCGGGTCCATGGCCAGGCCATGCTCACGGCTGAAATAGTTGAACGTACCCATAGGCACCACACCCAGCGGTACCCCCTCACGCAGTGCTGCCGATGCCACGGCGTTGATGGTGCCATCGCCACCAGCAGCCACCACCAGCCCACCGTCAGCATGGGCAGACCGCGCCGCATCGTCGGCCAGCTGCACGATGTCGCCACGGCGGTCAGGCACATGCCACACCACATCGTGGGCCTGCAAGGCGGGTACCCCCTCCAACTTGGCACGCAGCAGGTCCAGGTTGGCGCCCGGCCGCTGGGGCACCACCAGATGGATAGGGCCTCGGGGCCGGGGAGGAAGAGAATGGTCCGAAGGTGTCATGCAAAAACTCTGCAGCAAACAAGAGCAACCCCACAGCGTGCAAGGAGTAGCGCGGGGGATCAGTGTGCCAGCAGCACCGCGCGACCTGTTCTTCGCGGGCTGCAGGGGCCCCATGCTCGCAGCCAGTGCCCCCCAGCGCCGCCGGTAACCATGCCCTTTAACTGTCAGCCTCCGCCGACACCCGCAAGTACCGCGCAATACACCCACCCGCGTGCGGGGTGCTGGGAACTTCGGTACAAACCCCGGCGTCTCTCTGTGCGTGACCTACAGCGCGCAACCTGAAACAACAACACCTTCTCACCATGACGATGACCTCCGGCGTATCCGCAGCCACCCAGGCCGGCACCCTGCTCGCACAGTCCCCCTTGGGCTGGTGGATGGCTGGCATGCTGGTCTGCGCGCTGCTGGGCATCGCCGCACTGGCCGGCCTGCGCAGACTGCGCCGCCATGCGGGCCCACCGCTGCGCCGTGTGGTGCCAGCGCAAGCGCACTGGATCATGCTGGCAGCCATGGCCGCATCGGCCTGCACCCTGGTGCTGGCTGGCATCGCGATGGCAGGCCTGGCCGAGAGCGGGCGCACCCTGGGGCCATGGGGCGTACTGGACGACGTCTTGGCCACCGGCCTGCAAACCCAAGCATCGGCCGCCGTGCTGCAGTGGTTTGCCGCACTCACCCACCTGGGTGACACCTGGGTGCTGACCGCGCTGGCGCTGGGGGTGGCTGCCGCGCTGTGGCTGTACCAGCATCGGCTGCTGGCCTTGGGCTGGCTCGTGGCCCTGGCAGGTAACGGAGCACTGACCAGGGTATTGAAAAACCTCTTCGAGCGGGTGCGCCCCGAACACACCCACGGCATTGCCGAGGCCAGCGGCTACAGCTTTCCCAGCGGTCACAGCAGCGCTTCGATGGTGGCGTACGCCATGCTGGCCTACCTGGCCACGCGGCTGCTGCCCCGTGCCTGGCACCTGCCCGCCGCGATGGTGGCGGGCGCACTCATCTTCACCACCGGATGGAGCCGTGTGGTGCTGCATGTGCACTACGCCAGTGACGTCCTCGCAGGCTGGCTGCTGGGCAGCACCTGGATGCTGTGTACGGTACTCATCATGGAAAGCGTTGCGCGCTGGAGGCGCGCGGGTTCCGTTCCGGTCCGCACCTGAGGCCGCTCCGTGTGGGTCAAGGGCTCTTCACCCAGGGCAACACCAGACGGGATGCCCGGCCTCCCCCGGTATGCACGCTGTTGCGCGCCACCGCACGGGGCCCTGGGCTCGCCTCCGGGGCGCCGGTGTTGGGATTGACGTCGAACCCGGGGAAGTTGCTGGTGGAAATGTCCAGCCGTATCCGGTGCCCCTGGCGGAACCTGTCACCTCCATCTCGAGTTCTCTGGTACGCGTCTGCGGCCTGTGGCTTCGAGGGGAACAAAGCAATATGAAGTGCGAAGCCGCCGATGTGAATGAATCCGTCAGATCGCCACCAGGTTGCGAATGCCTTTGGACTCCATCTCGCTGCCGGGGCCGCGTGCGATGACCTCGCCGCGCTCCATCACCAGGTAGTCGTCGGCAAGTTCCTGCGCAAAGTCGTAGTACTGCTCGCACAGCAGAATGGCCATCTCGCCCTGATCGGCCAGCATACGGATCACACGGCCGATGTCCTTGATGATGCTGGGCTGGATGCCCTCGGTGGGCTCGTCCAGGATGAGCAAACGTGGACCTGGGGCCAAGGCACGGGCGATGGCCAGTTGCTGCTGTTGTCCGCCCGACAGGTCTCCGCCCCGGCGCTTGAGCATCTGCTTGAGCACGGGAAACAACTCGTACAGTTGGGGCGGCACCGGGGTGGAGCCGCTTTTGTAGGCCAAGCCCATGCGCAGGTTTTCTTCCACCGTCAGACGCCCGAAGATTTCGCGGCCTTGGGGGACGAAGCCGATGCCTGCGCGCGCGCGGTCGTAGGGGGTGGCCTTGTCGATGGCCTTGCCGTCAAACTGGATGGAGCCGCTCTTGATGGGTACCAGGCCCATGAGGCTTTTGAGCAGCGTGGTCTTGCCCACGCCATTGCGGCCGAGCAGCACGGTGACCTTGCCGGGGGTAGCGGTGAGGCTCACGTCACGCAGGATGTGGGAGCCGCCGTAGTACTGGTTGATGTTCTGGACGGTGAGCATGGTGACTTGGAGTGTTTTTGGCCGCTAGCGCCCTTTGAATAAGCACCGGCAGCTATATTTTTAATAGTGAATACTTTCACCGGCCGAGGTACACCTCGATCACGCGCTCGTCGGCCTGCACCTGGTCGAGCGTGCCTTCGGCCAGCACCGACCCATCGCACAGCACCGTCACCTTCTCCGAAATGGTGCGGATAAAGCCCATGTCATGCTCCACCACCATGAGCGAATGTTTGCCCTTGAGCGTGAGGAACAACTCCGCAGTCCGCGCCGTTTCCTCATCCGTCATCCCCGCCACCGGCTCGTCCAGCAGCAACAGCTTAGGGTCCTGCATCAGCAGCATTCCAATCTCCAGCCACTGCTTTTGCCCGTGGCTCAGGTTGCCCGACTGCCGCGTGACGCTGTCGGCCAGGTGAATGGTGTGCAGGATCTCGGCCAGCCGGTCCGACTGCGCGGAGTCGAGCTTGAAGAACATGCTCGACTTCACGCCCTTGTGGGTCTTCAAGGCCAGCTCCAGGTTTTCGAACACGCTGAGCTGCTCGAACACCGTGGGCTTCTGGAACTTGCGGCCAATGCCCAGGCTGGCAATCTCGGGCTCGTTGTGGCGCAGCAGGTCAATCGTTGAGCCAAAGAACACCGTGCCTTTTTGCGGCCGGGTCTTGCCGGTGATGATGTCCATCATCGTCGTCTTGCCCGCACCGTTGGGGCCGATGATGCAGCGCAGCTCGCCGGGGGCGATGTCCAGGCTCAGGCCGTTGATGGCCTTGAAGCCGTCAAAGCTCACATGCACGTCTTCGAGGTACAAGATGCGGCCGTGGGTCACATCGACCTCGCCCGGCGTAGCAATGCGCGAGAAGCCTGCAGCCCGGCCGCCGGATTCCGTCTGGCCCTGCGCAGTGGGTGTCAGCCGGGTCTGAATGCGCCGCGCGCCTTCGTCCATCAGATCAGGCGTCATGGCGCGGCTCCTTCGGTCTTCTTGTTGTTCTTCTTCTTCAGCTTCTTCGCCAGGCCCACCACACCATCGGGCAGGAACAGCGTGACCGCAATGAACAGCGCGCCCAGAAAGTACAACCAGAACTCCGGCGCCGTCACCGTGAGCCAGCTCTTGGCACCATTGACGATGAACGCGCCCACGATGGGCCCGATCAGCGTGGCGCGGCCACCCACGGCCGCCCAGACGGCGATCTCGATGGAGTTGGCGGCGCTCATTTCGCCGGGGTTGATGATGCCGACCTGGGGCACATACAGGGCGCCCGCCACGCCGCACATCATGGCGCTGATGGTCCAGATGGTGAGCTTGTAGGGCAGCGGCGAGTAGCCCGAGAACATGACCCGCGTTTCGGCATCGCGCACGGCCTGCAGCACGCGGCCAAACTTGCTGCGCACCAGCCAGCGGGCCATGAGGAAGAACCCGAGCAAGGTGAGCCCCGTGAGCACGAACAGCGTCATGCGCATGTTCTGTGTGGCGATGGGCATGCCCAGGATGCGCTTGAAGTCGGTAAAGCCGTTGTTGCCACCAAAGCCCGTCTCGTTGCGAAAGAACAGCAGCATGGCCGCATACGTCATGGCCTGCGTGATGATGGAGAAGTACACGCCCTTGATGCGCGAGCGAAAGGCGAAGTAGCCGAACACAAACGCGATCACGCCCGGCACGGCCACGATGAGGATTAGCGTGGCCACAAAGCTGTCGGACAGCGCCCAGTGCCAGGGCAGCTCCTTCCAGTCGAGGAACACCATGAAGTCGGGCAGGTCGCTTTTGTAGTTGCCGTCGCGGCCGATCTGGCGCATGAGGTACATGCCCATCACGTAGCCGCCCAGCGCAAAGAACAGGCCGTGGCCCAGGCTCAGGATGCCGGTGTAGCCCCAGATCAGGTCCATGGCCAGCGCACAGATGGCGTAGCACATGATCTTGCCGAGCAGCGCCACGGCGTAGTCCGACAGGTGGAACATGCTGCCTGCGGGCACCCAGAGGTTGAGCACGGGGGCCACGGCGCACACCACGATGAGCGCCACGATGAAGGCCGACCAGCCACCGCGCGTGAGCAGCGGTGCCGGTGCGGGCAAAACGACAGGAGATGGGGTCACGGGACGGCCTTGCAAAACGGGCTGATGCACACCCCCGTCCGTTCGCACTAAGCTTGTCGAAGTGCCGGGCCGGGCTTCGACAGGCTCAGCCTGAACGGTCAAGGGCTGGGACAGAGGAGATGAAGAGGAGCCAGTGGTTGTCATGCGTCGGCACTCCGCCCCTTGACCGCGAAGATGCCCTGGGGCCGCTTCTGGATGAAGATGATGATGAACACCAGCACCGCAATCTTGGCCAGCACCGCGCCCGCCCAGCCTTCGAGGAACTTGTTCAACAGCCCCAAGCCCAGCGCCGCATACACCGTGCCCGCCAGCTGGCCCACGCCGCCCAGCACCACCACCATGAAGGCATCGACAATGTAGCTCTGGCCCAGGTCCGGCCCCACATTGCCCACCTGGCTCAGCGCGCAACCGGCCAGGCCCGCAATGCCCGAGCCCAGCGCAAAGGCCACGGTGTCGATGCGGGCGGTGTTCACGCCCATGCACGAGGCAATGGGGCGGTTTTGCGTGACGCCGCGCACAAACAGGCCCAGGCGTGTGCGGCCAATCAGGTAGCCCATACCCAGCAGCACGGCAATGGCAAAGCCGATGATGACGAGGCGGTTGTAGGGCAGTGTGAGGTTGGAGAGCACCTGCACGCCACCGCTCATCCACGCGGGGTTTTCCACGCCCACGTTCTGCGCACCAAAAATCGTGCGCACCAGCTGCATCAGCACCAGGCTGATGCCCCAGGTGGCCAGCAGAGTCTCCAGCGGGCGGCCATACAGAAAGCGCAGCACGCCGCGCTCCAGCACCGCGCCCACGGCGGCGGATGCGCCAAACGCCAGCGGCAGTGCGGCCACCAGGTACCAGTCGAACGCGCCCGGAAAATACTTCTGGAAGATGCCTTGCACCACATAGGTGGCGTAGGCGCCAATCATCATCAGCTCGCCATGGGCCATGTTGATCACGCCCATCAGGCCGTAGGTGATGGCCAGACCCAAGGCGACGAGCAGCAGGATGGAGCCCAGGCTGATGCCCGAGAACGCAGCGCCCAGGCGCTCGCCCCAGGCCAGCTGGCCGTCAATGGCTTTGAGCGCGGCTTGCAGGGCCGCCTTGACCTTGGTGTCTTCTTCGATGGTGACGCGCTCGTTAAGCAGCAGCCGCGTGTCGGGCGTGGCGCTGAGCGACAGCGCCTGGGCTGCAGCAATGCGCTGCGCTGCGTCGTCACTGCCCAGCAGCGTGGCGGCACGCGCCAGCCCCAGCTGTGTTTTGATCTTGTCGTTGCTTTCCTGCGCCAGGGCTTTGTCCAGCAATGGCAGGCGGCCCGCATCAGGCTCCTTGGTCAGGGCCTTGGCGGCGGCCATGCGCTGGGTTTCGTCCTTGCCAAACAGCGCCAGGCCCGCCAGGGCCGTATCGATCTCGCCGCGCATGCGGTTGTTGTTGATGATGTCTTCGGCATCGGCGGGCACGGGCACCTCGGCACCGGTCACAGGGTCGATGCCCTTGTCGCCCTGCACGATCAGCGCCTTGCCGTCGGCCACTTTCACCGCATCTTCCGCCAGCGCCTGCAGGAAGGCGGCAGTGCGTTCGCCGGGCTCCACCACGGCCTGCTGCACGGCGGCCACACGGTCGTCGGTCTCGCCAGCGGCCATGGCCAGAGCCTGCTCGGCAGTAAGGGCGTGCGCCTGAACCGTTGCACACAACAGAACGCAGGCAATCAGGCGGGGGAAAAATGAGGAAAGCATGGAAGGGCCAGTGGGTCAAAAAGCGGTCGGCCTGTGCGACGCGCACAGCCCAGACCAGTGCCCCCCGCGCAAGGGCCGCCAAGCCGCGCATGCGGCGCTTCGCTTGCGTGCGCTGGGGGCGTCCCCCTCCCATGCGCAGCGTGAGAGAGGAAGAAGCGGCGCAGCCGCTCAGGAGGAGCCTTACTTCTTCTCGGGTTCGTCCTTCTTCTTGTCGTTGCCTTCGATGTACGGAGACCATGGCTTGGCCTTCACGGGGCCGGGGGTCTTCCACACCACGTTGAACTGGCCATCGGCCTTGATCTCGCCAATGAACACGCTCTTGTGCAGGTGGTGGTTCTTCTCGTCCATCTTGCTCACGATGCCCGACGGCGCCTTGAAGGTCTGGCCGGCCATGGCGGCGATGACCTTGTCCACGTCCGTGCTCTTGGCCTTTTCAACCGCTTGCTTCCACATGTTGATGCCGATGTAGGTGGCTTCCATCGGGTCGTTGGTGAGCGGCTTGTCCTTGTGGCCGGCAATGCCCTTGGCCTTGGCGTAGTCGCTCCACTTCTTGATGAACTCGGTGTTGGCCGGGCTCTTGATGGACTGGAAGTAGTTCCAGGCAGCCAGGTGGCCCACCAGCGGCTTGGTGTCCACGCCGCGCAGTTCTTCTTCGCCCACGCTGAACGCGACCACCGGCACGTCCTTGGCCTTCAGGCCTGCGTTGCCCAGTTCCTTGTAGAAGGGCACATTCGAGTCGCCGTTGATGGTGGAGACCACCGCCGTCTTGCCGCCCTGGCTGAACTTCTTGATGTCGGCCACGATGGTCTGGTAGTCAGCGTGGCCGAACGGGGTGTACTTCTCGTCGATGTCGCTGTCCTTCACGCCCTTGGACTTGAGGTAGGCGCGCAGGATCTTGTTGGTGGTGCGGGGGTACACATAGTCGGTACCCAGCAGCACCCAGCGCTTGGCACCGCCGCCGTCCTTGCTCATCAGGTAGTCCACAGCGGGGATGGCTTGCTGGTTGGGCGCTGCGCCGGTGTAGAACACGTTCTTGGACAGCTCTTCACCCTCGTACTGCACGGGGTAGAACAGCAGGCCGTTCATTTCTTCCACGACGGGCAGCACCGACTTGCGCGACACCGAGGTCCAGCAGCCGAAGATGACCGAGACCTTGTCCTGGCCCAGCAGCTGTTTGGTCTTTTCAGCGAACAGGGGCCAATTGGAGGCCGGGTCCACCACCACGGGTTCGAGCTTCTTGCCCAGCACGCCGCCCTTGGCATTGATCTCGTCGATCGCCATGAGCACGGTGTCTTTCAGCACGGTCTCAGAGATGGCCATGGTGCCCGACAGGCTGTGCAGGATGCCGACCTTGATGGTCTCCTGCGCATGGGCTGGCAGCGCAGACAGGCCAGCGAGCGTAGCGACGGCCGCGAGGGCCTTGAGGGAATGACGACGTTGCATGTGTGCTTCTCCAGTGGTGGTTTCAAACCGTTTCGCCCGATGACCCCGAATGGGGCTTTGCTCGGTCGATGGAATGGATTCTGGAGACTGCACCCCCGATCGGAAATACGCCGGGTGGCGTATGCCGCAGGCACCGGCACGCGCCCATGCCACGCTGCGCAGGGCACCTGCGCCCGTTTGCCCGTGCGCTCACCCCAGAGTTCACACCACGCTTCGCATAAGCATCTGCACTTTGCGCATTCGACACCGGCTCCACTCACGCCTACGCTGCACACCCATGCCGAACGGTTTCCTGCACAACCGACGCCACCCAACGCGCACCAGGAACCTGCCTGTAGTTCTTTGACTGCATCTCCCTTGGGAGTGCGCCGACCAACGACGAGGAACCCTCCATGCAAAAAATGATCAATCGCCGAACCTTCAGTGCCGGACTCGCGGCACTGGCCACCCTGTCGGGCTTGCATGCGCGAGCCCAGGGTGCCCTGCCCAAGGAGGTCCGGATCGGCTTCCAGAAAGGCTCGGCCATCCTGGTGCTTGCCAAGAAGCAGCAGGTGATTGAAGCCCGGCTCAAAGCGCTGGGCGTCGCCAGCGTGAAGTGGATTGAATTCCAGTTCGGTCCGCCCCTGCTGGAGGCACTGGGCGCCGGCGCCGTGGACCTGGGCTCGGTCGGTGACACGCCGCCCATCTTCGCGCAGGCAGGCGGCGCCAACCTGGTGTACGCCGCCGCCTCGCCCTCCAGCCACAGTGCGGTGCTGGTTCCGCGCAACTCGCCCATCCATAGCCTGACCGATCTCCGGGGCAAAAAGGTGGCGTTTGGCAGAGGCTCCAGCGCACACAACGTCACGGTGCGGGCGCTGGCCCTGGCGGGCCTGAAGTTCGACGACATCGTGCCCACTTACCTGTCTCCGGCCGACGCCACGGCGGCATTCAACGGCGGCAACATCGACGCCTGGGTGGTGTGGGACCCGTACTACGCCATCGCGGTGGAGCGCTACGGCGCCCGCGTGATCGCCGACACGTCGGACAGGCGCCTGGCCAGTTCGTCCTACTACATCGCATCACGCAGCTTTGCCACGCAATACCCGGCGGCCCTGTCAGCCGCTCTCGAAGAAATCGGCAAAACCACCGTGTGGGCTGGCCACAACCGCGCCGAGCTGGCCGCACTGGCCGCCGAAGCCACGGGCATTGATGTGAAGTCCTGGACCACCGCGTTCGCGCGCGCCGAGTTCTCACTGGGCCCCGTGACGGAGTCGCACATAACCCAGCAGCAGCAACTGGCCGACACCTTTCACGCGCTGGGCATCATCCCGCGCAAAATCCAGGTGAAAGACATCGTCTGGCGGGTGCCTGCGCCGTAACGGCCCGGGATGGCAGACACAACAGTGTTTGGGCCACCATGCGCCATTGCGGCGAGCGCTGCAATACCCTGGTCAGCCCTCCTCTGTCCATGTCCGACCGCATCGTTCGCAGCGGGATCTCATGGGGCACACACACAGCCCTTCGCCCACAAAAGCGCGTATTGCCACCACCGGCCAGGACGACACGGACACGCGGGTCAAGTCACCGGGGATGTGAACGGTGGCTAGTCGAAGCGAGCAAAAGCTACAAATACGATAGCTGTTTGCGCTTTACAGACAAGCGCTTGCCACCGAAAAGGCATGAAATCAGCCTTCGAACTGCGGGTGAAACTGGCGGATGCGGTTCATCGCCATGGCGGCGGCGGCGGTGCGCGTCTCCACCCCCAGCTTGGCGAACACGCGCTCCAGGTGTTTCTTCACCGTAGCGGGGCTGGCGCCCAGAATGTCGCCGATGTCGCGGTTGATCTTGCCCTTGACCACCCAGTACAGCACCTCGGCCTCGCGCGCGGTGAGTTTGAAGGACAGGCTCATGGATTCGATGATCTTGGCGTCGGACACCTCGCGCATCACGATGAGCCAGTCGCCGCCGCCCGCACTGTCGCCGGCCTGCTGGTGCAGGCGGAAGGTGAGCCGCCGCGCGCCTTGCTCAATGGCCAAGCGCGGTGGCTCGGCCAGTGATGCAGCCAGCAGCTCGGCGGCGTTGTCGGCCAGCACATGGCGGCGCAGCCAGGCCTGCACCGGCTCGGGCGCCCATTGGCCGAATGCGGTGGGCGCGCCATCCGGACCCACCTCGCCAAAGTAGCTTTGCAGCAGTTCGCGCGCCAGCGGCGTCTGCCAGACGATGCGGCCATCGGACGCACGCACGGTGATGCTGGCGTAGCCAAAGGCGTCGAGGGCGTTGCGCGCCTCGCGGGCCTGGCGGGCGTCCTGCCGGGCCTTGCGCGCTGCACCCAGGTGCACGCCCATGCGGGCCATCACCTCGCGCGGCTTGATGGGTTTGGTGACGTAATCCACGCCGCCCGCCTCCAGCGCGGCTACGAGGTGTTCGGTCTCGGTGAGGCCGGTCATGAAGATGATGGGGATGTGCTCCGTGGCGGGCGACGCCTTCAGGCGCCGGGCCACTTCAAAGCCATCCATGCCGGGCATCATGGCGTCGAGCAGCACGATGTCGGGCAAGGCCTGCGCGGCGCGCTGCAACGCGGCTTCGCCATGCGTGGCCACGAGCACGGTGTAGCCGGACTCATCGAGCGCGTCGTGCAGCACGGCCAGGTTGTCCGGCACGTCGTCCACGATGAGCACCACGTCGCTGTCGCTGCGGTCCAGCGCAGCACCGGGCGCTGCAGGCGCCTGGAAGGAAGATGGGTTGGCGGTGGTCATCACGAAGGTGCCTGCTCCAGGATTTGGCCCATGGCATCGAACTGGAACTGCTTAGCCAGCTGCCGCATGGTGCCCACAAAAGCCATGTGCGCGGGCTGGCTGCGTTCGATGTCGTCCAGGGTATTGAGGATGCCCCGGTAATAGCCCAGCGCCACCACCTGCGCCAAGGCCGCCAGCGCGGTGACGTCGGGATAGGTGAGGGGCGCTGCTGCTTGTGGGGCGCCCGTTGAAATGGTTACGTCGGCAGATGCAGCGGGCGCATCGTAGAGCCACTGCAGGCCCAGGCGGCGCTCCAGCCAGTCCAGCAGCTCGCTGTGGCGCACGGGCTTGACGATGAAATCCTCGGGGCGGATGTCCACGTCGTTGTCCAGCGCCTTGTCGAAAGCATTGGCGGAGACGATGGCGCAGTGGACGTTATCAAGGTGCATCTGCCGCACGCGCCGCAGCGTCTCCCAGCCGTCAATGCCGGGCATGGCCAGGTCCATGAAGATCGCGTGGGGCCGGTAGCCCGTGGCCAGCAGGTCCAGCGCGTCGTGCCCGCTGGCGGCCTGGCGCAACTCGAACCCCAGGGGTGCCAGCAGTTGCACCAGCAGCTCGCGGTCGGGCTCTTCGTTGTCCACCACCAGTATGCGGCGGCGCTCGCCTGCATAGCCCCTGCGGGCGCGCTCGGTGCGTGCGGCCCAAGCGGTGGGCACTGCCACGGCCTTGCCCAGTGCATCGGCATGCACCTCGGGCAGGAACAGCTTGACGTGGAACACCGAACCCACGCCCGGCGTGCTGCTCACCGTCAGCTCGCCGCCCATGAGCGCGGTGAGCATTTTGGCAATGGTCAGGCCCAGGCCCGCACCGGGTGCGGCAGCGGTGCTGCCACCGCCCGAGCCACCGCGCGCAAAGGGCTCGAAGATGCGCTCGATCTCTTCGGCCGTGAGGCCCGGCCCGGTGTCCTGCACCTCGATGCGCGCCATCTCGCGGGCATAACGCACGCGCAGCGTGACGGTGCCCTGCGCGGTGAACTTGACGGCGTTGCCCAGCAGGTTGATGAGAATCTGCCGCAGTCGCTTTTCATCAGCGCGCACCACGTCCGGAATCACCCCTTGCACGTCGAAGGTGAACGCCAGGCCCTTGGCGGCAGCCTGCAGCTCGAACAGGCTGGCCATCTCGTGCAGGCCGTCGGCAAAACGCATGGGCGCGACATCCAGCGTGAGCTTGCCCGACTCGATGCGCGCGATGTCCAGCGTGCCTTCGATGAGCGACAACAAATGCTCCCCCCCGCGCCGGATCACATGCACCGCCTGCTTTCGGTGGGGCGGCACGCCCGCGTCCTCGCCCATCAGCTGCGCATAGCCCAGGATGGAGTTGAGCGGCGTGCGGATCTCGTGGCTGATGGCGCTGATGTAGCGGCTCTTGGCCTGGTTGGCCTGGTCGGCTGCGCGCTGGGCATCTTCGGCCACCTGGCGCGCCTGCTCGGCCACGCTGCGGGCGGTCTGCAGGGCTTCGTCGGTCTGGCGGTGCAGCTCGATCTCGCGCACCAACAGGCCCGTCTGGCGATTCGATTCCTCCTGCGCCACCTGGCGGCTCTTGTGTGCCAGCACCAGCCACCAGGCCACGATGCCCGAGATGACCAGCAGCGCCAAGTACGCCTTGAGCAAACCCGAGCGCAACGCCACTTCGGGCGCGGCCAGCACCTCGGTGTCGGTCGCGGCCTGGGCAATGGTGTTGAGTTCCTGGTGGTACAGCAGCCCCATCACCGAGGCCAGCAGGGGCGCAATCACCAGCATCAGCAGCAGGAAGTGGCCCAGGCCCGTATCCAGATAGCGCCACATGCCGCGCGGCAGCACCCAGCGCAGCGCGGCCGACCACTGCACCGCCATGCTAGCGTGCGGCTTGCACAGGTCACCGCAGCGCGCATCGAGCGTGCAGCACAACGAGCAGATGGCGCCCCGGTAGGCGGGGCACTGGGCCATGTCGGGTGCTTCGTACTCGCGCTCGCAGATCACGCAGCGCTGCACGGTGGTGCGCCGGTAGCTCCCCACCTCTGTGCCCAGCCCCCCTTCGGCATTGCGGCGCAGCGGGCCATGCAGGGGCGACGCCACCACGTCGGCCAGCGCAGCGGGCTCGGACTGGCGTGCAATGTAATAGCGCCCCCCGGTGGCCCAGGCAATGAGCGGCGCGGTGACAAACGCCACGGCCATCGCAATCACGGCCGAAAACGCCTGCGGCAGCGGGCCGAACAGCCCCAGGTGCGCGCTGATGGACAGGATGGACGCCAGCGCCATCGCGCCCACGCCCACCGGGTTGATGTCGTACAGGTGCGCGCGCTTGAACTCGATGCCTTTGGGCGACAGGCCCAGCGGCTTGTTGATGACGAGGTCGGCCACCACCGACATGATCCAGGCGATGGCGATGTTCGAATACAGCCCAAGCACCTCACCCATGGCGCGGAACACGTTCATCTCCATCAGCATGAAGGCAATCAGCGTGTTGAACACCACCCACACCACGCGCCCCGGGTGGCTGTGCGTGAGGCGCGAGAAGAAGTTGGACCAGGCCAGCGAGCCTGCGTAGGCATTGGTCACGTTGATCTTGAGCTGCGAGACCACCACGAACAACGCCGTGGCCGCCACCGCCCAGCCGTAGTGGGGGAATACATATTCATACGCGGCCAGGTACATCTGGTTAGGGTCCACCGCGCGGTCGGCCGGCACCATGTGCGTGAGCGCCAGATAGGCCAGCAGCGCGCCGCCCAGCATCTTGAGCACGCCCAGCACCACCCAGCCCGGCCCGCCCACCAGCACGCCCAGCCACCAGCGCCCGCGCGTGGCGGGCGTGCTGGCGGGCATGAAGCGCAGGTAGTCGGCCTGCTCTCCCATCTGGGTGATCAGCGCAATACCCACCGTGAGCGCCGCACCAAACAAGGGCAACTGAAACGTAGCGCCGCGCATCGATTCACCGCCGTAGTGCATCACCCCGGAAAACGCACCAGGATCGCGCAGCAGCACATAGGCAAAGGGCACCACCAGCATCACCAGCCACAGCGGCTGCGTCCACACCTGCAGGCGGCTGATGGCCGACACGCCATGCGTGACCAGCGGAATCACCACCACGGCGCAGATCAGGTAGCCCCAGGTGGGCGGAATGTCGAGCGCCAGCTCCAGCGCATAGGCCATCACGGCGGCCTCCAGCGCGAAGAAGATGAAGGTGAAGCTGGCGTAGATCAGCGAAGTGAGCGTGGAGCCGATGTAGCCAAAGCCCGCGCCACGCGTGAGCAGGTCCATGTCTACGCCATAGCGCGCCGCATATACGCTGATGGGCAACCCGGCCAGAAAGATGATGAGCCCCGTGGCCACGATGGCCCAGAAGGCGTTGATGAAGCCGTACTGCACCAGCAGCGTGGCACCCACGGCCTCCAGGATCAAAAACGACGCCGCGCCGAAGGCGGTGTTGGCCACCCGCCATTCGGACCACTTGCGAAAGCGCTGCGGTGTGTAGCGCAGCGCGTAGTCCTCCATGGTCTCGGTGGCCACCCAGCTGTTGTAGTCGCGGCGCACCTTGACGACCTGCTGGGGGGCTTGCGCATCCACATCCGGCCCCGACGGCTGCACCGGCGCAGCATCGGCGGGAGCAAGAGAAGCGGAGGAAAGTGGCATGGGCATGGAATGACAGCAAGCACTGCAGGTGCAGTTTCCATGCCACGGCCGCCCCAGCGAGCACAGCCCCTGCGCCAGATGACGTATGGCGGGCACGGGGCTTGCTGCCTATGATGAATCCGCTGCCACCAGATCACCCGGTACACCATGAAACTCACCCCTCGTGTTCGACCGCCTCGGCGGTCGCGCGAGCCATTGACCCCAGCATTGAGTGAAACGAAATGGAACTGACTCCTCGCGTTCGGCCGCACAGCGGTCGCGCGAGCCATTGACCCCAGCATTGAGTGAAACGAAATGGAACTGACTCCTCGCGTTCGGCCGCACAGCGGTCGCGCGAGCCATTGACCCCAGCATTGAGTGAAACGAAATGGAACTGACTCCTCGCGTTCGGCCGCACAGCGGTCGCGCGAGCCATTGACCCCAGCATTGAGTGAAACGAAATGGAACTGACTCCTCGCGAAAAAGACAAGCTGCTGATCTTCACCGCCGCCCTGCTGGCCGAGCGCCGCAAGGCCCGGGGCCTCAAGCTCAACTACCCCGAGGCCATGGCCCTGATCAGCGCCGCCGTGATGGAAGGTGCCCGCGACGGCAAGACCGTGGCGCAACTCATGAGCGAAGGCCGCACCGTGCTGACCCGCGCCGATGTGATGGACGGCATCGCCGAAATGATTCCGGACATCCAGGTGGAGGCCACCTTCCCTGACGGCACCAAGCTCGTCACCGTGCATCAGCCGATCGTTTGACCCCCTCTTCCCCCTTTCTCTCTGTGGAGCCCCCATGCGCATCGCACACACACACCGCCACACAGTCGCTCTTATTTTTATAGCAATCAGCGCAGTATCCACAAGCGCTATCGCCCATACAGGGGCTGAATCCCACATCCACCACAGTTTTCTGAGCGGTTTTGCCCACCCGCTCTTTGGCCTGGACCACCTGGCCGCCATGGTGGCCGTGGGCCTGTGGAGCGCCCTGGCCGCACGCAGCGCCGGGCGCGATCTGCTGTGGGGCCCCGTGGGTTTTGCAGCCATGCTGCTGGCGGGCGCCGTGCTGGGGTTGCAGGGCGTGGCACTGCCTGCGGTAGAGCCGATGATTGCCGCGTCGCTGCTGGTCACCGGCCTGCTCGTGGTGTCGCGCCTTCGCGTGCCCGGCCTCGTGGCCGCGCTGGGCGTGGGGGTGTTTGCGGTGTTCCACGGCGTGGCCCACGGCCACGAGCTGGCGGGCAGCGACAGCGCCTGGCAAACCCTGGCGGGCATGCTGACGGCCACCGTGCTGCTGCACAGCGCAGGCCTGGCAGCTGGCTGGGCCCTGCGCCACCGCCATGTGTGGCTGGCACGCGCAGCCGGCGCTGGCGTGGCCGCGTTCGGCGGTGCGCTGCTGGCGCAAATGGCCTGAACCCGTCTGCCCACCAGGAGCACGCAATGATCCCAGGCGAACTCTTCACCGAACCCGGCGAACACCCGCTCAACACCGGCCGCCGCACGCTGACCTTGGTGGTGCGCAACACCGGCGACCGCCCCATCCAGGTGGGATCGCACTACCACTTTGCCGAGACCAACAACGCCCTGGGCTTTGACCGCGCCGCCGCGCGCGGCATGCGGCTGAACATTGCATCGGGCACCGCCGTGCGTTTTGAGCCCGGCCAGCAGCGCACGGTAGAGCTGGTGGACTACGCGGGCGAGCGCCGCGTGTATGGCTTTCAGGGCCTGACGCAGGGCGCACTGTAGAAATTTCAAGCCAAAACAGCCTCTAGCGCTTGATGGATAAGCGCTAGCAGCTATCAAAAATATAGTTACCAGTTCTCGCGGAGTACCCCACCATGGCAACCATTGGACGACGCGCCTACGCCGAAATGTTCGGCCCCACCGTGGGCGACCGGCTGCGCCTGGCCGACACCGACCTCATCCTGGAGGTCGAGGCCGACTACACGCTGCGCGCTGGCAGCTACGGTGAAGAGGTGAAGTTTGGCGGCGGCAAGACCATTCGCGACGGCATGGCGCAGTCGCAACGCAGCAATGCGCAAGGTGCAGTCGATACGGTGTTGACCAACGCCCTGGTGGTGGACCACACCGGCATCTTCAAGGCCGACATTGGCCTCAAGGCAGGCCGCATCGCAGCCATCGGCAAGGCGGGCAACCCCGACGTGCAGCCCGGCGTGGACATCATCATCGGCCCCGGCACCGAGGTCATCAGCTGCGAAGGCAACATCGTCACCGCAGGCGGCATTGACAGCCACATCCACTTCATCTGCCCGCAGCAGATCGAAGAAGCCCTGGCCAGCGGCGTGACCACCATGCTGGGCGGCGGCACCGGCCCCGCCACGGGCACGCTGGCCACCACCTGCACGTCGGGCCCCTTCAACCTGGAGCGCATGCTGCAGGCCGCCGACGCCTTCCCGATGAACCTGGGCTTTTTGGGCAAGGGCAACGCCAGCCTGCCCGATGCGCTGCACGAGCAGATCAACGCGGGCGCCATTGGCCTGAAGCTGCACGAAGACTGGGGCACCACGCCCTCGGCCATCAGCAACTGCCTGGATGTGGCCGAAGCCACCGACACGCAGGTGGCCATACACAGCGACACGCTCAACGAATCGGGCTTTGTGGAGAACACCATTGCCGCCGTGGGCGGGCGCGGGATCTGCGCCTTCCACACCGAGGGCGCAGGCGGCGGCCATGCACCGGACATCCTGCGCGTGGTGGGCGAGGACAACTTCCTGCCCAGCTCCACCAACCCCACCATGCCGTACACGCACAACACGCTCGACGAGCATGTGGACATGCTCATGGTGTGCCACCACCTCGACGCCAGCATCGCCGAAGACCTGGCCTTTGCCGAAAGCCGCATCCGCAAAGAGACGATTGCCGCCGAAGACATCCTGCACGACCTGGGTGCCATCAGCATGATGAGCAGCGACAGCCAGGCCATGGGCCGGGTGGGCGAGGTCATCCTGCGCACCTGGCAAACGGCGCACAAGATGAAGGTGCAGCGCGGCTGGCTGGCCCCCACCGCCGGGCGCGATGAGCTGGCGGAAATCCTGCAGCGCAACGACAACTTCCGCATCAAGCGCTACGTGGCCAAGTACACGATCAACCCCGCCATTGCCCACGGCATCAGCCACGAGGTCGGTTCGCTCGAAGTGGGCAAGTGGGCCGACATCGTGATCTGGAAGCCCGCCTTCTTTGGCGTGAAACCCGCGCTCATCTTGAAGGGCGGGCTGATCGCCATGGCCGCGATGGGCGACCCGAATGCCTCCATCCCCACACCGCAGCCGGTGCACTACCGGCCCATGTTTGGCGCATTTGGCGGGGCCGTGGCCAAGACCTCGCTCACCTTTGTCTCGCAGGCGGGCCTGAACGCTGGCATTGGCGAGCGCTTTGGCCTGCGCAAAACCTTGAGCGCCGTGCACAACATCCGCGGCATCCGCAAGCGCGACATGGTGCACAACAGCTACACACCCAAGATGGAAGTGGACGCGCAAACCTACACCGTGCGCGCAGATGGACAATTGCTCACCTGCGAGCCCTCCACGGTGTTGCCGATGGCGCAGCGCTATTTCCTTTTCTGACCCCATCGATGATCCAGATCTCCAAACTCATCCCCCAAGGCCAAGGCCTTGCGCCTGTGCTACTCAAGCGCGCCACCACCATCGAGCTGGACTGGGACGTGCGCCAGAAAAGCCGTTTTGCCGCTACGGATTCGGCCGGGCGTGAGCTGGGCGTGTTTCTGCCACGCGGCACGCTGGTGCGCGGCGGCGATGTGCTGGTGGCCGAAGACGGCTCTCTGGTGCGCGTGCTGGCCGCGCCGCAGCCGGTGCTGGTCATCACGCACTGCGCCCATCACGGCACGCCGTTTGACCTGACCCGCGCCGCCTACCACCTGGGCAACCGGCATGTGCCCATCGAGCTGCAGCCCGACCACCTCAAGATCGAGCCCGACCATGTGCTGGCCGACATGCTGCGCGCCATGCACCTGATCGTGACCGAGCAAAACCTGCCGTTTGAGCCCGAAGGCGGTGCCTATGCGGCGGGCCACGGCGGGGGCCATAGTCACAGCCATGGTCACGGCCATTCCCATGACCACGCGCACGATCATGACCACGGACATGCCCACACCGATGCACCGGCTGCGACCGAGCCCCCCGCCCGTGGCCGCACCGTGTCCATCCCCGTGGTCGCCCAGGGCCATGTGCACGGCCCGCACTGCAACCACGACCACTGAGCAGGCAATGAGCCGCCCGCAACGCAACCCCCTCTCCGTTCGGGCTGAGCCTGTCGAAGCCAAGGCACGCTGCATGCCCCACCTGCGCCCCCACCCCCAGCCACTGGGCTGACCCACCACCACCATGCGCGCCGACCGCCCCACGCCCCTGCCCGCCGCCAGCTTCTTGCAGCTGATGTGGCTCGCCTCACCCGCGCTGCCGGTGGGCGGTTTTTCGTATTCCGAGGGGCTGGAAAGCGCCGTCGAATACGCTGGCATCGACAGCGAGGCCGCGGTGGCCAACTGGCTGCTGGACCAGCTGCACATTGCCCAGGCGCGCGGCGACATGGCGCTGATCACCAAGGCCGTGGGCGCCTGGCGCCGCGCCGACTGGGATCGTGTGCGCGAGCTCAACGACTGGGTGCTGCACACCCGCGAAACCAGCGAGCTGCGGCTGCAAACCGAGCAGATGGGCCGCTCCATGGCCGACTGGCTGCGCAACCAGCACCAGGGCGATGCACAACGGATGCCCGCCGTGCGCCACCTGGCCACCCTGCCCCCCACCTACCCCGTGGCGTATGCACTGGCCGCGTCCATCACCCAGGCCAGCGTGCGCGATGTGCTGCTGGCCTACGCCTTTGGCTGGGCCGAAAACATGGTGCAGGCCGCCCTCAAATCGATGCAGCTGGGCCAGAGCGCGGGCCAGCGCATCCTGGCCCGCCTGGCCGAAGCCATCCCCGCTGCCGCCGACCACGCCATCGGCCTGATGGACAGCGAGCGCCAGGCTTTCTCACCCATGCTGGCCATACTCAGCAGCCAGCACGAAGTCCAATATTCAAGGCTTTTTCGCTCCTAGCGCACGCACCGCCTGCGCAAGCAGCTATTGATTTAATAGTAACAAACGCCATGACCAACGCACTGCACCACATCCCCCACCGCACCAAGAACCTGCCCCCCCTGCGCGTCGGCATCGGCGGCCCGGTGGGCTCGGGCAAGACCACGCTGCTGGAAATGCTGTGCAAGGCCATGCGCGATGACTACGACCTCATTGCCATCACCAACGACATCTACACCAAGGAAGACCAGCGCCTGCTCACGGTGAGCGGCGCCCTGCCTGCGGACCGCATCCTGGGCGTGGAGACCGGTGGCTGCCCGCACACGGCCATCCGCGAAGACTGCTCCATCAATTTGGAGGCCATCGACCGCATGCTGGGCGAGTTCCCCAACGCCGACATCGTGTTTGTCGAAAGCGGCGGCGACAACCTGGCCGCCACCTTCAGCCCGGAGCTCTCGGACCTCACCATCTACGTCATCGACGTGGCGGCTGGCGAAAAAATCCCGCGCAAGGGCGGCCCCGGCATCACCAAGAGCGACCTGTTCATCATCAACAAGACCGACCTGGCCCCCCATGTAGGCGCCAACCTGGAGGTGATGCACGCCGACACCACCCGCATGCGCACCAACGCCCAGGGCCTCAAGCCCTTTGTGATGACCAACCTCAAGACGCTGACAGGCGTGGCCGAGGTGGTGAAGTTCATCGAGACCCGGGGCATGCTACAAAAGCCGGCATCCGCAGCGGGCCCAGCGCCGCGATAGCCATCAGGCCCAAGCGACTCCGGCAGGGCACCCTGCCAAGCGAGATTTACAGGCGGGCGAACGGGTCGACCAGCGAGGCCAGCGTCACGGCACCTGGCGCCACGGTGCCCGCGCGGCGTGTGGCCTCGGGCGGCTCGTTGACCGGTGTGAGCGGCAGCGGCTGCATGCTGCGGCCATAGATGCGCTGCACGCGCTCTGCCAGCGTGGGGTGCGAGTCGAGCCAGCGCTCCATGGCGCCCGCGCCCGGCAGGTCCACCAGCAGCATGTGCTGCACCGCGGGGTGCGCCAGCCCCTGGTGGGTTGCGCGCTCGTAGCCTGCGGGGGTGTCGCGCCGCTGCGCCATCACCTTGCGCAACACGCCGCCCAGGCCGTCGCAGCTGCGCGTCCATTGCACGGCGCGGGCATCGGCAAGGTATTCGCGCTGGCGCGACACGGCAGCCTTGAGCATGCGGCCTGCCAGCCAGCCGGCAAATCCCGCCAGCATGATGGCCGAGCCAAACAGCCATGCCAGGCCACGGCGCTCGCGCAGTTCGTCGCCAAAGTTGTAAACCAGCTCCAACCCGAACACCATGCCCGCCAGGCGCATCTTCAGGCGCGTGTCGCCTTCGTGCAGGTGGCTCAGTTCGTGGGCCACCATGCCCTGCAGTTCCTCGCGCGTGAGGTGGTCAAGCGCGCCCTGGGTGACGGCCACCACGGCGTCGCTCGCGTCCCATCCGGCGGCGAAGGCGTTGATGGCTTCGGTGCGTGGCAGCACCATGACCTGCGGCGGCGGCATGTGGGCCGCGATGCACAGTTCATCCACGACATTGCACAGGCGTTGCTCGGCATGCGACACGTTGGGCCGGGCCTCGCGCGCGCCAATGCGCTGGGCGAGCTTGACGCCACCCGCACGCAGGTTGGACGTTTCCACCCACCAGCCGCCAAGCACCAGCATCAGTGACACCCCCACGTTCACCGCCAAAAAACCGGCCGGAAACGGCAGATGCACCGGCAACACCGCCGCCATCAGCAGCCAGGCCACCACCAGCGCCCCATGCACGGCCGCCACCAGCACGGCCACGGCCAGCGCAAAGGCGAGCAGCAGCCGCCGCGTTTCGCTGCGGGCGGTGTGCTGGTGGTCCCAGAACCTCATGGGGAAAGCTTACGCAGGTCGCCTATTGTCCGAACTGCACCCGGGGCGCGGCACGCTCTTCCTCGCTGCGCGTGGCTTCGAGCATGGGCGCCGTGGGAAAGCCCAGCAGCCGCGCCACCACGATGGCCGGAAACCGCGCGGCCTGGTCGTTGAAGTCGAGGACCTGGTCGTTGTAGGCCTGGCGCGCAAAACCCAGGCGGTTCTCGGTGCTGGTGAGTTCCTCGCTGAGCGACTGCATGGTGGTGTCGGCCTTGAGATCGGGGTAGTTTTCGGCCACCGCCATCAGGCGCCCCAGGCTGCCGCCCAGGGCCTGCTCAGCCACGGCCAGCGCCCCCAAGGCGCCCGCGCTGGTGGGCGCCGTCCGTGCTGCGGTGGCGGCCCTCTGCGCCTGGCCGCGCGCCTTGATCACCGCCTCCAGCGTAGCCGCTTCATGGGCCAGATAGCCGCGCGCCACTTCCACGAGGTTGGGCACCAGATCGTAGCGGCGCTTGAGTTGCACGTCGATCTGGGCAAAGGCATTGGCAATGCGGTTGCGCAACTGCACCAGCCGGTTGTAAACCGCAATGGCCCAGAGCACCAACGCAGCGATCACTGCCAGAACAATCCATGCAGTTGCCGACATATCCCACCTCCCGTTTGATTGAATGAGGGCATCTTAGCGGCCGAAGATGGCTTGGCTGAAACCGCCAATGCAGGCCGCAGTGCATGGTGCGCAGCCGCCAAAGCAGCGCACACAATGGATATGAATGAAAACAGGCTCAACCCATTTATTGGCAAGCGTTAGCAGCTATGTAACTCATAGCAATCGCATCCTGCAAGCTCACACGCCCTTGTTGCGCATCCAGTCGGCCGTGCCCATGAAGCTCTCTTTCAGCCGCGCGCGCAGATCCTGCGGCACACCGGTTTCGCCCATGGCCTGATCCATGCAGGCCACCCACTGGTCGCGCTCCTTGATGCCGATGGCAAACGGCATGTGGCGCGCACGCAGGCGGGGGTGGCCAAACTGGTCTGTGTAGTACGACGGCCCACCCAGCCAGCCGCACAGGAACATGAAGAGTTTTTGCCGTGCATCGGCCAGGTCGCTGCCGTGGACGGCGCGCAGGTCGGCGTAACCGGGCTCCAGGTCCATCAGGTCGTAAAAGCGCTCGGTCAGCGCGCGCACGCGCTCTTCGCCGCCGATCCATTCAAAGGGCGTTTCGGCGGCTGCGGGTTTGGATGGCTCGCCGTGCGTATCAGGGGTTGAAGAATTCATATAAAAACAGGCTCTAGCGCAATGCTATCAAGCGCTAATAGCTATCAAATTAATATCAAGACAAGCATGCTGAGGCAGGCCTTGCATCGCCTAATCCGCGGAACGCCGCAGTGTCTCGACCACGGGGCGGTTCAGCACATCGCGCAGCCCCCACCAGCCCGCGGCCAGCGCCAGCACGGCGCCCGCCAGGGCCCCCGCCAGCGGCACCCAGGGCGCGGCGGTCCAGGCGAAGTCGAACACATAGCGCGCCAAGGCCCAGCCCACGGCCACAGCCACGCAGCTGGCCAGAAAGCCCGCGAGCAGACCCACGCCCACCAGCTCGGCACGCTGCACCTGGCGCAGCAAGCTGGCGCGCGCCCCCACGGCGCGCATGATGGCAAACTCGCGCGCACGCTCCTCGCGCGTGGCCGTGACGGCGGCAAACAGCACCACCAGCCCGGCAGCGAGCGTGAAGGCGAACAAAAACTCGACCGCCTGGATCACCTGCTCCAGCACGCGCTGCACCTGGGCGATGGTGGCGCCCATGTCCACGTTGGTGATGTTGGGAAACTGGCGCACCAGCGCATTGTCGAAACCCGCCTTGTCGGGCGCCCGGTAGGCGGCGAGGTAGGTCACCGGCACATCCTTGAGGCTGGCCACCGGATACATCACGAAGAAATTGGCGCGCATGGAACCCCAGTCCACCTTGCGCAGGCTGGTGATGCGGGCCTCGTTCTGCACGCCGCCCATGTCGAACTGCAGGCGGTCGCCCAGCTGCAGGCCCAGGGTTTGCGCAATGCCCTCTTCCACGCTGATCGCGCCCTCTTCGCCCGGCGTCCATCGGCCGGCAACCACCTGGTTGTGGCCGGGCGGCTCGACGGCGGTGGACAGGTTGAACTCGCGGTCCACCAGGCGCTTGGCGCGGTCTTCAACGTAGCTGTCGGGGCCCACGGGCCGGCCGTTCACGGCCAGCAGGCGGCCGCGAATCATGGGGTACCAGTCGTAGCGGGCCACGCCAGCATCCTTGAGCACCTGCTGAAAGGCATCGGCCTGGTCGGGCATGACGTTGATGACGAAACGGTTGGGCGCGTCGGGCGGCGTGGCCTTGCGCCAGCTGGCAATCAGGTCGGTGCGCAACAGCACCAGCAGCACCAGCGCCAGCAGCCCCACGGCCAGGCTGCTGACCTGCACCACGGCGTAGGCCGGGCGCGCTGAAATCTGCCGCGTGGCCAGCACCAGCCAGCGCGGCGCCGTGGACTCGTTGACGCTCTTGCGCAGCAGCTTCACCGCCACCCAGCTCAAAAGCGCAAACAGCGCCACGGCCCCGGCAAAACCGCCCACTGCAATCAGGCCGAGCAACAGATCACTGCTCACGGCCAGCAGCAGCGCCGCAAAACCGGCCACGCCTACCGCCAGCACGGCCAGCGAAACGGGCTTGAGCCCACCCATGTCGCGCCGGATCACGCGCAGCGGCGGCACCTGGGCCAGCTGCAGCACCGGCGGCAGCCCAAAGGCCAGCAGCAGCGTCAGGCCCATGCCCAGGCCAAATGCCACGGGCCACAGGCTGGGCGCGGGCAGGGCCGACTCCACCAGCCCGGCCAGCAGCAGCACAAACACGTTGTGCACCAGGTAGCCGAGTGCCACACCCAGGGCACTGGCAAACAGGCCGATCAGCGCGAACTCGGTGGTGTAGGCGCCCGCGATGGCGCGCTGGCTTTGGCCCAGCACGCGCAGCATGGCCGAGGCATCCAGGTGGTCGGCTGCAAAACCGCGCGCCGCCAGCGCTACGGCCACGGCCGACAGCAGTGCCGCCAGCAGGGCCACCAGATTGAGGAATTTCTGGGCGCGGTCCAGCGTCTGGCGCATTTCGGGGCGGCCGCTTTCGAGCGACTCGACGCGCACGCCGTGCACATCAGGCTTCTTGGCCTCGGCGGCGGCCCATTCGCTGAAGGCCTTGACGGCAGCGGGCGATCCGGCCACGGCAAAGCGGTAGGTCAGGCGGCTGGCCGGCTGCACCAGGCCGGTGGCGGGCACGTCGGCCTGGTTGAGCATGACGCGCGGCGCAAAGCTCATGAAGCCCGCGCCCCGGTCGGGCTCCACCACGATGATGCGGGCAATGCGCAGCTGTGCATCGCCGAGCAGCAGCATGTCGCCCATCGACAGCCCCAGCGCCTCCAGCAAGGGGGCGTCCACCCACACCTCGCCCGGCGCCGGTATATCGCGCGTCACCTGCGCCACGGCATCGGGCGAATCGGCCACCTGCAGGCTGCCGCGCAAGGGATAGCCCGGCTCCACGCTCTTGAGGGCCACGAGCTTGGTGGCCCCGCCCTGCAGCTCGCTGGCGCGGCCCATGGTGGGAAAGCCCATGGTGGTCACCGCCTGCAGGCCCAGCGCGCGGGCACGCTCGGCAAAGGCAGGGGGGGTGGGGTTGTCGCTGGCCACCACGGCATCGCCGCCCAGCAACTGCAGTGCATCGCGCTGAAGCCCCCCCTGCAAGCGATCGGCAAAAAACCCTACCGACGTCAGCGCCGCCACCGCCAGCGTGACAGCCACGATGAGCAAGCGCAACTCTCCGGCACGCAGGTCACGAGCCAGGGTGCGCAACCCCAGGCGAAAAAAGGACAGATTCATGGGTACGGACCTTAGCGCAATTGCACCCCCGAAGCGGCTCTAGGGATTTGCCGCAGCACAGCGGCGCAGTCCCTTATCCGATGGGTGCCGGTGCAACAGGACGGGCCATCGCCAGTTCGGGCTGCAGCAGCAAGCGGTCGGCGCCGCTGTAGCAGACGAAGCGCCGGTTGGTTGCGCGGCCAATGGCGCACAGGCCAAGTTGCTGCGCCACGGCGTGGCCCATCTGCGTCATGCCGCTGCGTGACACCACGATGGGCACACCCATCTGCGCCGACTTGATGACCATCTCGCTCGTCAGCCGGCCCGTGGTGTAGAACACCTTGTCGCCGCCGGTCATGTTACCGGGCTGCATCGACATCCAGCCAGCGATGGTGTCGATGGCGTTGTGCCGGCCCACGTCTTCCACGAACGTGAGCAACTCTTCGCCGCGAAACAGTGCACAGCCATGCACCGAGCCGGCGGACTTGTAGGTGCTTTCCTTGAGGCGGATGGCATTGACGATGCCGTACAGCTGCGCCTGCGTGAGCTGCGCAGCCGGCAGCTCGATGCGATCGACCTCGTCCATCAGCCCGCCAAACACACTGCCCTGCCCGCAGCCGGTGGTCACCACCTTGCTGGCGGTGCGTTCTTCGATGCGTGCGATGCCGTGGCGCGTGCGCACGGCAGCGGCGTTTACTTCCCAGTCCACAGCAATGGATTCGATGTCAAAGGCCGACTCCACCAGCCGCTGGTTGCGCAGATAGCCCAGCACCAGCAATTCGGGCTGCGCACCCAGTGTCATGAGGGTGACGAGCTCGCGCTTGTCCACGTAGATCGTGAGCGGCCGCTCCGCCGGAATCTGCACCTGCTCGCGCTCGCCCAGCTCATTGACAACCTCCACGCCGTGGGTGAGGGGCGCCTGCGCTTTCGTAAGACGCGGCAGGGCTGGCGCAACAGAGGCAGGGTGCGAAGAACGTTTCATGGGGCCAATATACGCAGTAGCCGCTTATGCGGCATAGCGCGGAGACTCTCGACGGCTGGCTGCGCGGGTGCTGCGAGGCCCTGCGCGCTGTCCGCAAGACGTCGGTCCCGCTACAAAAAAAGCCGCGCTCACGCAGTGGGCACGGCTTTCATGCAGGCGATGGCTAACGTCAGGACTTGGGCGCCGACGCGGCTGCCGCAGCAGGCACCAGCGTGCTGGGCGGGCTGCTGGCTGTGCCTGGTGGCGAATGCGCACCAGCCGCCTCGGCGGGCTTTGCAGCGGGCGGCGTGTAGGCGAAGGGGCCGGGGTCGATGCATCCCGCGCCGACAGCAGTGGCTGGCTTGGCCGAAGGCGTCGTCTTGCGGTAGTGCGCTGCCACGCGGTCTTGCGACTGGCACAGCTTGTAGTTGCCTACCTTGCCAGCCCATGCGGCCTTTGCGGCAGCTTCTGCCGCCTTGGCAGCCGCTTCGGGCGAGGGAGCGGGCAGCTTGGCCGATGCCAGCGTACAAACGCTGGCAGCGCACAGCGCCAGTAAAGAAGAACGGAAAATTTGCATCATGGTGCGAAACCTCATACCTGCGCGGGCTGGCCCGCTGATGGTGTTGCGGCAGAACTGGCCACCGGTTGGCTGGCGCTGCGCTGCCGGGGAATCTTGCCTGCCTGGACATCGTCGTACCAGAGCTCATGGTGCTCTTTGGCCCAGCCCTCGCTGACGTAACCCGACTTCATGGCCTTGTAGGCGCCTCGCATGCCCACGGTGCCCATGTAGATGTGGCCGAAGATCAGCGCCATCATCCAGATAGCCAGGGTGGCGTGGATCATGTGGGCAATCTGCATGTCACCTCGCACATCGCCAAAGCCGTGAATCAGTTTGTCCAGCACCAAACCCGTGGCCACCACAAAGATGCCAGGGATGGTGATGCCCCACCAGAACAGTCCCTTCTCACCCGCGTTGAAGCGGTGCGATGGCACCTGGTGGTCACCGCCGCCCAGCATACCGCCACCCTTGCTAAGCCAGACGAAATCGGCGCGATTGGCGATGTTGTCCTTCACGAACGTGAGGATGATGACCAGCAGCGAAACAGCAAACAGGGGACCCATGAAGTTGTGCACGTTCTTGAGCGCGTAGGTCAACCAGCCAAACAGGGTGCTGCCGATAACCGGTAGCAGGAAGAACTTGCCAAACGCCATGACGATGCCCGACACGGCCAGCGCAATGAAAGCAAACGCGTTGGACCAATGCGCTGCACGCTCGAACGGCGTAAAGCGTTCGATGCGGCGGGCACCTGCCCCCTCTGGATGGTCATGACCCAGCGGCCCCTTGACGAAGTAGAAGATACCCAGCGCCAGCAGCACGATGGCGAACAAGGCCGCACCATAGGGAATGATCCACTGGTTGCGCACCTGGCGCCATGCCTCGCCTGCGTTGGTGAAACGCGAGCCGGGGTATTGCACAAAAGGCTGGATCAGATTGCCCGCTTCGGGCGCCTGGGTCTTGGGCAGGCTGCTGTAGCCCGTCACGCCCTGCCCCACTTGGCGCCACATGGGCGCGTTGTTGCCGGGCTGCACCTTCATGCGCTCGCCATTGCTCTGCTCGGCGTATTGGGGGTCGGCGCTGGCGTCGGGCTTGACCTGAAAGATGCTCTGGCTCTGGATGCCGCCAGTCGCGACGGGGATAGCCGGCGCAGCGGTTGCAGGCGCGGCAGCATCCGGCGCGGCTGGAGCCTGCTGCGCACTCGCAGGCCCCCAGGCCAAGCCAGCCGCGAAAGCCAAGGACCACACGATGTGTTTCATGGCGGGCCTCACTTGGACTGGGTGCGGGTGTATTCGTTCTGGCCGTATTGCTGGCGCGCCTTCAGCTGCTGCTCCCAGCTGGTCTTGTCGCCCGCCTTCCAGCCCGGCTGGGTGAAATTGCTGCCGGTGCCCGCGTAAGGTGCAGCGTCTTGCTTCACACCGCCACCGGTCTGGGGCTTTTCGGAGCAGGCGGCCAGGCCGGCAAGGGCCAACACCGCTGTCAGGATGAGGGTTACGCGCTTCATGACTTGGCTCCTGCAGGTGGCTGGGCACCCTTTTGCGTGCCATAGGCCGTGCCCCAGCCCCACACTTCGGCACCCTTGCCGCGCTGCACCACGCGGTTGCGGAAGATGTCGGCGACCACATCGCCGTCACCTGCCAGCAGGGCCTTGGTCGAGCACATTTCGGCACAAGCGGGCAGTTTGCCTTCGGCCAGACGGTTGCGGCCGTATTTCTCGAACTCTGCCTGGCTGCCGTTGACCTCTGGGCCACCGGCACAGAAGGTGCACTTGTCCATCTTGCCGCGCACGCCAAAGGTGCCTTGCGACGGAAACTGCGGCGCGCCAAACGGGCAGGCATAGCTGCAGTAGCCACAGCCAATGCAGACATCCTTGTCGTGCAGCACCACACCCTCTTCGGTGCGGTAAAAGCAGTTGACGGGGCAGACCGCCATGCAGGGCGCATCGCTGCAGTGCATGCAGGCCACCGAGATCGATTTTTCGCCGGGCACCCCGTCGTTGAGGGTGACCACTCGGCGGCGGTTCACACCCCACGGCACCTCGTGCTCGTTCTTGCAGGCGGTGACGCAGCCGTTACATTCGATACAGCGCTCTGCATCGCAGATGAATTTCATTCGTGCCATTGTTCTGTCTCCTGGTCAGTGCTGCGCGCTCACGCCCGTTCCACGTTGCAGATCGTGGTCTTGGTTTCCTGCATCATGGTCACGCTATCGTAGCCATAGGTGGTGGCCGTGTTCACGGCTTCGCCGCGTACCACAGGTGCCGCACCCTTGGGGTAATACGCCAGCATGTCCGCCCCTTGCCAGCGGCCAGAGAAGTGAAACGGCATCCAGACCGTGTCTGGTGCAACCCGTTCGGTGACCAGCGCCTGCACATTCAGGCGTGCGCCCGTAGGGCTGCTCAGCCACACACGCTCGCCGTTGCGGATGCCCCGGTCGGCCGCCGTCTTGGGGTTGATCTCGACGAACGACTCCTGCTGCAACTCGGCCAGCCAGGGGTTGGAACGGGTTTCCTCGCCGCCACCTTCGTATTCGACCAAGCGGCCGGAAGTCAGGATGAGCGGGAACTTCTCGTACACCTTGTCGGCCACGTTCTTGTCCTGCAGGCTCTTGTAGAGCGTGGGCAGGCGCCAGAAAGCCTTTTTGTCGTCGTGCGTGGGGTACTTGGCCACCAGGTCGGGACGCGTACCATAAATGGGCTCGCGGTGCTGAGGAATCGCATCGGGGAAATTCCAGACCACGGCACGGGCCTTGGCATTGCCAAAGGGGTGGCAACCATGCTTCATGGCCACACGAATGATGGCGCCTGTGGGGTCGGTCTTCCAGTTCTTGCCTTCGGCCTTGGCCTTCTCGGCATCACTGAGGTCGTCCCACCAGCCCAGCTTCTTGAGCAGCACATGGTCGAACTCTGGATAGCCCGTGGTGATCTCGCTGCCCAGCGAGTGCGATCCATCCTCGGCCAGCAGGTTCTGGCCGTCTTTTTCGACGCCGAAGTTGGCGCGGAAGTTACCACCCCCGTCCATCACATGCTTGGAGGTGTCGTACAGGTTGGGCGAGCCCGGGTGCTTGAGCTCGGGTGTGCCATAGCAAGGCCAGGGAAGCCCAAAGTAGTCGCCAGCGAAGTCGTACCCGGTTTCCTTGTCCTTGCCACCCTTGGCCTTGAGGGTTTTCACATCGAACAAATGCATGTTCTTCATGTGGGCCTTCAGGCGCTCAGGGCTCTGGCCGGTGTAGCCAATGGTCCAGACGCTCTTGTTGATTTCGCGCAGGATATCCTCGGGCACGGGCTCGTCCATGCCCTTGACCTTCTGCATCTTGTAGTTCTTGACCAACTCGTCGGCAAAACCGAGTTTTTGCGCGAACTGGTACATGATCATGTGGTCGGTGCGGCTCTCCCACAGCGGTTCGATCACCTTCTCGCGCCACTGCAGGGAACGGTTCGATGCCGTGCACGAGCCGCTGGTCTCGAATTGCGTGGCCGCTGGCAGCAGATACACCGCACGGTTGGGGTTCAGGTCTTCGGGCTTGCCGGGCATGGCCGCCATGGCGGCGGTGGCCGATGGATACGGGTCCACCACGACCAGCAGATCGAGCTTGTCCATGGCCCGCTTCATTTCCAGGCCGCGCGTCTGCGAGTTGGGCGCATGGCCCCAGAAGAACACACCGCGCAGGTTGGAGTCCTGATCGATCAGCTCGTTGTTCTCCAACACACCGTCGATCCAGCGCGACACGGTGATGCCGTTCTTGGTCATCATCGCAGGCGACGCATACTGTTTCTTGATCCACTCGAAGTCCACGCCCCACACGGCGGCGAAGTGCTTCCACGAGCCTTCGGCCAGGCCGTAGTAGCCAGGCAGCGAATCGGGGTTGGGGCCCACATCGGTGGCGCCCTGCACGTTATCGTGGCCGCGGAAAATGTTGGTGCCGCCGCCGCTTTTACCCACATTGCCCAGTGCCAGTTGCAGGATGCACGAGGCACGCACAATGGCGTTTCCGATGGTGTGCTGTGTCTGGCCCATGCACCATACGATGGTGCCGGGATTGTTCTCGTGCAGCAGCGTGGCAATTTGCAGCACCCGCGCCTCGGGAACGCCGCAGGCTTCCTCCACCTTGTCGGGCGTCCACTTGGCCAGCACTTCCTCGCGCACCTTGTCCATGCCATAGACACGGTCGTTGATGTACTTCTTGTCTTCCCAGCCGTTCTTGAAAATGTGGTACAGCAGGCCAAACAGGAAGGGGATGTCGGTGCCCGAGCGGATGCGCACGAATTCGTCGGCCTTGGCTGCGGTGCGGGTGAAGCGGGGGTCCACCACGATCATCTTGCAACCGGTTTCCTTGGCGTGCAGCATGTGCAGCATGCTGACCGGGTGGGCTTCGGCCGCGTTGGAGCCGATGTACAAAGCGACCTTGCTGTTTTGCATGTCGTTGTACGAATTGGTCATGGCGCCGTAGCCCCATGTGTTGGCCACACCCGCCACCGTGGTGGAGTGGCAAATGCGCGCCTGGTGGTCGCAGTTGTTGGTGCCCCAGAAGCTCACGAACTTGCGCAGCAGGTAAGCCTGCTCGTTGTTGTGTTTGGACGACCCTACAAAGTACACGCTGTCAGGGCCGCTGGCCTTGCGCAGCTCCTGCATCTTAGCCGTGATTTCGTTCAGAGCCGTGTCCCAGCTGATGCGCTCGTATTTGCCATTGACCAGTTTCATCGGATAGCGCAGGCGGTACTCGCCATGGCCGTGCTCGCGCAGGGCCGCGCCCTTGGCGCAGTGGGCGCCCAGATTAATGGGCGAGTCGAACACCGCCTCCTGCCGCACCCAGACGCCGTTTTCCACCACGGCATCGACCGCGCAACCCACTGAACAGTGGGAACACACCGTGCGGCGCACTTCGATCTTGCTGTCGCCGATGCCGACCTTGGCGCCTTCGGCTGCGTTGGATTTCTTGACCAGCGTGAGCTGCGAGGCGGCGATGCCCACGCCCACCCCCAAGCCAGAGCGGCGCAGGAACGAGCGGCGGTCCATAGTGGGCAGAGCCTGCGACAGGCCACGGCGCAGGCTGTGCACAAAAGGCGATGCAGAGCTGTTGCCCTGCACGGAATGGGAAGGCTTCTTGGTTAGCAACATGGCGTGCCCCGTTGTCAGAGTTGGGTGGTCTTGTAGTACTGCTTCACGCGGGCAGACAGGTGGTAGCCACCGCCCTTTTCGGGTGCGACGCGAGCGGGCTCGGACACCACAGCATCGGACGGCGCAACATGGGGAAGCGCCACAACGGCTGCTGCGGCAGCCCCTGCGGTGGCGGCGCCAGAAAAGAAACTCCGGCGGGAGGAATTGGGCTGGCGGTTCTGCATGCTTGTCTCCAGAATGGCTGGCAGCTATGAAAAGGAATTCATATGAGTCTATGTCAGTGTGTGAAAGCCTGCAATGCGACACCACAACCGCCGACCAAAGCGCTCATCTTTTGGAACACGCGGATCAGGGTTAATGCTGACCCACAGGCTCACTCCATCATGTCGAAGCCCTGGGTTTCTACCGACACAAAAGCCCGCGTAAACTGGGCCACAGCGGCATAAAACCGGGCCTGCGGCTGAGCCGCAAGGGCATCACACAACAGCAATACCCAGGGCTGTAGATGCGTTGCAAAAAAATCGCGCTGCGCCGTCAGGTTACAGACAGCGACGTCATCACCCGCGATCAGGTAGCGCATCACTTCGCACAAGTAGGCGACGTGGTCCTCGGTCTCGGACATGGCCTCGTCGCGTGCCAACCCCAGCCTATCCAGGTCGGTGCGCAGGCGGGCGAGCGGCTTCTCATTGAGGAAACCGCTCAGGTAATGCGAGCCGTACAAAAACACCTCCGGCTTGCCCACGCCGCCAAAGAGGCGGTCGAACTCTTGCGCAATCACGCCGTCGCTCAGTTCACGGGCCGCGCCCACCAGCACCTGCCAGGGCTCTTGCAAAAAGGCACCATCGGCGGGCGCCTCGGTCACGGCCACCCGCAGGGCAGACAACAGATCGGCGCTGGGCGCGGCGTAATACAGCTGCGACAGCAGGCCATACAGCTCGGCGCGTGCGGTTTCCTCGTCGAGCGCAGAGCTGCCGCCCAGGGGGGTCAAAGTGGATGGGGCGCTCACAGGTCGGTCACTTTCGTTTCGCTTTGGGAGGAATACAGGTCGATCACACGGCAGTCGCTGCACATCTTCAGCCGCTCCAGCGCCTCGCCCTGGAACATGGGGTGGCCCGACAACTTGCCCAACATAGCCTCGATGGCCTTCACGGTGCCAAACGGCTTGCTGCAGCGCACACAGGCCCACGGCTTGGCTTCGTTGAGCACACGCAATTGCGCACGCTCGGGCGCCAGCAGCAGGCGCGGCTGCAGGGTGATGGCGTTCTCTGGGCAAGTGGTGGCGCACAGGCCACACTGCACGCAGTTCTTTTCGATGAAGCGCAGCTGCGGCAGCTGCGGGTTGTCCTGCAGCGCACTCGCCGGGCAGGCGCTCACGCAGCTCAGGCACAGGGTGCAGCGGTCTTTGTTGACCTCAATGGTGCCCAGGGGCGACCCCACTGCGGGCAAGACAATGGCCTGGGGCCGCTCGGCCACGGGCATCGGGGCCTGCTCGATGAGGTGGTCGAGCGCCATCTCCAGCGTGCTGCGTTTTTCCTGCGCCACGGCAAAGCGTGCGGCCACGGTCGGGGTCTTCTGACGGGTCTGGCCCAGGGCCTGCAAGGCGGCATCCAGCTCGGTGGGGTGCGCAGCGCGCAGCAGTTGCACATGCGTGCCGGTGTAGCCCAGGCCCCGCAAGATGGCTTGCGCCACATCCATCTGCGCCTGCAGGCCGTCGAGGTACTGCGGCGCCTCTTCGTACGTCGCCAGCACCACCACCGTCGAGGCACCGTAGGCAATGGCGCTCAGCCACAAGTCCACCCCGGTGCTGGCCGTGTGCCACAGCGCCACCGGGATCACGTTGGCAGGCACGCCCTGCGCCAGTTTGAGCTGCGCGGCGCGGCCCAGCTCTTCCACCAGTGCCTGGCCGCGCTCCTGGCTGTGCAGCAGCAGCACGGCGTCCTTGCCGCCTGCTGCGGTGTAGGTGGACAACAGGGTCTTGAGCTTGGTGCCCTGCTCTGTCGCGCTGGGGTAGGCATAGGTCAGCGCACCCGTGGGGCACACCGTGGTGCAAGCGCCGCAGCCCACACACAGGTTGGGGTTCACCTTGATTTGCTGGCGGCTCTTGTCGCTGGCAATGGCCTCGGCCGAACAGATGTCCACGCAGGCGTTGCAGCCCACGGTTTCGTTGCGGCTGTGGGCGCAGAGTTTTTGTTTGTAGACAAAAAACTTGGGTTTCTCGAACTCGCCCACCAGCTCGCGCAACTTGAGCAGCGTGCCCAGGTCGCGCCCGTCCCAGCGCAGGTAGCCCTGCGGCAGCGCGTGCTGCAAGAAAGTAGGCGTCGCCGTCGGGGAGCGCAGGTCCAGCACCAGGTCGAAGCGCTCGGTCTGTGCGATGGCGTCGCGGGTGAAGTCGATGGCACCGGCCACCTGGCAGACCTTCACGCAGGCGCGGTGCGATTGGCAGGCGGCCATGTCGATCTGGTAGTCGAGGCCAATGGCGTTTTCGGGGCAGGCGGCCACGCAGGCGTTGCAGCGCGTGCAAAGGTCCAGATCAATCGGGTTGTCCGCCGCCCATTGCAGCTCAAACGCGCCCAACCAACCGGTGAGACCCGTAATGCGACCGCCCAGCACCGGAAAGCGCCGCGCCTGCGCGCCACCGGCGTTGCCAGGGCCTTGGGCGAACAGCGTCACATCCAGCACGTCCGATACCAGGGCGGCCGCCTGCTCGGCCTGATCGAGCGGGCCGATGATGAGCAAGCGGCCGGTGCTCTTGTAGGTGACCGTGGGCACGGGCGGCGGGTCGGGCAGCCGGGCGGCCGCCAGCAGCGCGGCGATCTTGGGGCTGGCCTTGGCGGCATCGCGGCTCCAGCCACCGGTTTCGCGGATGTTCACAAACCGGATGGGCGACACCGCGCCTTCGGTCTGCTGGCCCAGGTCGCCAAACAGGCGCTGCTCCTGGGTGCAGGCCACCACCACGTCGTCGCCCGACTGGATGGCTTTTTGGAACGCCCCCGCGTCGCGCCGACACAGGGTGGAGTGAAGGGTCAGGTCTTCATGCAGTGCCTCGCCCAACGCTTTGGCGTTGAGGGGCATCGTCTGGTTGCAGTCGCAGATGAGCGTCGTGGTCATTGTCGGTATGGCTGGCTGGCGTGACCACCGCATCCTGGGCAGAGCGTGGGTGCACCTCAGGCTCGCTAGAGGGAACGCTAGGAACAGCGTTGCATACCCGGGACTGTGCCACGTCTGCGGGGCTTTGCGCCTCCGCATCATCCCGAGGCTGACTGGCCGACGGGGATATTGGTGCCTCGGGGGCCGCATCCGGCACCAAATCGCCCTGCAGACTCTGCGCAGCTAACGTGGCTTTTTTCTCTTGGTCAAAAAAGCCCAGCGCATGCGCGCTGGCCATCTTTCGCAGCATGCCTGCGGGCAGCGGGTCGGGCTGGGTGTAGTCGCCGATGTAGATGTCCAAACCATCCATCACATTGAAGTGCGGATCGGCAAACAGCTTTTTCATGGCCAGGTTGCGCACCTCGGGCGACACGGCACGGGCCACGAACGGTTTGAAGTCGGACGCGGGCGTGAGGGCCTCAGCGTCAGCCAGCGTGGGCGGCGGTGGCACCTCGGCGACGGGGGATGCAGGTGTGGCTGGCGCTGCCACAGCGGCCGCCGCCGCTGGCGCTGGGGTTGCCACCTGGGGGGCGGGCGGGGGCGGGTCTTGCACGGGATTGCCCGCCAGCACGTCCTGCTTGCGGCGCGACCAGCGGCTGAGGAATCCGTCAGCCATGGCCACCCCCTCCTCCCCCGCCACGGAGCTTCTCGGTGGACACCGAGGCCGGGTTGCCAAAGCGGTCTTGCAACGTGCGAAAGCTCTCTGGACGCTTGCGGCGCTTGGGCTCGGGCTGGTAGTGCTCGTCAACAAAGGCGCGCAGCGCCTCCACCACTTCGGGCGCAGCAGGCACCTGCTCCACGGATTCCTGCGCGTCCAGCCAGCGGCCCGCGTCGTGGTAGCTCAGGCTCACCGCCACGGGACGGGCCAGCGGGACTTCGCCCGTGCCGGTGTCGTCATCGCGGCGCCACATCACAAACCAGCAGGGGGCTGGCGAAGTGAGGTTCAGGTGGTAGCCCTCGGCATCGTCGCGGAACAGCTCCACGCGAAAGCCGGGGAACAGCCAGCGCTGCTCTCGCTCGTCTTGGATCAGCAGGCGAGGTTCGGAGCCAAAGGCGGGCTCGTGGATCACCACCTCGGCCAGCGACCACCGCCAGGGCTGCCAGCGGTTGTCGATGTGCTCACACCGCATGATCACGGCAACGTCGGTGTAGGGGCGCTCAGTCATGGGCGCAGACTTTACCCCGGCGCAGCCCCCTCAGACAGCAATGCCCGCAAAGCCCCGCAACCCGCGTGCGGATACACGGCGCGTCAGACGATTTCGCTGCCGGTGCCCTGCAACACATCCACCGCCACCGCGCAGTACTTGAACTCCGGGATCTTTCCAAAGGGGTCCAGCGCAGCATTGGTGAGCAGATTGGCTGCCGCCTCCACATACGCAAACGGCATGAACACCGTGCCGCGCGGCGTGCCGTCGTCGCGGCGCACGCGCACCTGCAGCATGCCCCGCCGTGAACGGATGCCCACCAGCGCGCCGGGCGCCACGCCCAGCCGGGCGAGTTCATCGCCATGCAGCGATGCGGTGGCCATGGGCTCGATGGCGTCCAGCACGGTGCTGCGCCGCGTCATGCTGCCGGTGTGCCAGTGCTCCAGCTGGCGGCCAGTGATGAGCACCAGCGGGTAGTCAGCGTCGGGCTTCTCGGCGGCCGGGATCACGCTGGCGGGTACCAGTTGCAGGCGGCCCGTGGGCGTCGGGAAGTTCTCGATGAAGACGATGGGCTGGCCGGGGTCGTCGGCCGTGAGGCACGGGTAGGTCACGCTGGAGTCGCGCTCCAGCCGGTCCCAGGTGATGCCCTCAATGCTGGCGTGCATGGCCTGGCGCATTTCTTCGTACACGGCGGCCACGCCCGATTCCTCGCCCGCATAGTTCCAGTCCAGGCCCATGCGCCGGGCGATCTGCTGAATGATCCACAAATCCGGCCGTGCATCACCCGGCGGGTTCAAGGCACGGCGGCCCATCTGCACCATGCGGTCGGTGTTGCTGGCGGTGCCGGTCTTCTCGGGCCAGGCGCTGGCGGGCAGCACCACGTCGGCCAGCCAGGCGGTCTCGGTCAAAAAGATGTCCTGCACCACCAGGTGCTGCAGGCTGGCCAGCGCGTGGCGCGCGTGGTTCAGGTCGGGGTCGCTCATGGCGGGGTTCTCGCCCATGATGTACATGCCGCGCACCTTGTGCGGGTCGGTGTCAGGCGCCAGGGCCTTGTGCATGATCTCGACGACCGTGTAGCCCGGCGCTTCATCGAGCTGGGTGCCCCAGAAGTCTTCAAACCACGCATGTGCCCCGGCGTTATCCACACGCTGGTAGTTAGGGAACATCATGGGGATCAGGCCCGCATCGCTCGCGCCCTGCACATTGTTCTGGCCGCGCAGCGGGTGCAGGCCCGAGCCGGGCTTGCCGATCTGGCCGGTGACGGCGCACAGCGCGATCAGGCAGCGCGCGTTGTCGGTGCCGTGCACATGCTGGCTCACGCCCATGCCCCAGAGGATCATGGAGGACTTGGCGGTGGCAAACGCCCGCGCCACCTCGCGCAGCGTCTCGGCCGGGATGCCGCACACCGGCGCCATGGCCTCGGGGCTGCAGCCCATCACGTTGGCCTTGAGGGCCTCGAAGTTGTTGGCGCGATCCTTGATGAAGGCTTCATCCACCAGGCCTTCGTCAATCACCGTATGGATCAGCGCGTTGAGCATGGCCACGTCGGTGTCGGCCTTGAACTGCAGGGTGCGCCAGGCGTGGCGGCCGATGTCGGTCACGCGCGGGTCGGCCAGCACGATTTTGGCGCCGCGCTTGGCAGCGTTCTTCATCCAGGTCGCCGCCACCGGGTGGTTGGCCGTGGGGTTGGATCCGATCACGAAGATCAGCTCGGCATGCTCCACGTCATGGACCGGGTTGCTCACCGCGCCCGAGCCCACGCCTTCAAGCAGCGCGGCCACGCTGGACGCATGGCACAGCCGCGTGCAGTGATCCACGTTGTTGCTGCCAAAGCCGGTGCGCACCAGCTTCTGGAACAGGTAGGCCTCCTCGTTGCTGCCCTTGGCCGAGCCGAAGCCCGCCAGCGCCTTGGGGCCGTGGGTGTCGCGCAGGCTTTTGAGCGTGCCCGCCGCGAGGTCGAGCGCTTCGTCCCAGGTCGCCTCGCGGAACGCCGTGCGCCAATCGGCGCCGTAGAGCATCACCTCTTTCGGCACACCGGGCTTGCGGATCAGCGGCACCGTGAGGCGGTCGGGGTGGTGGGCGTAGTCAAAGCCGAAGCGCCCTTTCACGCACAGGCGGCCGTGGTTGGCCGGGCCGTCGCGGCCTTCGACGCTGATGATTTTTTCATCGCGCACGTTGTAGGTGATGAGGCAGCCCACGCCGCAAAACGGGCAGACCGAATCCACCTTGCGGTCCACCTTTTGCGAGCCGATGTGCGTCTTGGGGCTGAGCGCGCCCGTGGGGCAGGCCTGCACGCATTCGCCGCAGGCCACGCAGGTGCTGGCCGCCATGGGGTCGTCGAGGTCGAAGACGATCTTGCTGTCGGCCCCGCGCAGCGCGTAGCCGATCACGTCGTTCACCTGTTCCTCGCGGCAGGCGCGCACGCAGCGGTTGCACTGGATGCAGGCGTCCAGGTTCACCGCCATCGCGGGGTGGCTCAGGTCAGGCGCGGGCTGCTCGCGGCGCAGGGCTTGGAGGGCCGGACGCACGGCCACACCCAGGCGATCCGCCCATTGGCTCAGTTCGCCGTGTTGGCCCACCGTTTCAGCAGTTTTTGAATCAAATTGGCCTGTAGCGCTTGATGGATAAGCGCCACAAGCTATCAATTCAGGAGTATCTGATTTGTCATCGTTCCACCGGTAGCCCACATCCGGCATGTCCGACAGCAGCATCTCCAGCACCATCTGCTGGCTTTTGCGTGCACGCGGGCTGGCGGCCTGCACCTTCATGCCTTCGGTGGGCGCGCGGCAGCAGCTGGGGGCCAGCGTGCGCTCGCCAGCGATCTCGACCACGCAGGCGCGGCAGTTGCCGTCGGGGCGAAGGCCGTCGGTGTAGCAAAGGTGCGGAATCTCCACCCCGTGGCGTTGCGCAGCTTTCAGGATGGTTTCGTCAGGGTGGGCGGTGACGGGCTGGCCGTCCAGCTCGAAGGCCACGCCGCAGGTTGGTTGCAACGCGCTCATGGCTGGGCTCCCTTCGGCAGTTGCTCGGCCAGCGGGCTGTTGCGCGGCTTGGGCAGGTCGCCCGGCCAGGGGCCCTCGCCCACTTCGTGCGCAAAGTATTTGTGGATGCAGCGGATGGGGTTGGGCGCGGCCTGGCCCAGGCCGCAGATGGACGCGTCGGCCATCACCTGCGCCAGGTCGTCGAGCAGTTCTTCATCCCATTGCGGCGCTTGCATCAGCGTGGCCGCCTTGGCCGTGCCCACGCGGCAGGGCGTGCACTGGCCGCAGCTTTCGTGTTCAAAAAAGCGCATCACGTTCAGCGCCGCATCGCGCGCACTATCGTGCTGGCTGAGCACGATGACGGCGGCCGAGCCGATGAAGCAGCCGTAGGGCTGCAGCGTGTCGAAGTCGAGCTGGATGTGGCTCAGGCTCGCGGGCAGGATGCCACCCGACGCACCACCGGGCAGGTAGGCATAGAGCTGGTGGCCGTCCAGCATGCCGCCGCAGTATTCGTCGATGAGCTCCTGCACCGTGATGCCCGCGGGCGCGAGCTTGACGCCCGGGTGCTTCACGCGGCCGCTCACGCTGAAAGACCGCAGCCCCTTGCGGCCGTGGCGGCCAAAGCTGGCGAACCACGCGGGCCCGCGCTCCACAATGTCGCGCACCCAGTACAGCGTCTCGAAGTTGTGCTCCAGCGTGGGCCGGCCGAACAGGCCCACCTGGGCGATGTAAGGCGGGCGCATGCGCGGCTCGCCCCGCTTGCCCTCGATGCTCTCGATCATGGCCGACTCTTCGCCGCAGATGTAGGCGCCCGCGCCCCGGCGCAGCTCGATGTGCGGCAGGGGGCATGGGGGCTGGGCATGCAGGTCGTCCAGCGCCTTTTGCAGCAGCGCACGGCAGCCGTGGTATTCGTCGCGCAGGTAGATGTAGGCCGCCTCGGTGCCCACCACCTGGGCGGCGATGAGCACGCCTTCCAGAAAGCGGTGCGGGTCGCGCTCCAGATACGTGCGATCTTTGAACGTGCCGGGCTCGCCTTCGTCGATATTGACCGCCATCAGGCGTGGCGCGGGTTGGTCCCGAACAATGCGCCACTTGCGTCCCGCCGGAAAGCCCGCGCCCCCCAGGCCGCGCAGGCCCGAATCCTCCATGGCCGCAAGCACGGCCTCGGCATCCCGCTCGCCGTTGACCAGCGCGGCGGCCAGCTGGTAGCCACCGTGGGCGCGATAGGTGGCCAGGTCGGTGTGGGCAGGACTGACGGAGTCCGGCTGCGCAGGCACGCTTTGCTCGGCCAGCGCTGCAATATCAAAATTGATAGCTGCCAGCGCTGGTGGATGAAGCGCCAGAGCCCGATTTGGCTTCAAACTGACCGCTTCCAACACCGCATCCACGGTAGCGTGCGGCACCGGGCACTGGTGCACCGCGGCCACCGGCGCCTGCTCGCAGCGGCCCACGCAGGGCACGGCCACCACCTGCACGTCGCCCTGCCCGGCCGCAAGCAGGCGCTCGGGCAGCGCGGCCAGCAGCTCGCGGGCGCCCGCGATGCTGCAGCTCAGGCTGTCGCACACCCGCAGCACCAGACGGGGCGCCTGGGCATCCTCGCCGCGCACGATCTCAAAGTGGTGGTAGAAGCTGGCCACCTCATACACCTCGGCCATGGGCAGGTTCATCTGCTTGGCCAGCGCCACCAGGTGCCGGTCGTGCAGCACGCCGAAGCGGTCGTTCAGGCGGTGCAGGTATTCAATGAGCAGGTCGCGCCAAAAGCCGGTGGCCGGGCGCGGGCCCAGCAGCCGCGCCACATCGGCCATGGCAGCGTCTTCGGGCTGGCGGCCCTTGAGGCGGCTTTTGCGGCGGATGCGCTCGCGCATGTCGTCCGGTGTGCCCAGGGGCACGGCGGCGGTTGGCGGGGTGGTTTTCATCGGGCCGTCATACAGGAAGAGATCAAGCGCAGGCAGTGTGGCCGTTGCCCGCTATGGCGTCAATGCCGCAGTCCCACCGCCCAGGACAGCCCGCGCCGCCGGGCGCGGGCCCTATCGCATCAAGTGTTCTTGCTGACCGAGATGGTGGGAAACTTGCTGGAAAAATCCTTGGCCTGCTGGGCGATCTTCACCGCCACATCGCGCGCCACCTTCTTGTAAATCTGGGCGACCTCGCCATCGGGGTCAGCCACCACGGTGGGCTTGCCGCTGTCGGCCTGCAGGCGGATGCTCATGTTCAGCGGCAGCGCGCCCAGGTAGTCCATGCCGTATTCGGCCGCCATCTTCTTGCCGCCGTCGGCGCCAAAGATGTGCTCCACATGGCCACAGTTGCTGCACACGTGGGCGGCCATGTTCTCGACGATGCCCAGGATGGGCACGCCCACCTTTTCGAACATCTTGATGCCCTTTTTGGCATCCAGCAGGGCGATGTCTTGCGGGGTGGTCACGATCACCGCGCCGGTCATGGGCACGCGCTGGGAGAGCGTGAGCTGGATGTCGCCGGTGCCGGGCGGCATGTCGATGATGAGGTAGTCCAGGTCTTTCCAGTTGGTCTGGCGCAGCAGCTGCTCCAGCGCCTGGGTGGCCATGGGGCCGCGCCAGATCATGGCTTCGTCCTGGTCCACCAAAAAGCCGATGGACATGACCTGCACGCCATAGTTTTCGAGCGGCTCCATGGTCTTGCCGTCTTCGCTTTCGGGGCGGCGGTTGATGCCCAGCATCATGGGCTGGCTGGGGCCGTAGATGTCGGCGTCCAGCACGCCCACGCTGGCGCCCTCGGCGGCCAGCGCCAGCGCCAGGTTGGCGGCGGTGGTGCTTTTGCCCACGCCGCCCTTGCCCGAGGCCACGGCGATGATGTTCTTGACCTGCGGCAGCAATTGCACGCCGCGCTGCACGGCATGCGCCACCACCTTGGTGGTGATGTTGACCGACACGTTCTCCACCCCGGCAACGCCCTTGGCGGCGGCCACCAGGCTGCGGCGCAGCTCGGGCACCAGGCTCTTGGCAGGGTAGCCCAGCTCCACATCAAAGGCCACGTCGCCGCCAGTGATCTGCACATTGCGCAGCGCGCGGGTGCTGACGAAATCCTGGCCGGTATGGGGGTCCAGCACGCTGGAAAGTGCGGCCAAGAGGCCCTGTTCGGTGACTGACATTCAAATAACTCCTGTGGGGCCGGTAGTCTATCCAAGCGCTGTTCCCCCGGTGTCTGAAGGACAATGCGCACGCTTTGCCTCCTGGCGCAACCGCCGCCGCCCCGAACGAAAAGGACCCCCGTGAAATTCAAGATGGCCGAGAAATCCCTGTTTGCCGTGCTGCTGCGCTCGCCGTGGTGGATCAGCTTTGTGGTGGTGGCCCTCATCACGCTGGCATCGGGCGCGCTGCTGCCCAAGGAATATTTCGTGGTCGGTGCGCTGGCCGGTTTCCCCATCTTCGTGGTGGGCTGCATGGCCGCCTGGAGGCAGCTGCGCGCACCCAATTCCGCCAAAGTGATCGAGATGCTCGGCGCTGCGACCACCATGCCCTGGCGTGACTTTGCCAACACGCTGGCAGCCGCCTGGACGCACGCGGGCTACACCGTAGAACGCATTCCTGGCAACGGTGCCGCCGATTTCTGCCTGACCCGGAGCGGCAGCACCACACTGGCCAGCGCCCGCCGCTGGAAAGCCGCCACCCATGGCGTGGAGCCGCTGCGCGAGCTGCGCGCCGCCATGAACCAGCGCGGGGCGGCCACGGGCTTGTATGTGCTGGCCCAGGGCAGCCTCAGCGACAACGCCCGGCTGTATGCGCGCGACCACGGCATCACCCTCGTGCAGGACGACGCCCTGGCCGCCCTGCTGCTTGCCAAGCCCTGAGGCTGAGACCGCTGACGCAGCGCCGGCAAAAGCGGCCCCGCAGCGCCTAAAATCGCGGGTTCCGCCCAAGAAAGTCGCTTTCATGCCGTCCGCACGCAAACTTTTTGTCACCACCGCCCTGCCGTATGCCAATGGCAACTTCCACATCGGCCACATCATGGAATACATCCAGGCCGACATCTGGGTGCGCACGCAGCGGCTGCTGGGCAACGCGGTGAATTTTGTCGGTGCCGACGACACGCACGGCGCGCCCATCATGATCGCCGCCGAAAAAGCCGGCAAAACGCCCCAGCAGTTCGTGGCCGACATCGCCGCCGGGCGCAAGCAGTACCTCGACGGCTTTCACATCAAATTCGACAACTGGCACAGCACCGACGCGCCAGAAAACCACCAGCTGGCGCAAGACATCTACCGCGACCTCAAGGCCAACGGCCTGATCGAGACGCGCACCATCGAGCAGTTCTTCGACCCCGAGAAGGCCATGTTCCTGCCGGATCGCTTCATCAAAGGCGAATGCCCCAAGTGCCATGCCAAGGACCAGTACGGCGACAACTGCGAGGTCTGCGGCGCCGTGTATGCACCCACCGACCTCATCAACCCCTACTCGGCGCTGTCGGGCGCCAAGCCGGTGCTCAAAAGCTCCGAGCATTTCTTCTTCAAGCTGTCGGACCCGCGCTGCGTGGCATTTTTGGAAGACTGGACGCAAAACGGCCGCCTGCAGCCCGAGGTGGCCAACAAGGTGCGCGAATGGTTCAGCGTGCGCACCAACCCCGACGGCACGACCAGCGAAGGCCTGGGCGACTGGGACATCTCGCGCGATGCGCCCTACTTCGGCATCGAAATTCCTGATGCGCCAGGCAAATACTTTTATGTGTGGCTCGACGCGCCCATCGGCTACCTGGCCTCGCTGAAGAACCTGCTCGAAAAGCGCGGCGAAGATTACGACGCCTACATGGCCGACCCGGCGCTGGAGCAGTACCACTTCATCGGCAAGGACATCGTCACCTTCCACACCCTGTTCTGGCCGGCCACGCTGAAATTCAGCGGCCGCAAGGTGCCCGACTCGGTGTTCGTGCACGGCTTTTTGACGGTGAACAACGGCGAGAAGATGAGCAAGAGCCGGGGCACGGGCCTGGACCCGCTCAAGTACCTGGGCCTGGGCATGAACGCCGAGTGGCTGCGCTACTACCTGGCTACCAAGCTGAGCAGCCGTAACGAGGACATCGACTTCAACGCCGACGACTTCATGGCCCGCGTCAACAGCGACCTGATCGGCAAGTACATCAACATAGCCTCGCGCGCGGCCGGCTTTATCGCCAAGCGCTTTGGCGGCCAGCTCGGCGAGGTGTCGGCCGACGGCGACGCGTTGCTGGACCACCTGCGCACCGTGGCGCCGTCCATCATCGAGCTGCTGGCCGAACGCGAATACGGCAAGGCCCTGCGCGAAACCATGCTGCTGACCGACCGCGTGAACGCCTACGTGGACCAGAACAAGCCCTGGGAGCTGGCCAAGCAGGACGGCATGGAAGGCCGCCTGCAAGACGTGTGCACCACCTGCATCGAGGCCTTTCGCCTGCTCACCATCCTGCTCAAGCCCGTGCTGCCAGCGCTCGCCGCGCAGGTCGAGGCTTTCCTGAAAGTGCAGTCATTCACCTTCGCCGACGCCACCACCATGCTCGGCAAGGGCCATGTGATCGGCGAATACAAGCACCTGATGCAGCGCGTGGATGCCAAACAGCTTGAAGCATTGTTTGAGGCCCCAGCGCAGGCAGCACCTGCGCAAGCAGCTACAGAAAGCGTAGCACCCGGCGGCGAGGAACTGGCCCCCACCATCACCATCGACGACTTCACCAAGATCGACCTGCGCATCGCGCTGATCGTCAACTGCGAGGCCGTGGAGGGCTCGACCAAGCTGCTGCGCCTGACGCTGGATGTGGGCGAGGGCACGGACACGCAGGGGAATCCCATCACCCGCAACGTGTTCAGCGGCATCGCCAGCGCCTACCAGCCCGCCGACCTGATCGGCAAGCACACCGTGATGGTGGCCAACCTGGCGCCGCGCAAGATGAAGTTTGGCGTGAGCGAAGGCATGGTGCTGGCCGCCAGCCATGGCGACGAGAAGGCCAACCCCGGCATCTACGTGCTCAACCCCTGGCCGGGCGCCACACCCGGCATGCGCGTACGCTGAACGGTGCCGTGCGTGCGCCCCCACGCAAAGGCCCTTCGGGGCCTTTTTTGTTGGCCGGCGCAGACGTCGACAACCCGCCCGATCACTCTGCCGTATAGCGCCCCGGCCGGTGGCTGATCCACAAGAAGCCGCTCATCACCAGCACCGCCAGCACCGAATACGCCACGCGCTCCACCGGCACGATGAACAGCGCCAGCAGCACCACGGTGCCGTCGATCATCATCTGCACCTTGCCGGCACGCATGCCGTAGCGGCTTTGCAGGTACAGCGACACCACCGTGGCCCCGCCCAGGCTGGAGCGGTGCCGCGCCAGGAACAGGCAGCCCGTGCCCAGCAGCAACCCGCCGAGCAGCGAAGCGAACAGCGGGTTCAGGTAGTCCACATGCATCACATGCGGGAACAGCTCGGTCAGCACCGACAGCAGGGCCACGCAGACAAAAGTCTTGATCGTGAACTCGCGCCCCATGCGCGTCCAGGCGAACCAGTAAAAGGGCAGGTTCACCACAAAAAACAGTTTGCCGAACGAGATGCCCGTCACGTAATGCAGCAAAAACGCCACGCCCGCCGTGCCGCCCACCAGCAGGCCGGCCTGGTTGAACAGCATGAGCGCCATGGCGACAAACAGCGTGCCGGCAAACAGTGCCTGCACATCTTCAAACGTGCCGTGGCGCAGGGAGGATGGCGGTGCGGAGGCGTCAGGCATGGGTGGATTCATGGAATGGAGGCTAGCAAGCAACGCGCCAGACGGCGTGGCGGCTGACCGCCGCGCCCACGGCGCCCGCTGCACGATTTTCAATCATATCGGCCTGCAGCGCCTATCTATAAAGCGCCATAAGCTATTAAATAAATAGCAACAGAATGAACAGCAGCTAACCGGGATGCGGTCGCCACGGTTGCGCATGCTCACTGGCTCACTACACTGGAGCCACAGGCCCTGGCCCTCGCTTTTTAGCTGCACCCACTTCATCCATGCGTTTCTCGTTTGCCTTTCACCCCCGTCTGCTGGACGCGCTGCGCGGCTACAGCCGCAGCCGCTGGCTAGCCGATGTGGGCGCGGGCGTCACGGTGGGCATCGTCGCGCTGCCGCTGGCCATGGCCTTTGCCATCGCCAGCGGCCTCAAGCCCGAAGCCGGGCTGTGGACGGCCATCATTGGCGGCTTCCTGATCGCTCTGCTGGGCGGCACCAACGTGCAGATCGGCGGGCCTGCGGGGGCCTTCATCGTCATCGTGTACGGCATCGTCGAACGCTATGGCGTGGCCAACCTGCTGATCTCCACGGCCTGCGCGGGGGTGCTGCTGTTCCTGCTCGGAATGTTCAAGCTGGGCAGCCTGGTGCGCTTTGTGCCGGTGAGCATCGTCATCGGTTTCACCAACGGCATCGCGGTGCTGATCGGGCTGTCACAGCTCAAGGACTGGCTGGGGCTGGCCATCGACAAGATGCCGGGCAACTTTTTCTCGCAGGTGCACACGCTGGCCCTGCACCTTGGCAGTTACAACCCCCATGCGCTCGCGCTGGGCGCTGCCTGCCTGGGCGGGCTGTTTTTGTGGCCACGGCTGTTCGTGCAGGGCTCGCCGGTGCTGCGCGTGGCCGAGGGCCACACCGTGCGCCGCTTTGCGCGCATTCCGGCGCCCGTGGTGGCGCTGGTCACGCTCACCGTGCTGGCGCGCTGGCTGGAGATGCCGGTGGAGACCATCGGCAGCAAGTTTGGCGGTATTCCGCAACAGCCGCCGGCGTTTGCGCTGCCCGATTTCTCGTGGGACACGGTGCGCCTGCTGGTCACGCCCACCGTCACGATTGCGCTGCTGGGCGCCATCGAGTCGCTGCTGTGCGCGCGCGTGGCCGACCAGCTGGCCACCGACCCGCACCACAAAAAGCACGACCCCAACCAGGAGCTGATGGCCCAGGGCGTGGCCAATTTCGTGGTGCCGTTTTTCGGCGGCATGCCGGCCACAGGCACCATTGCCCGCACCGTGACCAACCTGCGCGCGGGCGCCACCAGCCCCATTGCCGGCATGGTGCATGCGGCCACGCTGGCGGTGATCGTGCTGGTGGCCGCGCCACTGGCGCTGCACATTCCGCTGGCGGTGCTGGCCGGCATCCTGTTGCATGTCGCCTGGAACATGGGCGAATGGCATGAGTTTGCACGCCTCAGGCACTTCAGCAACCACTACCGGCTGCTGATGCTGGGCACGTTCTTCCTCACCGTGGTGTTCGACCTCACGGTGGCGGTGGAAGTGGGGCTGGGGCTGGCGTGCGTGCTGTTTGTGCGGCGCATGAGCGCGCTGTTCCGCGCCGAGCGCGCGCCCACGCTCACCCCTGACGCACAGGGGCTGGCCGTTGAAGCCGGGCCCCGCCCCCGCATGGCCTGGCACCTGCACGGCGCGCTGTTTTTTGGCGCGGCCGCCAAGATCGACCCCATCGTGCAGGCCGTGGAGGCCGGCCCCGAGGGCCCGGAAGTGGTGCTGAACGCGCGCGACCTGTTCGCGCTCGACACCACGGGCCTCGAAGGCCTGGAGCAGATCCTCAAGGCCGTAGGCCAGCGCGGCGGCGTGCTGTGGGTGGTGGATGCGCAGCAGCAGCCGCGCTCGCTGATGGAGCGCTCGGGCTTCAGCGCCCGGATGGCCGAGCAGAACGCGGCGCAAGGCCGCAAACGCTACGAAAGCAAGAGCGAGAGCGAATAGTTCCCCCCACCGCAAGCGCCAAAGCAGTGTGACTCCAACGGCTGGGTGCGGCGCGGCTGCGAACCATGCGCGCCGTTGTCAACCTGCAGACGCCCTCAAAACGGTTTCACGATCTCAGCGCCCGCCCTTGTTCTCGGGCGCGTCCATGTCGGGGCCGATCTGCGTGCGCAGCACCGTGGCGCCGTCCGTGGTCACCACGGTGAACACCTTGGGGATGTTGGGCGGCTCGGCAAAGCGCCAGTCGTGGTGGGTTTCGCCGCTGAGCCGGTAGGGCGTGACCTTGGCCGGCTTGCCCAGGATGCGGCGCACCAGCGCCATGTCTGTGCCGGGCGTGATGCGGGCAAAGTTCTCGGGCGTGAGCACCTGGCGCACGGCCACCAGCCTGCCATCGGCACCCACGGTGATCATGTAATTGATCTGGCCGGCGGGCTGGCGGTTGTATTCGAGGGTGCGCGCGCCATCGGCGTCGTCCCAGACGGTTTCGGGGGCGCCAAAGCGGTCGCGCACGTCGGCCTCGGTGGAAACACCGGGCTGCAGTTCGCTGATGCGCTGCGCGTCGCATCCGGCAAGGGCGACCAGACTGAGGGCCGCCGCGGCAAGCGCCAGGGCACTGAAATGAAAGGGCATGGAAGGCTCCCGGTAAAATCAAGCAAGAGAGGTTATCAGTCCATGTCCATTTTCCGCCGTCCCGACTACCAGTCCGAAGCCACCCAGTTCATCGAGCAGCTCAAAGCCCAAAGGCCCGAGCTGGATGCGCAGCAGCGTGCGGGCCGCGCCCTGCTGTGGGACAAGCAGGTGGACCGCAAGATCTGGGGCGAATACCGCGATGCCCAGGTGCCGCAAAAGCCCTACGTCTATCAGACCAACGCTGATTGAGCATGAAAATGGCCTCTTGCGCTTTACCAGCAAGCGCAAGCAGCTATTGATAGCATAGCAATCCATGCACAGCGCAAGCCCTGCCGAGGCCACTGCCATCGCCCCGGGTGCCATGCCCGATGTGGTGGACCAAGTGGCGCTGGCCCGCCTGTATGGCGAGCCGCTGTTTGCGCTGCCGCAAGACCTGTACATCCCGCCCGACGCGCTTGAAGTCTTCCTCGAAGCCTTTGAAGGCCCGCTCGATCTGCTGCTGTACCTGATCCGCAAGCAGAACTTCAACATCCTCGACATCCCCATGGCCGGCCTCACGCGCCAGTATCTGGTGTACGTGGATGAGATCCGCAGCCGCAACCTGGAGCTGGCCGCCGAATACCTGCTGATGGCGGCCATGCTGATCGAGATCAAGTCACGCATGCTGCTGCCGCCCAAAAAGCAGGAAGGCAGCGAAGAAGCCGAAGACCCGCGCGCCGAGCTGGTGCGCCGCCTGCTTGAATACGAGCAGATGAAAATGGCCGCCATGCGCCTGGCGCAGCTGCCGCAGTATGGGCGCGACTTTGTGAAGGCGCAGGTGTACATCGAGCAAAGCCTGCAGCCACGCTTTCCGGATGTGCATGTGGTCGATCTGCAGCAAGCCTGGTACGACATCCTGAAGCGCGCCCGGCTCGTGCAGCACCACAAGATCACCCGCGAAGAGCTGAGCGTGCGTGAATACATGAGCATGGTGCTCAGAACCCTCAAAGGGCGCCGCTTTGTCGAGTTTGAAGAGCTGTTCGACCCCCGCCATGGCAGCACCGTGCTGGTGGTGACCTTCATCGCGCTGCTGGAGCTGGCCAAAGAGACCCTGATCGAGATCACCCAAGCCGAGGCCTTCGCCCCCATTTACGTCCGGCTGGCCTATGTACCGACATGACACCCCCCTGAGCGGCTGCGCCGCTTCCCCCCTCTCTCGCGGCGCGGGAGGGGGACGCCACCGGTGGCCTGGCAAAGCCAGTTCCACGGTGGCTCTGGCATGGAGCGGCGCCCATTTCTCAGGCCACGAAAAACCCCATGCAATCCCACGACTTTGACGTTCTCATCGTAGGCAGCGGCCTCGCCGGCCTCTCGGCGGCCCTGCACCTGGCGCCCACGCACCGCGTGGCCGTCATCACCAAACGCCAGCTGCAAGACGGCGCCAGCGCCTGGGCCCAGGGCGGCATTGCCGCCGTGCTGGCCGACGACGACAGCTTTGCCGCGCACATCCAGGACACCCTGGTGGCCGGTGCCGGCCTGTGCGACCTGGCCGCCACGCGCTTCGTGGTGGAAAACGCCCCCGACGCCATCGCCTGGCTGCGCCAGCTGGGCGTGCCGTTTTCGCTGGAGGGCGATCAACTGCACCTCACGCGCGAAGGCGGCCACAGCGCGCGCCGCATCGCCCATGTGACCGACGCCACCGGCGCCGCCGTGCAGCGCACACTGATCGAGGTGGTGCGCGCCACGCCCGGCATCACGCTGTTCGAGCAGCACACGCTGGTGGACGTGATCACCAGCCACAAGCTGGGCCTGGCGGGCCCGCAGCAATGCCTGGGCCTGTATGCGCTCGACGATGCCACCGACGAGGTCGTCACCTTCCACGCGCCGCAAACCATTTTGGCCACGGGCGGCGCGGGCAAGGTGTACCTGTACACCACCAACCCAGACACCGCCACCGGCGACGGCATTGCCGCGGCCTGGCGCGCCGGCTGCCGCGTGGGCAACATGGAGTTCATCCAGTTTCACCCCACGGGGCTGTACCACCCGCACGAAAAGTCCTTCCTCATCAGCGAGGCCGTGCGCGGCGAAGGCGGCAAATTGCTGCTGCCGCCCTCCGCCGGCGGCACGCGCTTCATGCTGGACCACGACCCGCGCGCCGAACTGGCCCCGCGCGATGTGGTCGCCCGCGCAATCGACTTCGAGATGAAAAAGCACGGGCTGGACTGCGTGCACCTGGACATCTCGCACCAGAGCCCCGCGTTTTTGCAGGAGCATTTCCCCAACATCCTGGCGCACTGCGCGTCGCTGGGCATCGACATCACCAAAGAGCCCATTCCAGTGGTGCCCACGGCCCACTTCACCTGCGGCGGCGTGCTGACCGACCTGGCCGGCCGCACCGATGTGCCCGGCCTGTTTGCCGTGGGCGAAGCCGCCTACACCGGCCTGCACGGGGCCAACCGGCTGGCCAGCAACTCGCTGCTCGAATGCATCGTGTTCGCCCGCGCCGCCGCCCACGCCATCGCCGCCGCGCCGCGCACGCCCGTGCCGGCCCTGCCGCACTGGGACGACAGCCGCGTCACCGACGCCGACGAGTCAGTGGTCATCTCGCACAACTGGGACGAGCTGCGCCGCTTCATGTGGGACTACGTGGGCATCGTGCGCACCAACAAACGACTGGAACGCGCGGCCCACCGCATCGCGCTGCTGCAGGCCGAGATACAAGAGTTCTACGCCAACTTCCACGTCACGCGCGACCTGCTGGAGCTGCGCAACCTGGTGCAGGTGGCCGACCTCATCGTGCGCAGCGCACAGCTGCGCCGCGAAAGCCGCGGCCTGCACTACAGCCGCGACTACCCCGCGCTCGCTGCGCCCGCCGCGCCCACCATCCTGGTTCCGCCCGTCGCGCAACGCTGAACACAGCCCCCCCGCTCAACCGCCCACACCGCCATGTACCGCACCCTGCTCAAATCCAAGATCCACCGCGCCACCACCACGCACTGCGAGCTGCACTACGAAGGCTCCTGCGCCATCGACGAAGACCTGCTCGATGCCGCCAACCTGGCCGAAAACGAACAGGTCCACATCTGGAACATCAACAACGGCGAGCGCTTCATCACCTACGCCATCAAGGGCCAGCGCGGCAGCGGCATGATCTCGGTCAACGGCTCGGCCGCCCGCCGCGCCGCCGTGGGCGACCTGCTCATCATTGCGGCATTTGCCCAAGTGCCCGAAGACCAGGTGGCCACACACAAGCCCCAGCTGGTGTTTGTCGATGGCCACAACCGCCAGACCGAACTGCGCCACCATGTGTCCACCCAGGCTCTGTAACGCCCGCTTTATCACCACCACCGCCGAAAGCAGACCATGCCCCACCTGATCGTCGAATACTCACAAAACCTTGCTGGCTTCCCCGAGGCGCAAGCCCTGACCGAGCTGAACCAGGCAGTCACCAGCAGCCCCGAAGTGCTGGACGAGGCCGACCTCAAAAGCCGCTTCGTGCTGGTGGACAGCTTTGAAGTGGGCACCTCCCCCGCCAACCGCGCCTTTGTGCACGCCCAGCTGCGCCTGCTGTCGGGCCGCACGCCCGAGGCCAAAAAAGACCTGTCCGAGCGCATCGCCGAGGTACTGCGCCGCCTCTCGCCCAAGCCGGCCGGCGTGATGGTGCAGCTGAGCGTGGAAATCGTCGATATGGACCGCGGCTCTTACGTCAAAGAGCGGCTGTAAGCCATCACCGCCAATTTTTAATAAAACAGGGCTGTAGCGCTTATCCAGCAAGCGCCAGCAGCTCCTTTTTTTATAGTGAAACCGCTCAGCGCCAGTCGCCCGCGCTGCCCCGCCTGCCTGCGCCCGCCCAGCGCCTGCATCTGCCGCTGGGCCACCCCGGTGGCGCACCGCACCGAGGTGCTGATCCTGCAGCACCCGCTGGAGCTGCACGAGGCCAAGGGCACGGCCCGGCTGCTGCACCTGAGCCTGCCGCACAGCCGCATGGTGACGGGCGAACAGTTGGACCCCAGCGCGCTGCAGCCGCTGCTGACAGCGCCATTTGCAGCAACGGACGCAGCCCACACCCCGCGCCACGCACTGCTGCTCTACCCCGAGGCCCCGCAAGACGCCGCCCTGGGCATTGCCACCCCGCCGCCGCTGGACCCGGCCTGGCTGCCAACGCCAGAGCGCCTGCGCCTGGTGGTGCTCGACGGCACCTGGCGCAAAAGCCGCAAGATGCTGCACCTGAACCCGTTGCTGCAGCAGCTGCCGCGCCTGCCGCTGCGCGCACTGCCGGCCTCGCGCTACCGCATCCGCTCGGCGCGCCAGCCGCACCAGCTCTCTACCCTGGAGGCCACCTGCGCGGCACTGGCGCAACTGGAAGCCGACCCGGACCGGTTCGAGCCCCTGCTCCGCGCCTTCGACGGGTTTGTGGCGCAACAAGCGGCCTGGCAGGGCCGGTAAGGGCGGCAATGCCATCGCAATGGCGAGCCGCTGGATCAGCAAATTACTATCAAAAACATAGCTTCTAGCGCTTTACCAATAAGGGCCAGAGCCAAAAAATACTCAAAACATCACGGCACCAATTCAGCCGCCAACCAGCCGCGCAGGCTGTTAACAAACGCCCAGGCCTGCACACGCGGCACATCCTCTACGCGCACCACAGCCTCGGTCAGGCGCCCCTCGCGCAGGGCCACTGCGCGGCCCACGCCGGGCAGCAGGCCGCAGGCCAGTGGCGGCGTGACCCAGCGGCCGTCCAGCAGCATGGCGATGTTGCCAAACGTGCATTCGGTGATCTCGCCGGCTTCGTTGTAAAGCACGGTGTCGAACACACCGGGCGTGGTGGGCGCAAACGCTGCGTAGTGCGCGCGGCGCGTGGTCTTGTAGCGCACGAATTCGCCATGGGCTTCATCCAGCGGGCGGTGGGCCAGTTGCAGGCGCACCGGCTCGGGCGTGGGCTGCAGGGCAAAGGCTTCGGCGCGGGGCTGGCCGCGCCCGTCCAGCAGCAGGCGCACGCGCCATGCGCCAGCGGGGTGGCTGGCGGCCAGCGCCTGCAGGCAGTGCTGCACGGCCGCAGCGTCGAACGGCACGTTGAAATGCGCGGCCGTGCCTTGCAGCCGCGCCAGATGTTCAGCCAGATGGCGGAACTGGCCCGCTTGCAGCGCCAGGGTTTCGAGCAGATCGAAGGGCTGGCTGGCGCGCAGGACAAAGGCGCGCTTGTGGCGCCATTCGTTCCATTCGGCACCGGCCTGGGCGCCCGAGGTGATGCCGCTGCCAATGCCGCAGCGTGCCTGGCCATCGCGCAGCACCACGGTGCGAATCGGCACGTTGAAGGTGGCGCGGATGCCGCCCGCGCCATCCGGCCGCACCACGCCGATGGCGCCGCAATAGATGCCGCGCGGGCCTGGCTCCAGCGCGTGGATGGCCTGCATGGCACGCACCTTGGGCGCGCCGGTGATCGAGCCGCAGGGAAACAGCGCGCCAAACACGTCGCCAAGCCGGGTGCCGGGCCGGGTGCGCGCCTGCACATCGGACGTCATCTGCCACACGGCCGGCAGCGCTTCGGTATGAAAAAGCCGGGGCACCTGCACGCTGAAGGGCTCGGCAATGCGCGAGAGGTCGTTGCGCAGCAGGTCCACGATCATCACGTTTTCGGCGCGCTCCTTGGGCGAGGCACGCAGGGCGGCGGCATGGGCGGCATCCTGCTGGGGCGTGGCGCCGCGCGGCGCCGTGCCCTTCATGGGCCGGGTGAGGATATGGCCGGCCGCGCCGCCGCCCGGCCCGCTGTGCCAGTCGAAAAACAGCTCGGGCGAGACGCTGAGCACCTGCTCGTCGCCCATGTCGAAGCAGGCCGCATAACCGCCCGGCTGCGCGCGCTGCAGGGCCGCAAACAGGGCGTGGGCGGGTTGCGCCCCGCCGCCCTGCACGCTGGCCACCGTCTGCGCCGTGTAATTGACCTGGTAATACTCGCCCCGGGCGATGGCCTGGTGGATGGCGGCCAGGGCCGCATCAAACTGCGCGCGCCCCTGCACGGTGTGCCAGTGCAATGTGGGCGCATCCTGGGGCGGCAGCTCGGCAGCGGGCCAGGGCAGCGCCGCGTCGTGGATGGCAAACCAGGCCAGCGGGCCATCGGCGGGGTGGGTCTGCACGGCGGCGTCGAAGGCCGGCGCGGCCTCGTAGCGCAGCGCGCCGATGCACCAGGCACCACTCTCGGCGGCGGCCTGCACAGCATCGAACACCGCGCGCACCTGGGCCGGCTCGCGCGCCACCAGCACGGCGCGCGGCATGCCAAAGGCATGGCGCAGGCGCGGCGCACCGGGGTCGTTCGGGTTGGCAAAATCAATCAGTGCGGTTGGAACCAAATGGGCCTCCAGGGCTTGCAGAATCTGCGCGAGCAGCTATTAAAAAAGGAATGACAGCAGCCGCCGCAAGCGCGGCACCGTAGCCCAATGCCCCGGCTGCAAGGCATTGCCTGCCAGCCAAAAGACGGGCATCTGACCGGCGCCGGGCACTAGCGAAGATAATCCCCCACCCCGCTCGTCGCTCCAACCCGCACGCAATGACCTACTCCGTCAAGGAAATTTTCTACACCCTGCAAGGCGAAGGCGGCCAGGCGGGCAGCCCGGCCGTGTTCTGCCGTTTTGCAGGCTGCAACCTCTGGAGCGGCCGCGAACAAGACCGCGCCAACGCCATCTGCCGCTTTTGCGATACCGACTTTGTGGGCACCGACGGCACCCTGGGCGGCAAGTTTGCCGACGCCGATGCCCTGGCGCGCCAGATTGCCGCCCTGTGGCCTGCGGGCGACGCACACCACCGGCTGGTGGTGCTGACGGGCGGCGAGCCGCTGCTGCAAGTGGATGCCGCGCTGATCGCGGCCCTGCATGCGCAGGGCTTTCGCATCGCCGTCGAGACCAACGGCACCGTGGCGGCCCCGCAAGGCATCGACTGGCTGTGCGTGAGTCCCAAGGCCGGCGCCGGCTGGGTGCAGCGCCAGGGGCAGGAGTTGAAAGTGGTGTGGCCGCAGCCGGGGCTGGACCTGGATGTGCTGGAGGCCACCGGCCAGTTCCAGCACCGCTTTCTGCAGCCCATGGACGGGCCCGACCAGGCCCGCCACATCGCCCTGTGCATCGATCTGTGCCTACAGCGCCCCGCCTGGCGCCTGAGCCTGCAGACCCACAAGCTCACCGGCATCCGATAAGCCCACCGATAAGCCCCGTTCCTGTTTGTTCGTCCACCATGCAATTCACCGTCAGCCAGCGTTTTTTCTTTGATGCCGCCCACACGCTGCAACGCGAGATCGAGGCCGAAGGCAGCCGCCGCGTGCACGGCCACACCTACCACGCCGAGGTGTGGGTGCAGGGCCCGCGCAATCCCGCCAACGGCATGGTGATCGACCTGGGTTTTCTGCGCCAGCACCTCGCCGTGGTGCGCGAGCAGCTCGACCACCACCTGCTCGATGAAGTGCCGGGGCTGGGCGCGCCCACGCTGGAGAACCTGTGCGCCTTCATCGCCCAGCAACTGTCGGGCATGCAACCGCCGCCAAGCCGCGTGCGGGTGTGGCGCGAAGCGCTGGGGGACGGCTGCACCCTCGACCTGGCGCCGCCCCGGGCCTGAACCGTCGTCCCCGCCTGACCCCGCTCAGGCCGCGCCGATGTTCGGCACCAGGCCGGCCACCGGCTGGCCGTTTTTCAGCGCGGCGGTGAAGGCCAGCATGCGGTCGATGGGCAGGCGCGCGCGCGGGATCAGGGCCGGGTCGACGTGGATGGCATTGCAGCCCGTCTCCAGCACCTGCGCCACGCCGGCCAGGCCGTTCATGGCCATCCAGGGGCAGTGGGCGCAGCTTTTGCAGGTGGCGCTGTTGCCGGCGGTGGGCGCCTCAATGAACACCTTGCCGGGGTTCAGGGTGCGCAGCTTGTGCATCATGCCGTTGTCGGTGGCCACGATGAACTCGCGTGCGTCCATGCTGCGCGCGGCGTTCAGGATGCCCGAGGTGGAGCCCACGGCGTCGGCCAGGGCGATCACGTCGGCGGGGCTTTCGGGGTGCACCAGCACCTTGGCCAGGGGGTGCTCTTTTTTGAGCAGCTCCAGCTCCAGCGCCTTGAACTCGTCGTGCACGATGCAGGCGCCGTTCCACATCACCATGTCGGCGCCGGTTTCGCGGCGGATGTAGTCGCCCAGGTGCCGGTCGGGCGCCCACAAAATTTTCTGCCCCTGGTCTTTGAGGGCGCGCACGATGTCGAGCGCGCAGCTCGATGTGACCAGCCAGTCGGCGCGGGCTTTGACGGCGGCGCTGGTGTTGGCATACACCACCACGGTGCGGTCGGGGTGGGCGTCGCAAAACGCGCTGAAGTCGTCGATGGGGCAGCCCAAATCCAGCGAGCAGGTGGCATCGAGGTCGGGCATGAGCACGGTTTTCTCGGGCGAGAGGATCTTGGCCGTCTCGCCCATGAAGCGCACGCCGCTCACCACCAGCGTCTGCGCGGCGTGGTCACGGCCAAAGCGGGCCATCTCCAGCGAGTCGCTGACGATGCCGCCGGTTTCTTCGGCCAGATCCTGCAAGTCGGGGTGCACGTAATAGTGCGACACCATGACCGCGTTCTTCTCTTTCAGCAGGCGGCGGATCTTGTCCTTGAGCTGCGCGCGCTCGTCCTGCGACAGCTCGGCGGGCACGCGGGCCCAGGCGTGCTTGGTACTGCACACCGCGCCGTCGGTGGGCTGCTCGTAATCGACTTCCTTGAGGGTGATGGTGGTGTTCATGCCAGCTCCTGCAGGCGCATCGAGAAATCGGTGGCCTTCACGTCTTTGGTGAGGGTGCCGATGGAGATGCGGTCCACGCCGGTTTCGGCCAGCTCGCGCAGGCCCGCCAGCGTGACGCCGCCCGAGATTTCGAGGATGGCACCACCCCCCGTATGCGCCGCGTTGATGCGCACGGCCTCGCGCAGCATGGGCAGCGGCATATTGTCGAGCAGCACCATCTTCGCTCCGGCATCCAGCGCCTCGGTCAGCTGCGCCAGCGTTTCCACCTCGATCTCGATGAAGGTTGCCTGCGCCGCCACCTGCTGGGCGGCGCGCAGCACGGCGGTCACGCCGCCGGCGGCGGCAATGTGGTTCTCTTTGATGAGCACGGCGTCGTGCAGGCCGATGCGGTGGTTGGTGCCGCCGCCCACGCGCACAGCGTATTTTTGCGCCAGGCGCAGGCCGGGCAGGGTTTTGCGGGTGTCCACAATGCGCGCGCGGGTGCCGGCCACCACATCCACATAGGTGCGGGTTTTGGTGGCCACGGCGGACAGCAGCTGCAGGAAATTGAGCGCCGTGCGCTCGGCGCTGAGCAGCGCGCGTGCATTGCCCTCGATCTCCAACACCACCTGGTCCGCAGCGCAACGCTGGCCCTCGGCCACATGCCAGGTCAGCTGCACGGAAGGGTCGAGCGCGCGCAAGGCGGCCTCGGCCCAGGGTGCACCGCAGATCACGGCAGCCTCGCGCGCCAGGATGCGCGCACGGGTGCGGCGCTGGGGGTCGATCAGGCCAGCGGTCAAGTCGCCGCTGCCCACGTCTTCTTCAAGGGCCCGGGCCACATCGGCGCGGGCCAGGGCGGCCACTGCCGCGTCGCTGAAATCGTCGGTAGCATTTGTCATGGGCGCAGAGCATAGCGGCATTGGCCAGGGCAGCGCCGTTGCGCGGGCTTCACCCGCAGTCCCGGTGCGGGCACAGGGCACGCACAGCGGGCTGCCCGCGCCGATTCAGCGCGCGGGCAGCACGGTGCCCCAGCACTCACCAAAGCCGATGCGCGCCGCACCGGGCTTTTCGCACCAGCCGCGCAGCACCACCGCGTCGCCGTCTTCAAGATACGTGCGCTGCTCGCCGCCGGGCAGCTGCAGCGGGTTCTTGCCGCCGGCGGTCAGCTCGATCAGCGCGCCCGCCTGGTCCAGCGTGGGGCCCGACAGGGTGCCGCTGCCCAGCAGGTCGCCGGGTTGCAGGTTGCAGCCGTTGACGGTGTGGTGCGCGAGCATTTGCGCCACCGTCCAGTAGGCGTGGCGGTAGCTGGTGCGGCAGATGCTGGCGTCGCCCTGCCCGGCCGCGGCCATGCGCGGCGTGCGCAGGCCCACCTGCAGCTGGATGTCGAACGCGCCACCCGCACGGTTGGCGGGGCTGTCCAGGTAAGGCAGCGGCGCGGGGTCGCCCTCGGGGCGGGCAAAGGCCACGCGGTACGGCGCCAGCGCCTCCAGCGTCACGATCCACGGCGAAATGGTGGTGGCGAAGTTCTTGGCCAGGAACGGGCCCAGGGGCTGGTATTCCCAGGCCTGGAGGTCGCGGGCCGACCAGTCGTTGAGCAGGCAGATGCCAAACACATGCTGCTCGGCCTCGGTGATGGGCACGGCGTCGCCCTGGGCGTTGCCATCGCCCACGAAGATGCCCAGTTCCAGCTCGATGTCCAGGCGCTGGCTGGGCCCCAGCGAGGGTGTCTGCGCGCCCGCTGGCAGGGTCTGGCCCTTGGGGCGGTGAAAGGCCTGGCCCGACACGCCAATGCTGGACGCGCGCCCGTGGTAGCCGATGGGCACCCATTTGTAGTTGGGCATCAGCGGGTTGTCGGGGCGGAACAGGCGGCCGATGTTGGTGGCGTGGTGCACCGAGGTGTAGAAGTCGGTGTAGTCGCCAATGCGGGCGGGCACGTCGTATTCGGCCTCGGCCTGGGGCACCAGGCAGGCCTGCAGCGAGGCTTGCCCGGGCGCGCCTTCGCGCAGGGCGCGCGACAGCGCCAGGCGCAGGGCGCTCCAGGCACCGTGGCCCAGGGCCATCAGGGCGTTGAGCTTGTCGTTGGCTGCGGCCTGCACGGCCACCGCCGCCTCGCCCGAGAACACGCCGGCACGGGCCAGCGCAGCCAGGTCGATGATCTGGTCGCCAATGGCCACGCCGCCGCGCCAGGGCTCGGTGCGGCCCTGGCGGCGAAACACCGCAAACGGCAGGTTCTGGATCGGAAAGTCGGCGCCCGCCGCGTTGGCAGAGGCCACCCAGCTGCGCAGTTGGGGATCGTGGGTTTCGTTCAGAAGCATCATGCGATTCGTCCGTGCGTCATTGCGCCATGCTGCCGTCGTGCATCCAGGCGGCGTGCTTGGGAGCGCGGCGGGTTTCGCTCCACTCCTGCAGCATCTCCCACTTCACGGCATCGAGCTTGGCGTACATCTCGGGCGTGCCGATGTCGCAGGCCAGCTCCAGGCGGTGGCCATTGGGGTCGAAGAAGTAGATGCTCTTGAAGATGGTGTGGTCGGTGGGGCCGACCACCTCGATGCCAGCGGCCTCCAGGCGGGCCTTGGTGGCCAGCAGCGTGTCCAGCGAATCCACACTGAGCGCCAGGTGCTGCACCCAGCTCGGGGTGTTGTGGTCGCGGTCCATGGGCGGCTGGGCGGGCAGCTCGAAAAACGCCAGCACATTGCCGTTGCCGGCATCCAGGAACACATGCATGTAGGGATCGGGGGCCTTGGTCGAGGGCACCTCGTTTTCGGCAATGGCCAGCACGAACTTCATGTCGAGGTGCTTGACGTACCAGTCCACGGTTTGCTTGGCATCCTTGCAGCGGTAGGCAACGTGGTGAATTTTCTGAACCAGCATGGCGGTCTCCTTGGGGCGTTGGAAGGCGAATCCTGAAGGGAATTACAGGTCTTGCAGGGCCGCCTGCAAATGGCGGCCAAAAGCCTCGGCATCGCCCAGCGCCTGGGCGTTGAGCAGCGCGAGCTTGACGAGGAACAGTTCGGCCTTGGCGGGGTCGGCCTGGTCGATGGCAGTGGCGAGCTGGTCATAGACCTGCTCCAGCCCGGCGATGCCGAGCGAGGTCGAACCCGTTGCGGAGGTGGGCGAAAAAACGGTGGACACGGTGCGGTCTCCTTACTGGGGCAATGCGTGGTTCAGGGCCGCCTGCAGGCGGGTGGCATCCAGCGTGAGCCAGCGGGCGCACACATGCTGGTCGGGGCGCAGCAGGTAGGCCGCGCCGCTGGCGGGCACGCCGTAGCGCGCGCGGAAATGGCCATCGGCATCGGCCAGGGTCTGGTCGGCACCGGCCACCGGGGCGCTGGCGCCCACGGCGGTCACCCGCAGCGGCACGCCCTTGGCACGGGCGGCGTTCACCACGGATTGCAGCGCCTCGGGCATGGCCGCGCCTTCGGTGAAATACAGCAGGTCAAAGCCACCACCAAGGTGGTCGAGCAGATAGTCGTTGGCCGACAGGCGGATGTTTTGCGGCGGCGCGCCGTGGGCCGGACCGGCCTTGAACAAGGCGTTGTCGTCGCCGGGGCTGTTGAGCATGGATTGCGTGTATTCGTGCGGCCGCGAGGTGCGCCAGTGGTAGAGCGGGCGCACAAATTCTTGCGACAGCGACAGCGACAGCACGGCATCGCGCAGCAGCCTGAAACCCCGCGTGGGCGGCGTCATGAAGCGCGTGCTCTTGCCCGACTCTTCGATGATCTCGCGGGCAGCGCCCACGCGTTCGCGGCTGTAGTTGTCCACCAGCGCATCGCTGGCGATGCCCTTGACGGCAAAGGCCAGGTGCCAGCCCAGCGACTGCGCGTCCTGGAAGGCGGTGTTGGCACCGCGCACGCCAAAAATCGGCAGTAGGTGGGCGGCGTCGCCGGTGAATAGCACCCGGCCGTGGCGGTAGTCGGGCAGTGTCAGCGTGCGCGCCGAATACACCGAGCTCCAGTCCATCTCCCAGGGCTGGTCGCCGTGGCCGATCTGCGCCAGCAGCGCATTGATGCGGGTGGCCAGCGCGGCCGGCTGCAGCGCGTCTTCGGGGGTTTCGTTCTCGGGCAGCTGGTAGTCCACGCGCCAGATGCCATGCGGCTCGCGGTGCATCAGCACGGTGTTGCCGGGGTTCCAATCGGGATCGAAGAAGGCCAGGCGCTCGGTGGGCAGCGGCAGGTCGATGCGGATGTCGGCAATCACGAAGCGGCCTTCGTACGAGGCGCCCTCCATCTGCAGGTCGAACGCGGCGCGGATCGCAGAACGCCCGCCATCTGCAGCCACCACCCAATCGGCGTGCAGCTGGTAGGGCCCTTCGGGGGTGTCCACCTCCAGCGTGGCGCCGGTGGCGTCCTGCGCCACCTGCGTGACCTTGTTGCCCCAGCGGAAATCGACCAGCGGCTCGGCCTGGCAGGCATCCAAGAGGTATTCCTCCATGTACTGCTGCTGGATGTTGAGCATGGGAAAAAACCGGTCGTCCGCGTCGTGCGGCGCTTCCATGCGAAACACGCGCTGGCCCCGGTAGTACGAGTTGCCAAAGCGCCAGGGCAGGCCGTTGTCCACCATGCGCTGGGCCACGCCGACCTGCTGCAGGATCTCCAGCGAACGGCGCGTGAACACGATGGCGCGGCTGCCCTGCGAGACCTGCAGCTCCGATTCGAGCACCACGCTGGCCACGCCGTGGCGGGCCAGCTCGAGTGCCGTGACCATGCCCGAGGGGCCCGAGCCGACGATCACCACCGGGTGGCGGCCCTGGGCCGGATGCTGCGATGCCAGCCACGGGGCGTGGACCTGGTAGGGGTAATAGATAGAGGGGCGCGCTTGCGTGGTGGGCTGGTGCATGGTGAGTCGTCAATCCATCAAAAAAGTAAAACGGCCGGCCGATCAGCAGCGCTCGTTGTGCGCGACCAGGCGGTCGAGCAGCTTGCCCAGCTGGGCCAGTTCGCGGGGGCTCAGGCAGCCAAAAATTTCGCGGTTGCGCCGCACCACCAGCTGGTTGGCGGCCTGCCAGCGCGCGCGGCCTTCTGGCGAAAGCATCAGCACCACGCCGCGCCCGTCGGCCTCGCTGCCCTGCTTGAGCACCAGCCCCCGGTCCACCAGCGCCTGGGCAGCGCGGCTGGCCTGGCTTTTGTTGAGGTTGGACAGGCGCGCCAGGTCCTTGACCGACAGCGGCTCGAAGGTGCCGATGGTGGTGAGGCAGCGGCCATCGCTGAGCGACAGCCCCGCCTCCTCCTGGTAAGCCTGGTGGCTCACCGGGTCGGACAACTTGCCCAGGTGGTGAAACCGGTAGGAAAACGAGCGGTTGAGCGGCACCTCGAACGGGTCACCCGCGCCCACCGGGTCGGCGGCGGGTTCGGCCGGGGAGGCTGCGGAGCGGGCGGGCCGGGCCATGGGATCAGTCCAGCTTGATGCCGCTGGCCTTGATGACCTGGCCCCACTTGGCGCGCTCATCGGCCCCATAGCGGGCCATCTGCTCGGGCGAGCTGGGAATGGACTCCAGGCCCAGCGTCTGCAGGCGCGCCTTGACTGCCGTGCTGTCCATGGCGGCAAGCAAGGCCGCATTGAGCTTGGCAATCACGTCCTTGGGCGTACCCACAGGCACCACCAGGCCTTGCCAGGCATAGGCCTCAAAGCCCTTGAGGCCCTGCTCCTGCAGCGTAGGAATGTCCTCGAAACCCTTGACCCGCTTGGGGCTGGCCACGCCGATGGCGCGCAGCTTGCCGGCGGCCACAAACTGGTATCCGCTGGCCGTGTCCACGAACATGAAGGGCACCTGGCCGGCCACCACATCCTGCACCGCAGGCGCCGCGCCGCGATACGGCACATGGGTGAAGTGGTTGCCGGTTTTCTCGCGGAACAGCTCGGCAGCCAGGTGGTGCGGGCTGCCCGGGCCGGGCGAGGCGTAATTGGCGGCGTTCTGGGCCTTGGCCCAGGCCAAGAACTCGGGCAGCGTCTTGGCGGGCACCTGCGGGTTGACCACCAGGATCATCGGAAACCGCACCGTGAGGCCCACCGGGGCCAGGTCCTTCTCGGCGCTGTAGCCGAGCTTGGTGTACAGCGACGGGTTGGCCGCCAGCGTGGCGGTGTCGGCCGACATCAGCACATAGCCATCGGCCTTGGCCCGGGCCACATATTCAGCCCCGATGTTGGTGGCCGCGCCGGGCTTGTTGTTGATGATGATGGGCTGGCCCAGCAACTTGCCCATGGCCTCGGCCAGCGTGCGCGCCACCACGTCGGTGCCGCCACCCGCGGGGTAGGGAACCACCCATTCGATGGTCTTGGAAGGATAGGTCTGGGCCGCCGCAGCCGTGCAGGCGGTGAGCACGGCCAGGGCGAAAAGGCGGCGGGTGGTGAGCAGGAATGCGCGCATGTAAAACCTCGAAATCAAGCAGGATGGATTGAGCTGGAACAACGACACCAAAACCACCACCGGGCAGATACATGCGGTATTGATCTGGCTCAGCGAATGTACAGAATTTGGTTGTGCGCGCAACTAGATATTTACCCTAATAGTTGCGCACGCAACTTGCCGCACCATGCTGCGGACGGGCCACACGCGCTTGCTGCGGCGTCAAACCGCAGGCACCACAGGCCCCGATGGCATAGACATGGCATAGACTCGCGGCACTTTTTTGCCCATGGGACCTTCATGACTGATCCTGCGCAGCTCCCGGCCACCCCCCAAGCCACCCCTTACGGCACGCTGCCACCCGCGTCGCCCCTGCCCCAGCGCCGGCCCGTCAGCCTGCCGCGCCTGGCGCAGATGCGCGAAGCCGGCGAAAAAGTCACCATGCTCACGGCCTACGACGCCACCTTTGCCGCCGTGGCCGACGCGGCGGGCGTCGAATGCATTTTGGTGGGCGACTCGCTCGGCATGGTCTGCCAGGGCCTGCCTAGCACCGTGGGCGTGTCGCTGGACACCATGGCCTACCACACGGCCAGCGTGGCGCGCGGCCTGCACCGGGTGCAGGGCACGGCCTGGCTGGTGGCCGATCTGCCCTATGGCACCTACCATGAATCCCGCGAACAGGCCCTGCGCAGCGCCTGCACGCTGATGCAGGCGGGCGCGCACATGGTCAAGCTCGAAGGCGGCGGCTGGACGGCGCCCACGGTGGAGTTCCTGGTGCAGCGCGGCGTGCCCGTGTGCGCCCACCTGGGGCTGACGCCGCAAACCGTGCACGCCCTGGGCGGCTACCGCGTGCAGGGCAAGACACAAGACGCAGCCCGCACCCTGCGCAGGGAGGCCCTGGAGCTGCAAGCCGCCGGCGCCGCCATGCTGGTGCTGGAGATGGTGCCCGCCCCGCTGGCCGCCGAAATCACCGCCGAGCTGCCGCACTGCCACACCATCGGCATTGGCGCGGGCAATGGCACGTCCGGCCAGGTGCTGGTGTTGCACGACATGCTGGGCATGAACCTGGGCAAGATGCCAAAGTTCGTGCACAACTTCATGCAGGACACCGGCAGCGTGCGCGGCGCCATGGAAGCCTATGTGCAGGCCGTCAAAGAGGGCCGCTTTCCCGACAACGCATTGCACGCCTGGTAAGGCCCCTCTTTCACCCAGATCTCCAAATGCTCATCGCCCGCTCCATTCCCGAACTGCGCGCCGCCCTGGCCGGCCGCCGCCCCGCCTTCGTGCCCACCATGGGCAACCTGCACGCGGGGCACCTGTCGCTGGTGCACCAGGCCCGGCCGCTGGGCGACACCACCGTGGTCAGCATCTTTGTGAACCGCCTGCAGTTTCTGCCCCACGAAGACTTCGACAGCTACCCGCGCACCTGGGATGCCGACTGCGCCCAGCTGCAGGCCGCCGGCTGCGACGTGCTGTTTGCGCCGCGCGAGACCGACCTCTACCCCGAGCCGCAGACCTTCAAGGTGCACCCCGACCCGCAACTGGCCGATCTGCTCGAAGGCCAGTTCCGCCCCGGTTTTTTCATCGGCGTGGCCACGGTGGTGATGAAGCTGTTCAGCTGCGTGTTTGGCGCCAACGGCGGCGGCACGGCGGTGTTTGGCCGCAAGGATTACCAGCAGCTCATGGTGATCCGCCAGATGGTGCGGCAGTTTGCGCTGCCCATCGACGTGGTGGCGGGCGACACCAGCCGCGCCCCCGACGGCCTGGCCCTGAGCTCGCGCAACGGCTACCTGAGCGCACCGGAGCGCCAGGAGGCGGTGGCGCTGTCACAGGCGCTGCAGCAACTGTCCAAGCACTGGACCGCGGCGCAGGCCGCAGGAACGCTGCAGGCGGCCGACCTGGAGCAGCAGGCGCTGGACCAACTGCGCGCGCGCGGCTGGCTGCCCGACTACCTGACGGTGCGCCGGCGCCTGGATTTGCAGCCGGCCACGCAGAGCGACGCGCCCGGAACGCTGGTGGCCCTGGGCGCCGCCCGGCTGGGGGCCACGCGGCTGATTGACAACCGGGAGTTCTGAGCCCGGCCCCATGGGTTTCGAACCCGATCGGGCCCTGGCGCCTGTTCACGGCATGTCAATGCTATTTAATTAATAGCTGCAAGCGCTTATACATCAAGCACTACAGCCTGATTTCACCCAAAAAGCCGATCTATCGCAAGGCAACGCCATCGGCGGGCCGCGCTGCGGGTGCTGTTCAGAATGAATGCCCGGTAAACTTCAACGCCCCGGGTCCAACGATGGACCCACCGCACACTTTCGCTTCTTCCAGCACCCGGATCGCCCCATGTCCAACCCCTTCTCGCCCGCGCAACTGTGGTCCCTGGCCGACCAGTTCGGCACCCCGCTGTGGGTGTATGACGCCGCCACCATCCGACAGCGCATTGCGCAGCTGTCCAACTTTGAAACCATCCGCTTTGCGCAAAAAGCCTGCTCCAACATCCACATTTTGAAACTCATGCGCGAGCAGGGTGTAAAGGTGGACGCGGTCTCGCGCGGCGAGATCCTGCGCGCGCTGGCCGCCGGTTACCAAGCGGGCTACCAGGGCAATGCGCCATCCGAGATCGTCTTCACGGCCGACCTGTTCGACGCGGCCACACTGGCCTGCGTGATCGAGCACGACGTGCCGGTGAACGCCGGCTCCATCGACATGCTGCACCAGCTGGGCGCCGCATCGCCGGGCCACGCGGTGTGGCTGCGCATCAACCCCGGCTTTGGCCATGGCCACAGCAACAAGACCAACACCGGCGGCGAGCACAGCAAGCACGGCATCTGGCACACCGACCTGCCGGCCGCGCTGGCCACCATCAGCCAGCATGGCCTGAAGCTGGTGGGGCTGCACATGCACATCGGCTCGGGCGTGGACTACCGCCACCTCGAACAAGTGTGCGGCGCCATGGTAGAGCTGGTGCGCACCACGCATGCCACAGGGCACGACCTGCACGCCATTTCGGCCGGCGGCGGCCTGTCCATCCCCTACCGCGATGGCGAACCGATCATCGACACGCAGCATTACCACGGCCTGTGGGATGCCGCGCGCCAGCAGGCCGAGGCCATCGTGGACCACCCGCTGGGCCTGGAGATCGAGCCTGGCCGCTACCTGGTGGCCGAATCGGGCGTACTACTGGGCGAGGTGCGCGCCACCAAGGATGCGGGCAACAACCATTTCATGCTGCTCGATACCGGCTTCAACGAGCTGATGCGCCCGTCGATGTACGGCAGCTACCACACCATGAGCGTCCTGCGCCGCGACGGCAGCACGGCGGCCCACCGGCCCAGCGTGGTGGCGGGGCCGCTGTGCGAATCGGGCGACGTGTTCACGCAGGGCGACGGCGGCGTGGTGCTGCCGCGCAACCTGCCCGATGCGCAGGTGGGCGATTTGCTGGTCATCCACGACGCAGGCGCCTATGGCGCCTCGATGTCCTCCAACTACAACACCCGGCCGCTGATTGCCGAGGTGCTGGTCGATGGCGACCAGGCCCGTCTGATCCGCCGCCGCCAGACGGTGGAGGAACTGCTGGCGCTGGAGCTGGGCCTGTAAATCCAGCGCGCCCTGGCGTCATCCTGGCGTTATCGGGTGGACTCGCTGCAGAGTTCCGAGGCCGGGTCCCGCCCCATCAGCAGCCCCACGGCATCGGCGGGTACCAGGCGGCCATCGAGCAGGTCCACGACCGCCTGGGTGATCGGCATGTCCACACCCAGCCCCGCCGCACGCTGGGCCACGGTGCGGGCGCAGTACACGCCTTCGGCCACATGGCCCAGGGAGTCCACCGCCTGTTGCAGGCTCTGGCCCTGGGCCAACAGCAAGCCGACGCGGCGGTTGCGCGACAGGTCTCCGGTGGCGGTCAGCACCAGATCGCCCACGCCCGACAGCCCCATGAAGGTGTCGGGCCGCGCGCCCAGCGCAACGCCCAGGCGCGTCATTTCGGCCAGGCCGCGCGTGATGAGGGCGGCCCGGGCGTTCAGCCCCAGGTTCAGCCCATCGCACAGGCCAGTGGCAATGGCCAGCACGTTTTTGACCGCGCCGCCCACTTCCACGCCCACGATGTCGTCGTTGGCATACACCCGCAGGCTGGGGCCGTGAAAGGCGGCCACCAGCGCATCGCGCACCAGGGCATGCCGGCTGGCCGCCACCAGCGCCGTGGGCTGGCCGCGCGCCACCTCTTGCGCGAAGCTGGGGCCGCTGAGCACGCCAGCGATCAAATCAGGAGCTACCTGCGCGCACACCTCGTGCGCCAGCAGGCCAAAAGAACCCAAATCCGCCGGTGCCACCGCCTCGAAGCCCTTGCACAGCCAGGCCACCGGGGCCGGGCAGCCGCGCAGGGCCAGCAGCATGCTGCGCAGCGCCGCCATGGGCGTGGCCACGATGACCAGGTCGGCAACGCGCGCCAGCGCCAAGGGGTCGGCGCCCGACACCGAGAGCGCCGAGGGGAAATCAATGCCCGGCAGGTAGCGCGCGTTCTGCCGGCGCGCCTGCATGTCGGCCAGCTGCTGGCCATCGCGCGCCCACAACGTGACGGTGTGGGTAGCGGTGTGTCCACCCGGTTGTCGGGCGGCCCCCATGGCCAGCGCCGTGCCCCAGGCTCCGGCACCAAGTACTACTATTTTCATAGCTGCTTGCGCTTATGTATCAAGCGCCAGAGGCCTAAAAGACCTCTGAACCGCATCACTGCGTGATGATGGGCGAGGGTTGGCCGGCGGCCTGGGCCTGCTGCTGCTCGTACATGGCCTGGAAGTTGATTTCGGCCAGGTGCACGGGCGGGAAGCCAGCGCGGTTCACGATGTCGGCCACGTTGCCGCGCAGGTAGGGGTACACGATCTGCGGGCAGGCGATGCCCATGATGGGCCCCATCTGGTCTTCGGGAATATTGCGGATCTCGAAAATACCGGCCTGCTTGGCTTCGACCAGGAACACGGTCTTGTCCTTGATCTTGGTCTGCACCGTGGCCGTCACGGCCACTTCAAAGATGCCTTCGGCCACGGGCGTGGCTTCCACGCCCAACTGGATGTCCACGCTGGGCTGCTCTTGTTCGAGCAGGATGCCGGGCGAATTGGGCTGCTCGAGCGACATGTCCTTGAGGTAGACGCGCTGGATCTGGAACACGGGGTTTTCTTGATCGGCCATGGTGGAAAAGTCTCTCTGCAAACTGGGGTTTCAGCAAAACAAAACCCGCCGGGGAGCAGCTCCCGCAGCGGGCACATGGGGCTGCATTATGCAGCGCCCAGGGGGCGGATCAGGCGGCGCCCAGCAGGGGCATGAGCTCGCCGCGGCTGTCGAGCGCGACCAGGTCATCGTGGCCCCCCACATGGGTGTCGCCAATGTAGATCTGCGGCACCGTGCGGCGGCCGGTGATCTCCATCATGTGGCTGCGCGCTGCGGGGTCGGTGTCGATGCGGATCTCTTCGATCTGCTCCACGCCCTTGGACTTGAGGATCTGCTTGGCGCGCACGCAGTAGGGGCAGACGGCGGTGGTGTACATCTTCACGGGTTGCATGGCGATCTTTCCTGTTGACAACAAAACCAGTCACAAGCCTATCGGCTATGGAATAACTGGGGACAGCTCAGGCTTTTTCCACCGGCAGGCTGGCCTCGCGCCAGGCCTTGAGGCCGCCGGCCATGGCCTGGGCGTTGTCGTAGCCCAGCTTTTTAGCCATGGCCACGGCGCGGTTGGCGCGGGCACCACTGGCGCAGACCAGAACCAGCGGCAGGGCCTTGTTCTTCACCAGCGTGGGCAGGCGCTCTTCGAGCTGGCCCAGCGGCACGTTCTTGGCGCCGCCCACATGGCCGGCGGCAAATTCTTCGGTCTCGCACACGTCGATGACCACGGCTTTCTCGCGGTTGATGAGCTGCACGGCGCGCGTGGGCGTGAGCGAGCCACCACCGGCGCTCTGGAGCAGCGGCCACAGCAACATGCCGCCCGAGGCGAGTGCCACGAGGATCAAATACCAGTTGTCGATAACGAATTTCACGAAGATTCCTTGGGTTGGCAAACCGCACAATTTTAGAATGCTGGATTTTGACCCGCTTTCCCTAGGGACACCATGCACAAACTCGTTCTGATTCGCCACGGCGAATCCACCTGGAACCTTGAAAACCGCTTCACCGGCTGGACCGATGTGGACCTCACGCCCACCGGCGTGTCGCAGGCCATGTCCGCCGGCAAACTGCTCAAGGCAGAAGGCTACGAGTTCGACATCGCCTACACCAGCGTGCTCAAGCGCGCCATCCACACCCTGTGGTATGCCCTGGACGAGATGGACCGCACCTGGCTGCCCGTGCAAAAAAGCTGGCGCCTGAACGAGCGCCACTATGGCGCGCTGCAGGGCCTGAACAAGGGCGAGACGGCCAAGCAATACGGCGACGCGCAGGTGCTGGTGTGGCGCCGCAGCTATGACACGCCGCCTCCAGCCCTGCAAGCCACCGACCCACGCTGCGAGCGCACCGACCCGCGTTATGCCGACCTGAACCCGCAAGACATTCCGCTGACCGAATGCCTCAAGGACACCGTGGCGCGCGTGCTGCCGTTCTGGAACGACACCATGGCCCCCGCCATCCGCTCGGGCCAGCGGGTGGTGGTTGCCGCGCACGGCAACTCCATCCGGGCGCTGGTCAAGTACCTGGACAACATCTCCGACCACGACATCGTGGAGCTGAACATTCCCAACGGCATTCCACTGGTATACGAGCTCGACGACGACCTCCAGCCCATCCGCCACTACTATCTGGGGGATGCCGAGGCCGCAGCCAGGGCCGCCGCCGCCGTGGCATCGCAGGGCAAAGCCTGAAACAGATGTGAAGCCGGTGTAAAGCCGGGCCAAAACCCGAAAAATCCTGCGAAAGTAGGTGCCCGCGCGGAACCGCAGCGGGCGCAGGCCTTCCAAGTTGTATATTGAATTGAAGCGGTAAAGGTGTTCTATGGGCCACAAACTCAAAATTGCAGGATGGGTATCGATTGGCGTGGTGGCAGGAGCGCTGACCACGGTGTCCCTGCAAACGATGGCGCGCGGCGCCATGACGCCGCTTCCGCTGGAGGAAATCCAGCAGCTCTCCGCTGTTTTCGGCCTGGTCAAGACCGACTATGTGGAGGCGGTGGATGACAAGAAGCTCATCACCGACGCCATCTCGGGCATGGTGGCCAGCCTGGACCCCCATTCGCAGTATTTCGACAAGAAGTCCTTCAAGGAATTCCGCGAAGGCACGTCAGGCCGCTTTGTGGGCGTGGGTATCGAGATCACCCAGGAAGACGGCCTGATCAAGATTGTCTCGCCCATCGAGGGTTCTCCCGCCTTTCGCGCCGGGCTCAAGACCAACGACCTGATCACCAAAATTGACGACACCGCCGTCAAGGGCCTGTCGCTCAATGACGCCGTCAAGAAGATGCGCGGAGAGCCCAGCACCAAGGTCACGCTCACCATCTTCCGCAAGGACGAGAACCGCACGTTCCCAGTCACCATCACGCGCGAAGAAATCAAGACCCAGTCGGTCAAGGGCAAGCTCATCGAGCCAGGTTACGGCTGGGTGCGGCTGTCGCAGTTCCAGGAGCGCACCGTGGATGACTTCGTGCGCAAGATCGAGGAAATCTACAAGCAGGACCCCCATCTCAAGGGCCTGGTGCTGGACCTGCGCAACGACCCCGGTGGTCTGCTCGATGCGGCCGTTGCCATCTCGGCGGCGTTCCTGCCGGAGAACGTCACGGTGGTCAGCACCAACGGCCAGCTGGCCGAAAGCAAGGCCACCTACAAGGCCGCGCCCGAGTTCTACCAGCGCCGCGGCAGCGGTGACCCGCTCAAGCGGCTGCCCGCGGCGCTCAAGACGGTGCCCCTGATCGTGCTGGTCAACGAGGGCTCTGCCTCGGCCAGCGAAATCGTGGCCGGTGCGCTGCAAGACCACAAGCGCGCCACCATCATGGGCAGCCAGACCTTTGGCAAGGGCTCGGTGCAGACCGTGCGCCCCCTGGGCCCGGACACCGGCCTCAAACTCACCACCGCCCGCTACTACACCCCGAGTGGCAAGTCGATCCAGGCCAAGGGCATCGTGCCTGACGTGATGATCGACGAGTCGGAAGAAGGCAATGTGTTTGCCGCGCTGCGCATGCGCGAGGCCGACCTGGACAAGCACCTGGGCAGCGGCCAGGGCGATGAACCCAAGGACGAAGGCCGGGAAAAAGCCCGCGAAGAAGCCCGCAAGCGCCTGGAAGAAGAAGCCAAGAAACCCGTGGCGGAACGCAAGATTCCTGAGTTCGGCACCGACAAGGACTTCCAGCTGACGCAGGCCCTGAACCAGCTCAAGGGCCGCCCTGTGCTGGTCAGCAAGACGCTGACCGAGCGCAAGGAAGAAAAGAAAGAGAACTGATACCGTTCTCATACCATCAAGGCCGGGCTTCCCACGGAGCCCGGCCTTTTTCATGTGCCACGCCCCAAAATTCACCATGACCGATGACCAGCTCCTGCGCTATTCCCGCCACATCCTGCTCGACGAAGTGGGCATTGAGGGGCAAGAACGCATTCTGGCCAGCCATGCGCTGGTCATCGGCGCCGGGGGCCTGGGCTCGCCGGCGGCGCTGTTTCTGGGATCGGCCGGCGTCGGGCGCATCACGCTGGTCGACAACGACGTGGTGGACCTGACCAATCTGCAGCGCCAGATTGCCCACACCACCGCCCGCGTGGGGCAGCCCAAGGTGGTGTCGGCAGCGCAGGCCATCACGGCGATCAATCCGGAGGTTCAGGTCACGGCCTTGCAGGCACGCGCCGATGCCGCCTTGCTCGACACACTGGTGCCCCAGGCCACCGTGGTGCTGGACTGTAGCGACAACTACGCCACACGCCACGCGGTGAATGCGGCTTGCGTGCGGCATGGCAAGCCGCTCGTGGTCGGGGCAGTGATCCGCTTTGACGGGCAGATCACCGTGGTGGACCCGCGCGCTGCAGCCTCGCCCTGCTATGCCTGCGTGTTCCCACCCGACGCGGCATTCGAAGAGGTGCAGTGCTCGACCATGGGGGTGTTTGCACCGCTCGTGGGTGTGGTGGGCGCCATGCAGGCAGCCGAGGCGCTGAAGCTGCTGTCTGGCGCGGGGCCATCGCTGGCCGGCCGCCTGCTCATGCTCGACGGCCGCGCCATGGAATGGAACACCATGCATCTGAACCGGCACCCCAACTGCCCGGTGTGCGCCGTGTCAAAGTAAGAACCGTCCTACGGCTCAAGCGTGTGACGGCTGGCAGAATGGGTTCATCGACCCCGTTAAATTAAAGGCTCGGCCCCAGCACATCTGCACCGGTCGCACCCTATGGATCAGGCTGTGAAACTCCGTACCTATATTGTTGAAGACAACGCCACGATTCGGGAAAATCTGATCGGCACGCTGGAAGAACTCGCATGCATTGAGGCGGTCGGTGCCAGCGCCACAGAAGATGAAGGCAAGGAGTGGCTGACCGCCCACAGCGCACAGTGGGATCTTGCGATCGTGGATCTGTTTCTTCGTCAGGGCAGCGGGCTCGGTGTGCTGGCGGCCTGCCGCACACGCAAGCCGGGCCAGAAGATGGTGGTGCTGAGCAACTACGCCACCCCCGACGTGCGCATGCGCTGCGCGCAACTCGGTGTGGATGCTGTCTTCGACAAGTCCAATGAAATCGATGCGTTGGTGGACTATTGCATCGAGCACAGCGGCAAGGCACAACACGCTGCTGCCCCGCAGCCTCGCCCGGACGCGCCGTGAAGCCCCTCCCCCTGCGCAGGCCGTGCCGGGGCAGTTTTGACATGGCGTTGCCAGCGCACCGCCAGCGCGGCAAAAGCCCCCGCCTCTCAGTCGATCAGCCGATTCTTCAGTGCGTAATAGGTCAGGTCGCTGTTGGACGAGAGGCCCATTTTTTCCATGAGCCGCGTGCGGTAGGTGCTCACGGTCTTCACGCTCAGCGACAAGGCCTTGGCAATATCGCCGGCCGTTTCGCCCTTGGCCAGTTTCAGGAACACCTGGAATTCACGCTCCGACAATTGCTCGTGGGGCGGGGCATCGTCCTTACGGTTCAGTTGCTGCGCGAGCAATTCGGCCACGGCGGGCGTGAGATAGCGCCGCCCCAATGCAATGGTGCGAATGGCCTCGACAATCTCGGAAGGCTCGCATTCCTTGTTGAGGTAGCCACTTGCGCCCTGGCGGATGAGGTTGATGGCGTAATGCTCTTCGGGATATCCGCTCAGGATGAGTATGCCCATGTCGGGCGCCTTGGCGCGCAGCATGGCCAGCGCATCCAGTCCGCTCTGGCCAGGCATGGACAAGTCCATCAGCAACACATCGATTTCATGGTTGCGCACGAGATCGATGGCTTCACGGCCATTGCCCGCTTCACCCTCCACGCGCAAGTCCACATGCTCCGACAGAAACTGCCGCAGCCCGGTACGGACAATCGCGTGGTCATCCACAATGCCGATCTTGATCATGAGCCTCTTTCGGGGGGCGGCCATGCCACCCCCGGGTCGTTGTTGTTCCAAATACTTGCGCTGCCCTGCGCGCCGCAGCTGGCAGCGTAGCAGTTCACCGCCATTATCCGAATATCTCTCATGCCCCTCAAAGATCACTCCAGGTACTGGCTTCGCAAAAGCCGCACGATGGCCGTCAGCCTGCCTTTCGCCCTGCTGGCCGCACTGGTGCTCATTGGCATCAACGAAGCCGGACACATGCGCTCGCAAAAAGCCGTGGAAGAAATGAACGAGGGACAGCTGACCCGCAATGCAGTCAACCGCCTGCTGCAAAGCATGCTCGACGCCGAAACCGGCCAGCGCGGTTACCTCCTGACCGGCAACGAAACCTATCTGGAGCCCTACGACAAGGCCGTTACCACCGTGCATGCCAACCTGGACGAGTTGCGCAACCGGTACCTGAAGTCACCCGATGAGCTGCAACAGTTTGCCGACCTGTCACGCGAGGTCTCCCGCAAACTGGCCGAGATGGAGCTGAGCCTGCGCCTGCGCCGGCAGGGCAACGAGGATGCATGGAAATTCATCCTCCATACCGACGTGGGCAAGGAGCACATGGAGTCGATCCGCAAGCAGGCCCACGCGCTGATTGATCGCAGCGCCCAGAAGGTGCAAGAGAGCCGCAGCCAAATTGTGCAGTCGCTGATGTTGTCGCGCATCGGCATTGCCACCGTGACAGCCATTGGGTTGCTGGCGTTTTACATGTACTTGCGCCAGGCGCGCACTCTGCAAGAGGTCAACCAGCGCGAGCAGGAATTGCTGCAGCATGAACGCGAGCGGCTCGAAGGCCTGGTGCGAGAGCGCACGGCATCCTTGTCCGAGCTGGCCAGCCATCTGCAGCAGGTGCGCGAAGATGAGCGTGGCTACCTTGCACGCGAGCTGCACGACGAACTGGGGGCTTTGCTGACCGCCGCCAAACTCGACGTGGCCCGGCTCAAGTCCAAGATCGACCACCAGGCGCCCGACATTGCCGAGCGTCTCAAGCATCTGACCGATACGCTGAATAGCGGGATTGCCCTCAAACGCCGCATCATCGAAGACCTGCGCCCCTCCTCGCTGTCCAACCTGGGGCTGACGGCGGCCCTCGAGATCCTGACCCGCGAACATGCCGAGGGTGCCGGAATCGAGGTCGAGACCAGCCTGGAGGCCGTGCAGCTGACGGACGCCACCCAGTTGACGGTCTACCGGCTGGTGCAAGAGGCCCTCACCAACATCAGCAAGTACGCCAAGGCAAAGAAAGTGCTGGTCACCGTGCACAGCTATCCCACCCACGTGACAGTGCAGGTGCGCGACGATGGCGAGGGATTCGACCCCGCTGCCGTGGGCCCTGCCTCGCACGGACTGGCCGGCATGCGCCACCGGGTGGAGGCCGCAGGCGGGCGACTGACCATCACCTCCGGCCCCGGCAACGGCACCCTGGTGTCGGCCGTCTTGCCCAAGCCGCACTGAGAGGCTGAGAGTCTTTTGCCTATGCCGGCCTGCATGCCCGTGTTCGGGGCACCGGTCTACGGGCGGGCCCTCCGCGCCATCGGCGGCGTCCTACACACCGGCCATCCCCGCGCTGACACGGGGCCGCGCCAACCACCGGCATCCGTGGCGGGCCGCACTGCCTACAGTACATCTCAGGCGCTCGAACTTCTGGCGCCACCCAACCGCCGGTCACACCGGCCCCAAATGGAGATGGAAATGCTGCACTACGCCGTTGTCTTTCTTGTCATCGCACTCATCGCCGCCGTGTTCGGCTTTGGTGGTATTGCGGCAGGCGCCGTAGGCATTGCCAAGATCCTGTTCTTTGTGTTCGTGATCATGGCCATCGTGACCTTCGTGCTGGGCCTACTGAACAAGCGCTGATCCTGAACGCATTGCCGCCCTTTTGCAGCCATTGCGCTCCCCCCATTTTTTCCGGAGAGAACCCATGAATATCCAGTCCACCACCGACAAAGTTGCCAACGGCGCCCGCAATATCGCAGACAACGTGCTGCAAAGTGCCCAGGACGCCGTGCAGACTACACGCGACGTGGCCAATGGATCCCTGGACAAGGCCGCCACCAGCGTGCGCGAACTGCGCCGCGAAGCCAGCCCCGTGATCGACGATCTGGCCACCCGCGCGCAAGACCTGGCCACACGCAGCATCGATTTCTGCGCAGACACCGGTGCCCGCGCTCGCCGCCAGGTGCAGCAGGCCGCCGACGCCACCACCCGCTACGTCGTACAACAACCGGGCAAGTCCGTTGCCATTGCCGCTGCCGCCGGCGCCGCTGTCACGGCCGCCTTGCTGCTGCTGTCCCGCCGCCGCAATCCGTGATGAACGACGGAGCTTTCCGCCATATTGAAGGTGCCCCATGCAAACGATCAGCCATCTGCCCTCTCATGGCTCCGCCATGACGCATGACGAAAACGCCTTGAAGACCACCAAACGCATGCTTAAAGGCATACTGGCCGATGAACAAGAGCATGCCGACGAACTCAAAGACTTGCTGAAAACCTAGCGCGCCCGCTTTCAGCGCCACAACAGCCAGCCGGTTACGGAGGGTGCAATAAACCGGCAGACTGTGATTTTCCCTCGCACCCGCGTCCCAACTCTATGAAGGAATACACCATGAAATACGCACGTGCCCTTGCCTTTGCCGCAGCTGCAGCCATTACCGTCGTTACCGCCACGGGCTGTGCCGTGGCGCGCAATCAGGAGTCTGTTGGCTCCTACATCGATGACGCCGGCATCACCACCGCCGTCAAGGCCAAGATGGCCGAAGACAAAACCGTTTCGGCAACCGCCATCAGCGTTGAAACGCTCAATGGCACGGTACAGCTGTCAGGCTTTGCAAAGTCGCAGGCTGAGAAGGACCAGGCCGGAGCCATTGCGCGCAACACCAAGAACGTCAAGGAAGTGCGCAACAGCATCGTTGTACGCCCCTGAGCGTTCAGGCCTGACGCTGTCGATCACGGCGCACGCCGTGCGCCAGCGACGTGGCTGAAAAAGGGCACAAGCGCCGGACCCGCTGGTCTGGCGCTTGTGCCCTTTTCCACTGACCGCCACGCTTTCTCACCTTTGCCCGCGGTGCACCCCACCGCAGGAGTTATGCTGCAACACCATGCGGGTATTCAATTGCGACCATTGCGGTCACCTCGTTTTTTTTGACAGCGTGCAATGCCTGCACTGCGGCAGCACGCTCGCCTTTGTGCCCGAGCTGCTGGCCATGGCGGCGCTGGCCCCGGCCCCGCAAGACGGGCCGGACCTGTGGCGCCGGATGGGGCAGCGCGGCAGTGCCGACTACAGCGGGCGGCTCTATCGCATGTGCGGCAACCACACCGCCTATGACGCCTGCAATTTTGCTGTGCCGGCCAACGATTTCTCACCGCTGTGCGCATCGTGCCGCCAGACGCGCGTGCTGCCCGACCTCTCCGAGCCCGCCAACCTGGGCCGCTGGAAGCAAATCGAATCGGCCAAGCGCCAGCTTTTCTACACCCTCGCCCGCCTGGGGCTGGAACCCGCGCCGGGCCGGTTCGGGCCGGTGTTCGAGTTTCTGGCCGACTGGCCCGGCGGCCCGCCCATCCTCACGGGCCACCACGGCGGCACCATCACCCTCAACGTGGCCGAGGCCGACGATGGCGAGCGCGCGCAGCGGCGCGTGGCGCTGGGCGAGCCCTACCGCACGCTGATCGGCCACCTGCGCCACGAATCGGGCCACTTCTACTGGGACCAGCTGGTGCGCGACGGCCATTGCCTGGAGGCATTTCGCAGCCTGTTTGGCGATGAGCGCCAGGACTACGCCAGCGCCTTGAGCGCCCACTACGCCAAAGGCAACGACCTGGGCGACTGGCGCCAGCACCATGTCAGCAGCTACGCGGCCGCCCACCCATGGGAAGACTGGGCCGAAACCTGGGCCCACTACCTGCACATGGTGGATTTGCTCGAAACCGCCGCCAGCTACCAGGCCAGCATGACCGTGCCCGACCCGCATGCCGCCCAGCGCTACCAGGTCACCGACCCCTTCGCAGACCCGCGCCCGCCGTTCGACGACATGGTGCGCCAATGGGTGCCCCTGACCCTGATGCTCAACAGCCTGAACCGCAGCCTGGGGCAAAACGACGCCTACCCGTTTGCGCTCTCGTCGGGCGCCATGCGCAAGCTGCGCTTTGTGCACGACATGCTGGTGCCGCCGCCCGCAGGGTAAGAACGTGTTTGCGATCTTAGGCTCAAGCCGCCGCTGCGCGCTGCAGCTTGCGCATCAGGCGCGCGTGCACCACGGGCGAGACGAACTGCGCGACGTCGCCGCCCAGCGTGGCGATTTCGCGCACCAGCGTGCTGCTGATGAACTGGTGCTGGCTGCTGGGTGTGAGGAACACCGTCTCGATGTGCGGCACCAGCGCGCGGTTCATGCCGGCCAGCTGGAATTCGTAGTCGAAATCGGTGCCCGAGCGCAGGCCGCGCAGCATGGCCGTGCCGCCGCGCGCAGCGGTGAACGCGGTCACCAGGCCATCGAAGGGCTCGACGCTCACCTGCGGGCAGTCGCGCAGCGCCTCGCGCGCCATGTCCATGCGCTCGTCCAGGCTGAACAGGGTCTTCTTGTGGTGGGCCATGGCCACGGCCACGATCACCCGGTCGAACAGTTGCGCCGCGCGGCGCACCAGGTCTTCATGGCCCAGGGTGATGGGGTCGAAGGTTCCGGGGTAGATGGCGAGCACGTTGTGGGCCATGGGCTGGGGTCTCTTGATGGGCGGTTGGGCATATGGCCCCGGCTCGTGGACATCGTGGTCGCCACCGGGGCCTGCCGGGCCGCGTGGCCGCATTATGCAGTGCAAGGCCGCCACCAATGAAGGCAGGGCCCGCACCCCCATTTTTATGAAAAATTCGGCTCTAGCGCTTACCCCATAAGCGCCACACGCTATATATTCAATAGCAAATCAGCGCGGCCATGTCAGGCTGTCGTGCGCCGCTGGAGCAAATGCGCATGCACCGCGCCGGCCTTCAGGTGGCGGTGCACGGCCAGTCCGAACGGGGCCAGCGCCTCGTCGGTCCAGGCCAACGGCGCCTCCAGATACACAGAGCCGTCTGCCGCCACAGCCTTGGCTGCGGCCTGCAGGGCGGGCTCGAACAAGGCGCTGCCAAACGGCGGGTCGAGCAGCACCAGGTGCAGGCTGCCAGGGGCCGCGTGCTGCAGGGCTGCAATGCCATCACCGCGCTGCACGCGCACGGCGGTGGCCGCCAGGCGTTGCTGCAGTTTGTGCAACTGGGCCACCAGGGCGGCGTCGTTTTCGACCAGTTGCACGGCAGCGGCGCCGCGCGAAGCCGCCTCCAGCCCCAGCGCGCCAGTGCCGGCAAACGCATCCAGGCAATGCCAGCCGGTGAGGTCCTGGCCCAGCCAGTTGAACAGGGTTTCGCGCACGCGGTCGGGCGTGGGGCGCAGGCCGGGGCGCTGGGCCACGGGCAGGCGGGTGCGCTTCCACTGGCCGCCGATGATGCGGATTTCGCCCGCGGCCTTGGGGGTGGCGTCTTTTTTGGCGCCGTTCTTGGCGGGGCTCTTGACGGGGCTCGTGGCCTCTTTGGCGTGGGGCTCTGCCGCAGGGGCGTTCCTGGCGGGGCGGGCCAGGCGGCCGCCGGGCAGGGATTCAAGGCGCAGGTTGGAGCGGCTCATGGCTGGCCTCCCACGATCACGGTGACCATGCGCTCGGGCTGCAGCTTGCGCGCCATCGCGGCGCGGATGTCGGCCACGGTGAGCGCCTCGACCCGCTTGGTCCAGTGGTCCAGGTAGTCGAGCGGCAACCCGTTCCAGGCGATGTTGGCCACGTTGCCCAGCAACTTGCGATTGCTGTCGATGCGCAGCGCAAAGCCGCCGATCAGGTTGTCCTTGGCGGCGCGCAGCTCGGCCTCGGTGGGGCCTTCGCGCACAAAGCGGGCCAGCACGTCGCGCGAGACCTGCACGGCTTGCGCAGCCTGGTCGGGCCGGGTTTGCAGGCCAATGGTGAAGGCGCCTGCATGCAGGCCGGGCGCAAAGCCGCTGTACACGCTGTAGCTGAGGCCGCGCTTTTCGCGCACCTCGTTGGTCAGGCGCGCGGTGAAGCCGCCGCCGCCCAGGATGTGGTTGCCCACCAGCAGCGCCAGAAAGTCGGGGTCGCGGCGCGCAAAGCCCGGCTGGCCGATCAGCACATGGGCCTGGGCCGAGGCGAAGGGGATGCGCTGCTCGGCCGGCGCGGCCAGCGCCGCCACTTCGGGCACGGCCGGCAGCGGGGCGCATTCGGCCGCCGTGCGCGCCGGCAGGCGCGACAGCAGCGTGGCCACCAGCGTCTGCGCCTGGGCGCGGTTGACGGCGCCCACGATGCTCACGCGGGCGCGGCAGGCGGCAATGCTGCGCGCATGAAAGGCCTGCATGTCGGCCACGTCGATGCGCGCCAGCGTGTCTTCGGTGGCCCGCAAGCCGTAGGGGTGGCTGCCATACACCGCAGTGGCAAAGGCCTCGCCCGCCACGGTGGCGGGGCGCGTGCGCGATTCCTTGATGCTGGCGCTCCAGCGGGCGCGCTCGCGCTGCCAAATGTCGGCCGGCCAGCTGGGCTCGCCCATCTCGCGCGCGGCCAGCAGCGCGGCGCGTTGCAGCAGCGCCGGATCGGTCAGGGAGCGCAGCGAAAAATGCAGCGCATCGCTGCCGGCGCTGGCATCGAAGCTGGCGCCCAGGTCGGCCCAGGCCTCGCCCAGCGCGTTTTCGTCGAGCGGCGGCGCAGCGCCCTCGCTCGCCACAGTGGCAGGCATGGCCAGCACGCCCTTGGAGGCCATCGAGGCCACGGCACTGGCCAAGCCAGCCTGTTCGGCCGGGTCGCGGCGGCTGCCGGCATCAAAATCGAGCTGTACATCCACCATGGGGATGACGGGGCTTTCCACCAGCCAGACCTGGGCGCCGTTGGCTTCGGTCCAGTGCTGGATGGGCAGCAGGGCCCAGGCCGGCTGGACACCCAGCAGGGTTCCAGCGCTTATCAGCAATGCGCTGGCGGCAATTTTCTTCAACGTGATCATGCAATGCCTAGTGGTGCGGGTTCAGTGGCGCGTGGCGCCAGCGGCGGGTGCGGCGCGCGAGGGTTTGGCATCGAGCGGCTGCGGCAGCAGCGTGGCCACCGTGAGCTGGTCGTCGCCAAAATACCGGGTCGCCACCTGCTGCACCTGCTCGGGCGTCACGGTGCGCAGCAGAGCCAGCAGGCGCTCTTCGGCATCGAGCGGCAGGCCCTGCACCCAGTTGCTGCCCAGGTCCTGGGCCTGCCCGTGCACCGAGTCGCGCTGGTACACGGTCGAGGCGATCCACTGGGTCTTGACGCGCGACAGCTCGGCTTCGCTCACGCCCTCGCGGGCCACGCGGGCCACTTCGGCGCGCAGGGCGTCTTCGACCTGCTGCGCCGTCTTGCCCTCGGCGGGCACACCGCTGAGCAAAAACAGGCTGGGGCCGCGCCCCATCACCATGGCCGAGCTGCCGGCGCTGTCGGCCACGCGCTGCGGGCCCTGGCTCAGGGCGCGCTCCAGGCGCGCACCGTCGTAGCCGCTGAGCACGGCCGACAGCACCATCAGCGCCAGCGCATCGCGGTCGCCGTCGGTGAGCGAATCGACCCGCTCCATGCTGGGCACGCGAAACGCCAGGGCCACATAGGCCTGCTCGGCCGGGGCCTTGACGGCAATGCGGCGCAGGCCCTGTTGGGCGGGCTCGGCGCGCGGCTTGCGCGCGGGCACGGCGCGGGCGGGCAGGCGGCCATAGTATTTTTCGGCCAGTGCGCGCACCTGGGCCACATCCACGTCGCCGGCCACCACCACCGCTGCGTTGCCGGGCACATACCAGCGGCGGTGGAAATGGCGCACGTCCTCGGGCGTCATGGCGTCAAGGTCGCTCATCCAGCCCACCACCGGACGGCGGTAGGGCGAGGCCAGGTAGGTGGCAGCAAACAGCTGCTCGGCCAGCACGGCGCGGGGCTGGTCTTCGGTGCGCATGCGGCGCTCTTCCTTGACCACCTCGATTTCCTTCTTGAACTCGGCGTCGGGCCACTGGTTGTGGGCAAAGCGGTCGGCCTCCAGGCGCATCACGTCTTCGAGCCGGCTGGCCGGAATCTGCTGGTAGTAGCCCGTATAGTCGCGGCTGGTGAAGGCGTTCTCCTGGCCACCCAGGGCCGCCACGCGGCGCGAAAACTCGCCCGGCGGCACGGTCTTGCTGCCCTTGAACATCATGTGTTCGAGCACATGGGCCACGCCCGAGGTGCCATCGACCTCGTCCATGGAGCCCACGCGCAGCCACACCATGTGCATCGCCGTGGGCGCGCGCCGGTCGGGCTGCACGATCAGCTGCATGCCGTTGGACAGCGTGAATTGCCGCGCCCCCGATGCCGTGGCAGCCTGCGCAGGCAGGGCCGCCGACGGGTTCGCGGAGCGGGGGGCGGAAGGGGGTGCGGAAGCAGGGGATTGCGCCCCGGCACTCAGGCAGGCCAGCAGGCCCAGAAGGGTGAAAGCACGTTTCATAGAATGGAGTGATTCTAAGTACCTGCCAATGTTCAGTTTTTTCAAGAAAAAAGCCCCCCCCACGCCCGCACCACCCGCTGCGGCTGCGCCTGCAACCCCTGCTGTGCCGGATGTTCCGCCCGCGCCACCGGCGGCCATGGCGCCTGCGCAGCAGGCCATAGCCGCGCCGGCGCCATTACCCCAGCTATCACCCCAGCCGTTGCCCGAGCCCGCCGCTGTCGCCGCGCCCCCACCGGCGGCCAGCGGTGGCTTTGGCTGGCTGCGCAACCCCTTTGCCGCCAAGCCGCCCGCGCCGCAAGCCCCCCCGGTGGTTGCGCCGCCACCGGCCACGGTGCCGGTATCTGCGCCGGTGTCTGCGCCTGGGCCGACACCCACGCCGCCGCCGTTGGTGGTCGCCGCCAAGCCCATCGCCGTTGCCGCCCCGCCCTTGCCAGCGGCCCCGGCACCCACACCGGCAACAGAACTGCCCCCGCCCGCCGAACGCACCGGCTGGCTCAACCGCCTCAAGGCGGGCTTGCGCAAGACGGGTTCGAGCATCGCCACCGTTTTCACCGGCACCCAGATCGACGATGCGCTGTATGAAGAGCTGGAAGAGGCCCTCTTGATGGCCGACACCGGCGTCAAGGCCACGCAGTGGCTGCTGACCGACCTCCGGCGCCGCGTCAAGGAAACCAAGACCACCGACCCCGCCGCCGTCAAAGGGCTGCTGGCCGATGCATTGGCCGACCTGCTGCGCCCGCTGGAGAAAGCACTGGTCATCGGCGAACACACCCCCACCGTGATCATGGTGGCGGGCGTCAACGGCGCGGGCAAGACCACCTCGATCGGCAAGCTCACCAAGCACCTGGCCAACGAAGGGGCCAGCGTGCTGCTGGCGGCCGCCGACACCTTCCGCGCCGCTGCGCGCGAACAACTGGGCGTATGGGCCGACCGCAACCTGGTCGAGATCGTCAGCCAGGAAGGCGGCGACCCCGCCGCCGTGAGCTTTGACGCCGTCACCGCCGGCAAGGCGCGCGGCAAGGACGTGGTGCTGGTGGACACCGCCGGGCGCCTGCCCACGCAACTGCACCTGATGGAAGAGCTGAAGAAAATCCGCCGCGTGGTCACCAAGGCCGACGCCAGCGCGCCGCACGAGGTGCTGCTGGTGATCGACGGCAACACCGGCCAGAACGCGCTGGCCCAGGTGCGCTCGTTTGACGATGCGCTGCAACTCACCGGCCTCATCGTGACCAAACTCGATGGCACGGCCAAGGGCGGCGTGCTGGCGGCCATTGCGCAGGAACGGCCGATTCCGGTTTACTTCATCGGCGTGGGCGAAAAGCTCGAAGACCTCGAAACCTTCAACGCACGCGAATTTGCGCAGGCCCTGCTGACCTGAGAGGCTCACGCACCCATGCAGTCCACCCGCACAAGGAGCGGGTGGCATCGGGGTCACGGAGCCATAGAAGGCTGTCGGACTTGGAACTCCTGCCTGCCAAAGGTGCACCAAGACAGTGTGCAAAGGGCATTATCCGCTCACTTATTAATAGCTTATTACGCTGGCTGGTATTGCGCAAAGCGACATTTTTAATCATATTTTTGGCACAGTGCACTTCAGAACAACCGGATGGGAACTCCGGGCTTAGCACTCCCTCCAACAGAGTGCTAACATGAAGGCTTAGAGGAAAGGATTCCCGGAATGACATTTCCATCTGGAACCGCAACGACGACTTTGGCCCCCGCCAATCCATGGGCGCTGGTGCCGCCCTTGGGCAACTTGGATGCCTATATTTCGGCCGTCAACCGCCTGCCCCTGCTCACCCACGAGGAAGAGCAAACCTATGCGCGCCAGCTGCGCGATAACAACGATGTGGACGCCGCCGGCCGGCTGGTGATGTCGCACCTGCGCCTGGTGGTGTCGATTGCGCGCCAGTATCTTGGCTACGGCTTGCCCCATGGCGACCTGATCCAGGAAGGCAACGTGGGCCTGATGAAGGCGGTCAAGCGTTTCGACCCCGACCAGGGCGTGCGCCTGGTGAGCTACGCCATGCACTGGATCAAGGCCGAGATCCACGAATACATCCTGAAGAACTGGCGCATGGTGAAGGTGGCCACCACCAAGGCGCAGCGCAAGCTGTTCTTCAATCTGCGCTCCATGAAGCAGGGTTTCAAGGCCGATGCGGCAGCGGCCGATGCCGGCACGCACCGCGACACGCTGTCGGACCACGAGATCGACTCGGTGGCGGCGCAGCTCAACGTCAAGCGCGAAGAAGTCATCGAGATGGAAACCCGCATGGCGGGCGGCGATGTGCTGCTGGACCCCGCCCCATCGGACGATGGCGAGCAGGCCTTTGGCCCCATTGCCTACCTGGCCGATGCCTCGCACGAGCCCACGGCGATGATCGAGTCGCGCCAGCGCGATGAACTGGCCACCGATGGCATTGCCACGGCACTGGCCAGCCTGGACGAGCGCAGCCGCCGCATCGTGGAAGAGCGCTGGCTCAAGGTCAACGACGATGGCTCGGGCGGCATGACACTGCACGACCTGGCCGCCGTTTATGGCGTGAGCGCCGAGCGCATTCGCCAGATCGAAGTGGCCGCCATGAAGAAAATGAAAACCGCGCTGGCCGACTACGCCTGAGCGCTGCCTGTCCGCGAGCGCACACCCAGGCGCGAACGGCAGGGATCATTCAGCGCGCAACTGCGGTTGCGCGCTTTTTTTTGGGTGCCAGCAATGCCACGCGCACCCGTCCAGACCGGAGAAGTTTCTGATGACCCCGTCCCCCTTGCGTCGCGCAGCGCTGGTGCTGGCCCTTGCCGCTGCGTGCAGCCCTGCCCTGGCCCAATCCACTGCGGCCCTTCCCATCCCGGCGACACCGGGCTGGCCCACCAAGCCGGTCAAGCTGGTGGTGGGTTTTCCGGGTGGGTCGTCGCCCGACCTGGTGGCGCGCACCCTGGCCGAGCCGCTGGCCCAAGCCCTGGGGCAGCCGGTGATTGTGGAAAACAAGGTGGGGGCGGGCGGCAACATCGCCGCCGACGCCGTGGCCAAGGCCACCGACGGCCACACCCTGGGCGTCATGATCAATGGCAACCTGACAATTGCCAAGCTCATCAACCCCAAGATCAACTACGACCCGCTCAAGGACCTGGCCCCCATCAGCCTGATCGCCACGGCCCCGCTGGCCCTCGCCGCACCAGCCAACGCACCGGGGGCGACCGCACAGGCGTTTTTTGCGGCCGCGCGCGCCAGCGGCGACCGCTGGAGCTATGGCACGCCAGGCGTGGGCACGGTGGCGCACATCGGCATGGAGCTGCTCAAGGCCAAGGCCGGCATCCACCCGGTGCATGTGCCCTATCCGGGCAATCCGCAGGTCATCAACGCCATCATCGGCGGCCAGATCCAGCTGGCCCTGCTGCCCCCGGCCATGGCGGCAGCGCAGGCCCGCGCGGGCAAGCTGCGCGTGCTGGGCGTCACCTCCAGCGGGCGCAGCACCCTGGTGCCCGAAGTCCCCAGCCTGGCCGAGGCGGGCGTGAAAGACTTCAACCTCGAAATCTGGAACGCGGTGGCCGCGCCCCGATCACTGCCCAAGCCGGTGGTGGCGCGCCTGTCGGCACTGTTCAGCGAAATCGCCCGCAGCCCCGAGGTGCGCGACAAGCTGTTTCAACAAGGCTGGCAGGTGACGGGCACTACCGCCGAGGGGCTGGCCAAGCGCATCCAGACCGATGCGCGCGTGCTGGGCGCGGTGATCAATTCACAAAAGATCAAGGCCGAATAAAGAACCGATTAAGGGGCGGGCGCGGGTGGCCCGCTTTGCCCGGTCACCCCGCTTCTTGCAGCAGCGCCCGCACATCGGCGCCCAGTGCCTGTGCACCGCTGCCGTAGCGGTTGTACACACGCAGGCGGCCTGCCGTGTCATACACGTAGCTGCCCGCCGAATGGTCCATGGTGTAGCTGGTGGGGGTCTTGCCATCGACCTTCTTGAAGTAGATCTTGAAGTCTTTGGCCACGGCGGCGATCTGCTCGGGGGTGCCCGACAGCGCCAAAAAGCTGGGGTCAAAGTTGGCCATGTAGGCCTTGAGCACCTCGGGCGTGTCGCGCTCGGGGTCCACGGTGACGAAGATGCCCTGCAGGCGGTCGCCGTCCTTGCCCAGCATCTGCTTGACCTCGGCCAGCTCCTGCATGGAGGTGGGGCACACGTCGGGGCATTGGGTGTAGCCGAAGAACACCACCACCACCTTGCCACGAAAGTCCTGCAGGCTGCGCTTTTGGCCGTTGTGGTCGGTCAGCGGAACATCGCGGGCGTAGTCGGCCCCGGTGATGTCCACACCGCGAAATTCGGTCTTTTTGCCAGAGCAAGCACCCAATATGGCACTAGCGCTTATGGATAAAGCGCTAACAGCTATTAATTTAAGAGCATTTCTTTTGAGCATGGGTTTCACAGCGCATAGTGGTCCACCAGCAGCGCAGCAAACAGCACGCTCAGGTGAATGAGGGAGAAACGGAAGGTCTTGCGCGCCAGCGCGTCAGAGTAATTGCGCCACAGTGCAAAGCCGTAGCCGCAGAACCCGGCGCTCAGCAGCACGGCTGCTGCCAGATAGATCCACGAACTCATGCCATAGATGAACGGCATCAGGCAGCCCGCAAAGAGGATCAGCGTGTACAGAAAAACCTGAAGGCGCGTGAACTCGTTGCCATGCGTGACCGGCAGCATGGGCAGGCCCGACTTGCGGTAGTCCTCCACCCGGTACAGCGCCAGCGCCCAGAAATGCGGTGGCGTCCACAGAAAGATGATCAGAAACAGGATCAGCGCCTCGGGGCCCACTTCACCCGTCATGGCGGCCCAGCCCAGCACGGGCGGCATGGCGCCCGAGGCGCCGCCGATCACGATGTTCTGCGGCGTCAGCGGCTTGAGGATGACGGTGTAGACAACGGCATAGCCCACGAAGGTAGCGAACGTGAGCCACATGGTCAGCGGGTTGACCCAGACATACAGCAAGGCCGAACCGGCCGCACACAACAGGGCCGAAAACAGCAGGGTCTGCGTGTTGGACAACTCGCCCTTGGCCGTGGGCCGCCAGGAGGTGCGCTTCATCTTGGCATCAATGCCCTGCTCGACGATGCAGTTGAAGGCCGCGGCAGCGCCCGCCACCAGCCACACGCCAGCACTGGCCAGCGCCATCTGCCCCAGTTGCGCCAGCGTGGGCAGGCCCGGCACGGCCAGCACCATGCCGATCAGCGCGCAGAACACGATGAGCTGCACCACGCGCGGCTTGGTCAGCGCGTAAAACTGCGAAAAGCGCGACGGCGCGGGAAGGGTGGGGGCAACACTCATGCGGAAACTCTCGGTGCGCGCGATGGCGCGAAAGACTCAAAGGGCGCGCGGGCGGCCCGGCTCGACGCAGCCGCCCAGGTCAGCACCACCACCAGGGCGGCAGCGCCCCCCGTGTGCAGCACCGCCGCCAGCAGGGGCCAGCCCAGCACCACGTTGCTCAGGCCGGTGGCCAGCTGCAGCAGCGCCAGGCCCGCCAGCCAGCGCGCCTGCACGCGCAGCGCAGCGGCCTGGTGCAGGCGCCACGCCAGCCATGCCAGCGCCAGCAGCACCGCATAGGCCATCAGGCGGTGCGCGTAGTGGATGGCGGTCAGGCCGGCAAAGCTGATGTGGCTGCCGTCCTGCAGCATCCCCAGCGGCCGCCACAGCTCAAAGCCCTGGGCAAAGTCCATCACGGGCCACCAGCTGCCCTGGCAGGTGGGAAAGGTGGTGCAGGCCAGCACGGCGTAATTGGTGCTGACCCAGCCCCCCAGCACAATCTGCAGCGCCACCAGCGCACCGGTGATGGCAATGCCCCAGCGCAGCGGCGCCGCCAGCACGGCGGGCGGCATGCCCCGCACCGCCTGGGTGTGGCGCACGGCCTGCGCGCACAGCAGCGCCAGCAGCACCAGGCCGCCGATCAGATGCAGCGTGACGATGGCGGGAAACAGCTTCATGGTGACCGTGAGCGCGCCGAACGCGCCCTGCAGGCAGACCCAGACCAGGGTGAAGGTGGGCCACCACGGGTTCACGGCCGGGGGCGCGCCGGTGCCGCGCCGCGCTTGCCGCCACTGCAACCAGCTGGCCACGGTGAGCACGATGATGAGCACACCCACGCCCGTGGCGAGGTAGCGGTGGATCATCTCAACCCAGGCTTTGCCGTGCGTCACGGGCCCGGTGGGCATGGCGTCCTGCGCTGCCGCTATTTCGGCCCGCGCGCCGACCGGGCTGGCGCTGCCATAACAGCCTGGCCAGTCGGGGCAACCGAGGCCGGAATCCGTCAGCCGGGTGAAGGCACCGAACAGCACCAGATCAAAGGTCAGGAACAGGGTCAGCACCGCCAACGCCTGCAAACGGCGCCCCGGTGCGCCGCCACGGGTGCGCCAGCCCACCCAGGCCAGCGGCCCGAGCGCGATCACGATGCCCAGCAGCATCAGCTGCGCCAGCGGCGCCAGGTCGTAGAGCGGTTGGGTGTCCATCATCCGGGCTGCCCTGGCCGTCCGGCCTCATCCCAGGAGGAGGATGCGCGCAGCAGCCGCTCCAGATCCCGCTTGGCCTTGGCGGCCCCGGCGGCATCCATGCCGGCAGGAAAACGCATCATCCAGTTGCCCATGGGGTCCACCAGGTAAAGGTGTTCGGCCAGAGCGTGGCCCGCAGCCGGTTCGAGCCACTGGGCCAGCGCGGGGGCATCAACCCGCAGCACCGTGGCCTTTTGCAGGGCCGCAGCGATGTCTGGCGGCACAGGGGCTGCATCGGTCACGAGCCAGACCCAGTCCACACGGTCTTTCTCCTTGCCCACGCTTTCGCGCAGTTGCCGCTGCAGATACAGGTGCTGCTGGCACAGGGCTTCGCACGCCCCGCCGCCCACGCTCACCAGCAGCCACTGTCCCTTGAGCGCGGGCAGCTTGGCGGGCGCGCCATCGAGCGTGGCCGTGGCCAGGTCGGGCAAGGTGCGCTGCGGCTGGATCAGCTCACCGTAATTGCGGCGGCCTTCGGGTCGCACCACGTAATAGGTGAGATACGAGGCAATGACCGGGGCTGCGCAAACCAGCAGCACCGCCAGCATCTTCCAGCGCCCGTGGCGGGTGGTCTGGGCATGGGCCACGGCGCTGCCGACCTCGGGCAGGTCGTGCACCGTGAGGCCCAGGGGATGGTCTGCGCCCGCCTCAGGCGAGTGGCCGGGGGCGCGGGCGAAAGAAGCGTCGGACGAGTTGGAACCAGACATAAAGAAGTGCAATCAGGCTGCTGAGCCCGAACCATTGAAATGCGTAACCGTAGTGTTTGTCGACGCCAGCGCCGATCACGGGCCAGTCCCGTTGCAGGCCGCCGCTGGCAGGCCCCGTTTGCAGCACCGACAGGTTCATCAATGCCAGCCCCGTCTCGGCACGAAACGCAGCAAGGTCCAGATTTTGCCGGATGCGGGAAGACCCCAGCGAACCAGCGGAACGGTCAAACTCATACAAGCGCGACGGCGGCGGCGCGATGCGCCCCTCCAGCTGCACCACGCCAGCCTCCGTCTGAACCGGGGGCAGCTGCTGGCGGTCCTGAAAGTTGCGCGGAACCCAGCCGCGCTGGACCAGCACCACCGCGTCGTCGCCCTCCTCCAGCCGCAGCGGCGTAAGCACAAAAAAGCCGGGCCGCCCCTGCATCTGCCGGTTGTCCAGGTACACGGTGTGCTCCGTCAGCCAGCGCCCTTGCAGCCGCACGGCGCGGTGCGTCAGGTTCTGCGCACTGCCGGCATCGGCCAGCACCTGCCCACGCAGCTGGTGGCTGTCGATTGGCGGCATGGCGGCCCGCTCGTCCAGCAGCGACTGCAGGGCCTGCTTTTGCGCGGCACGCGACAGCTGCCAACGCCCCAGCGAAGCGGTGACGAGGACGCTGGCCACGGCAGCCAGGGTGATCAGCCAGAAACGCAGACCCCAGGCACGTTGAGCAGGTGTCACGGGATAATGTGCTCCATGAAATATCTTGTCGCTGTGGCGTTTCTTGCCATTCTCGCCAGCCTGGCCTCTGCCCTTTTTTTCATGATGCGTAACGGACGCAACGACAAGGCCAAGGGCAGCCACATGGCCAAGGCACTGGCATTTCGGGTGGGGATCTCGATCGTTCTGTTCATTTGCATCCTGGCCGCATGGCAACTGGGATATATCCAGCCCACGGGCTTGCCCGCCACGCGATGAGACACCGCTGCATTGCAACAAAAAAGCGCCTTGCGGCGCTTTTTTTGTTCTGCAGGGCCGCCTTACATCCAGTACACCAGGATGTACAGGCCAAGCCACACCACATCCACAAAGTGCCAGTACCAAGCGGCACCCTCAAAGCCGAAATGCTTGTCAGCAGTGAAATGACCCTTTTGCAGGCGCAAGGTAATGACCAGCAGCATCACCATGCCCAGGAACACGTGAAAGCCGTGGAAACCCGTCAGCATGAAGAACGTGGAGCCGAACACGCCCGAGCTGAGCTTGAGGTTCAGGTCGGTATACAGGTGGAAATACTCGTAGCCCTGCACGCACAGGAAGACAAAGCCCAGCAGCACGGTGGCCCACATGAAGCCAATCGTCTTGCCGCGGTGATTTTCACGCAACGCATGGTGGGCAATGGTCAACGTCACACCCGAAGTCAGCAGCAGCGCCGTGTTGATCGTCGGCAGCCAGAAGGGGCCGACGGTCTGGAAGGGCTCCACAATGCCAGCGGGAGACGCCGTGGCACCTGCGGCAATGCTGGGCCATACGGCCTTGAAATCGGGCCAGAGCAGGGCGTTGTCGAGGCTGCCCAATGCCGGCACCGAGTGCGCGCGCGCCCACCACAGGGCCGTGAAGAAAGCTCCGAAGAGCATCACCTCGGAAAAGATGAACCAGCTCATGCTCCAGCGGTAGGACAGGTCGATCTTGTGTCCGTAGAGCCCCCCTTCGCTTTCACGCGCAGCATCACGGAACCACTGGTACAACACAAACAGCCACCACACCATGCCCACGGCCAGGGAGTACTTACCCCAGTCGTGGCCATTGATCCACTGGGCAGCGCCCAGAATCACAAAAAACAGGCCTGCGGCCGCCATCACAGGGTGGCGCGACTCTGCGGGCACATAGTAGTAAGGGGTTGCGCCGTGGGTTGATGCACTCATTTCAGCTCCTGAATCTCAAAATCTTTGTTATTGGGTTGGCATTTAGGCGACGGTCAAACCACCCAGTTCACCACCGCAATCAGCGACAGCACCAGTAGAAAAATGGCCAGCAACCCCACCACGATGATGTGCAGGGGATTGATCTTCTCCAGGTCTTGCTGATATTCGCTGCCTTTGCGCAGGCCAATCAGTGACCAGGCGACCGCACGCACCGTGCGCAACACGGACCCCTTGCGCTGCACGGCAGAATCGGATGGATTGACCGGACTCATACCCCCTCCTTCACCGGCGCAAGAGAGACAGCAGCCGTTGACTCGGGCGCCGGCGGCGTTTTTCCGCCCACCTCGAAGAAGGTATAGGACAGCGTGATCGTGGTCACATCCTTGGACAGCCGCGGATCAATCACGAAGGCCACAGGCCATTGCTTCTTCTCGCCCGGCTCCAGGATGTACTGGTTAAAGCAGAAGCACTCCAGCTTGTTGAAGTGCGCAGCCGCCTGCCGTGGCGCGTAGCTGGGAATCGCCTGCGCGGCCATGCGGCGGTTCTGCACGTTCTGGAACTCGTACATCACCGTCGTCAATTCACCGGGATGCACTTTGACTGAGCGCTGTGCCGGCTTGAAATCCCAGGGCCCACGCGCATTGGCGTCGAACTCGACCGTGATGGTGCGGCTCGTGTCCACCTGCGTGTTGGCCGGCACCTTCACATCCTTGCCGGCAACACCGTTGCCCGGCACCTGCCGCTCTGAAAGCGACAGGATGTTGATGCCGGTCAGCTCGCAGATGTGCTTGTAAATCGGAATCAGCGCGTAGCCGAAGGCAAACATGCCCGCCGCTATCACGGCCAGCTTGCCCACCATCTTGGCGTTTTCGCGGTGAATGCTCATGGCGCGGTGCTCAGCGGGACAGCAGAACGACTTTGACCATGAACCCGACGAAGAAAACGGCAGCCACGGACGCCAGGATCAGCGCCATCCGCAGGTTGCTCTTTTTTTGTTCGGGGGTCATGGGCATGGCATTCAACCGATCACGCGGGTTGCCGTGGCGTCCAGCTTGGGCGGATTTTCAAAGGTATGGAACGGGGCTGGCGAGGGGACTTCCCACTCCAGGCCTTCTGCGCCATCCCAGGGCTTGGCGGGAGCCTTTGGACCCTTGCCGCGCATGGCCGGGACCACCACAGCCAGGAAGAAGTACACCTGTGCCAAACCAAAACCCAGGGCACCCACCGACGCAATCGCGTTGAAATCAGCAAACTGCATGGGGTAGTCGGCGTAGCGGCGCGGCATGCCGGCCAGGCCCAGGAAGTGCATCGGGAAGAACGTGATGTTGAAGAAGATCAGCGATGTCCAAAAATGGATCTGGCCGCGCGTTTCCGAATACATCACACCGGTCCACTTGGGCAGCCAGTAGTACACGCCAGCGAACATGGAGAACAGCGAACCGGCCACCAGCACGTAGTGGAAGTGGGCCACCACGTAATAGGTGTCCTGCAACTGAATGTCAATCGGGGCCATGGCCAGGATCAGGCCGGTGAAACCGCCCATGGTGAACACGAAGATGAAGCCCACGGCGAACAGCATCGGGGTTTCAAAGCTCATGGAGCCGCGCCACATGGTGGCCGTCCAGTTGAACACCTTCACGGCCGTTGGCACGGAGATCAGCATGGTCGCGTACATGAAGAACAGCTGACCCGTGACCGGCATGCCGGTGGTGAACATGTGGTGCGCCCAGACGATGAAGGACAGGATGGCAATCGCCGCCACGGCATAGACCATGGAGGTGTAGCCAAACAGCCTCTTGCGCGCAAAGGCGGGCACGATCTGGCTGATGATGCCGAAGGCCGGCAAGATCATGATGTACACCTCGGGGTGGCCAAAGAACCAGAAGATGTGCTGGTACATCACCGGGTCGCCGCCGCCGGCGGGGTTGAAGAAGCTGGTGCCAAAGTGGCGGTCGGTCAGCGTCATGGTGATGGCGCCGGCCAGCACGGGCATCACGGCAATCAGCAGGTAGGCGGTGATCAGCCAGGTCCAGGCGAACATGGGCATCTTCATCAGCGTCATGCCCGGCGCGCGCATGTTCAAAATGGTGACGATGATGTTGATCGCGCCCATGATGGAGCTGGCGCCCATGATGTGCATGGCAAAAATGCCGGCGTCCATCGACGGGCCCATCTGCAGGGTCAGCGGCGCATACAGCGTCCAGCCCGCAGCCGGTGCGCCGCCGGGCATGAAGAACGAGCCCACCAGCAGCAGCGCCGCCGGAATCAGCAGCCAGAAGCTGAAGTTGTTCATGCGCGCAAACGCCATGTCGGACGCGCCGATCTGCAGCGGGATCATCCAGTTCGCAAAGCCCACGAAGGCCGGCATGATGGCGCCAAACACCATGATCAGCCCGTGCATGGTGGTGAGCTGGTTGAACAGCTCGGGGTTGACCAGCTGCAGCCCGGGCTGGAACAGCTCGGCGCGGATCAGCAGCGCCAGCACGCCGCCCACCATCAGCATGGTGAAGCTGAACAGCAGATACAGCGTGCCGATGTCCTTGTGGTTGGTGGCGTACACCCAACGGCGCCAGCCGGATGGCGCATGGTGGTCGTGGCTGTCGTGTGCGTGGTCACCAGCGTGCCCGTGATTGTCGAGAACTGCGCTCATTTTGAATTCCTCAATGCTTGGGGGCGGTGATTACTTGCCACGCTGGGCCACAATTTCCGCCGGCTGTACCAGCTGCCCGGTCTTGTTCGACCAGTTGTTCTTGGTGTAGGTGACCACGGCAGCAATGTCGGTATCGCTCAGTTGTGCCCACGAAGGCATGGCACCGTTGGCCGCACCCTTGAGCAGCACCTGGATCTGCTTGGCATGATCGGCGTCGAGCACGATGGCAGAACCGTCCAGTGCCTTGATCGCACCCGCGCCCTTGCCGTTGGCCTGGTGGCAGGCTGCGCAGTTGGCGGCATAAACCTTTTCACCGCGCTTGAGCATATCGTCAAGCGCCCACACCTTGGCGGGATCGTCGAGCTTGGCGGCGGCCTTCTTCTTTTGCTCGCTTACCCACTGGCTGTAATCCTCGGCCGACAACACCTTCACATGGATGGGCATGTAGGCGTGTTCCTTGCCGCACAGCTCGGCGCACTGGCCATAGTAGTCGCCCACCTTCTCGGCACGGAACCAGGTGTCGCGCACGAAGCCGGGAATCGCATCCTGCTTGATGCCGAAGGCCGGCACCATGAAGGCATGGATCACGTCGTTGGCGGTGGTGATGATGCGCACCTTCTTGTTGACGGGAACCACCATCGGGTTGTCCACCTGGAGCAGGTAGTTGGCAGGCGCCGCGCTGACATTGCCACTGTCGGACATTGCACGGTGGCTGCTGTCCAAGGTGGAGATGAAGGCCAGGCCCTCGCCTTCGCCCGTGATGTAGTCGTAGCCCCATTTCCACTGGTATCCGGTGGCCTTGATGGTCAGGTCAGCGTTGGTGGTGTCTTTCTGGGCGACCAGGACTTTCGTCGCCGGCAGGGCCATGAGTATCACGATGATGAAAGGAACAATGGTCCAGACCACCTCCACCGTTACGGACTCATGGAAATTGGCCGACTTGGCGCCCTGGGATTTGCGGTGCTTCCAGATCGAATAGAACATCACGGCAAACACCGCAATGAAGATCACCGTGCAGATGATCAGCATCATCCAGTGCAGGAAGTGCTGTTCTTCGGCAATCTTGGTCACCGGGGGATGCAGGTTCAGCTGGTTGACTGCGGGGCCGCCGGGCAGGTCTTGAACGGCATGGGCCGCAGTGCCCACCCATGCACCGGCAGTCAGCAGCAGAGAAGCCAGCTTGTTGGAAATGCTCTTCATAGTTCTCACTTACTTCTAAGCCTCAATTTAACCAATCACTTGGCGCACCTGCACGGGGTCAGGCAGCGCGCAAGGCTCTGCGGATCTCCGATGCCAAGGCCGGGCGAAGCTCGGGGCGCACGAAGCGCCCCACCTCCACCGAGCGACCCTGCGCAGACAGCGTGATCAGCGACCGGTGTCCGGTTTTGGGCTCGACACGAACCCGGCTCCGGTCAAATTCAGCGCGCTCCAGCCTGCCTGCCGTCTCCCTCTCCACCACCAGGCGCGAACCTTGCAGCGAAATCCTCTCGCCATCCGCCGCATGGCGCCCGCACCTGGCGAATCCCAATCCCACGGCGACGATGACCAGCCAGGCAAAAGGCATGTCCCACCGGCCGCCAGTCATCCAGAAAAGAAAAACCATTGCCAAAGACAAGGCGCACAACCCCATCCGCGCGCGTGCAACCGAACCATTACGGGCCAACTGCCAGTCAATACGCTGGCCCGACACCGTGGCAAAGCGAAAAATCAGACTAGTCAACGCAAAAGCCTTGCAAACGACCACCGCACTGATGCAGTGCGAAGGTACCCAACTCTCAATCGACCGGAATTGTAGCGCTCCTTGTCCCACGTCATTGACAAGACGTTACGACTCAGCTCCTGTCGCCGCCTTCTCGCAACATGGCGCGCATGTCTTGCAGGGAAACCGCGCTGCTGGCGCTCACCCGCACTCTGGGCTTGGGCTTGTAAGCGTGGCCATAGATGATTTCAAACGTTAGCGCCAGTTGTCCATCGTGTTCCGGATCACCCAGCTTGTCCTGTAAAACTTCGTGAAGGCGGCTGCGCCAGTGGCGTCCGCGCAACGCCGGGAAGCGCTGGGGATGCAGATTGCACCCCAGCTCCGCCAGTTCCTGCAGCAGGCGCTGCGGCGTGGCAAAGGTCAGCCGGATGCGCTCCATGTCCATCACGGGCTCGGCAAACCCTGCGTGCACCAGCATGTCGCCCCAGTCGTGCATGTCGGTGAAGGACTGCCCTGCGGGTGGCCAGCCGAGCGCTGCATACACCGCGTGCAGTTCTTTCACGGTGTCGGGCCCGAGGCACGAGAACATCAGATAACCATCCACCGCCAGCGCGCGATGCCATTGGGCGATGAGGGCCTGGGGGTCGCTCGCCATGTGCAGTGCCATGTTGGCCCAGAGCATCTGCACGCTCCCGTCCTCCGGCAAGCCAAACCGCGGGCGCCCTGCACTCCACCGCGCCGGGCTCCACCATGGCCGGGTCAGCGCCTGCATCGCCACCGGCAAACAGTGCGGCGATGTTTCCGTCACCTGACAAAGCGCCTGGGGGTAGCGAGCACTGACCAGGGCGTGGCCTTGCAGCCCGCCGCGCACCGCGTCCCAGTGGCACCAGGCTGCGGGAGCGTGGCGAATCCACTGCAGGCGGTCGTCCATGCGCCGGGCCACCTCTTCATGCAGCCAGGGCGATTGGGCAGTTGCTGCGGCGTGCCAGCGGGCGGCAGCAACGGGATCGATGGAGGGAGGATGCTCGGTGGACATGGCTGCAAAGAAGGGCGAGCAAGTATATTGATGGAATGCTTTACAAGATGCTGGCAGGGACATCACGGCGCATCGGTGCGCTGGTCGACCGCCTGCCGAGCCAGTGTGCCGTGTGCCACGCCTGGCCGGCCCGGCGCGTGTGCGACGGCTGCGCCGCCCGTTTTGCGCAACCCCGCGCGCGCTGCACGCGCTGCGCCTTGGCGGTGCCTGAAGGCGTCTCGGAATGCGGCGCCTGCCTGCGCGAGCCGCCTGGCCTGGACGCGTGCTTTGCGGCGGTGGACTACGGTTACCCATGGGCCTGCGCCATCGCCGAATTCAAGTTCCGCAGCGATCCCGGCTGGGCCAAGGCGCTGGCCACGCTGCTGCGCAGCACGCCCTGGGTGGAACCGGCGCTGGACGCCGCCGACCGCGTGCTTCCGGTGCCGCTTTCGCGTGAACGGCTGCATCAGCGCGGTTTCAACCAGGCCGCCCTGCTGGCCCGCCACATCGCCGGCCCCAAGATGGACGCCACCCTGCTGCTGCGGCTGCGCGCCACCGAGGCGCAAAGTGGCCTGCCCCGCAGCCAGCGCCTGCGCAACCTGCAGAGCGCGTTTGCCATCGAGCCACACCGCGCCGCCTCCGTGCGGGGGCAACGCATCGTTGTGGTGGACGATGTCATGACCACCGGCGCCACGCTGAATGCCGCAGCCCAGGCACTGCGCGAGGCCGGTGCTGCGCATATCACGGCCATAGTGGTGGCTCGCACCGAATTGAACTGAAGAAACCTTTGTTTACGACGGCGCTGCACAGGTCCGGGTGCCCGCACGACAATACGCGCCATGTTCCAAATCGTTCTGGTCGAACCCGAGATACCGCCCAACACCGGCAACGTGATTCGCCTGGCGGCCAACACGGGCTGCACGCTGCACCTGATCGAGCCGCTGGGTTTCTCCATGGAAGACCGGCTGATGCGCCGCGCCGGGCTGGACTATCAGGAATACACGCAGGTGCAACGGCATCCGGGATGGACGGCCTTTCTACGCACCGCCCAGCCCGATCCGACGCGCATGTTTGCCCTGACCACGCACGGCAGCCACAGCGTCTACGACACCTGCTTTCTCCCCGGCGACTGGCTGATTTTCGGGGCGGAGACGCGGGGTCTTCCCCCCGAGTTGCGCGAAACCTTCCCGCCCGCGCAGCGCGTGCGCCTGCCCATGGTGGCCGGGCAACGCAGCCTGAACCTGTCCAACGCGGTGGCCGTCACCGTCTTTGAGGCCTGGCGCCAGAACAGTTTTGGCATGCCCGGCGTGGCCGCCGCGACCCCGGCGGAGCAGTTGCTCTGACGCCCTGCGACTCTCGGTCCCCTTGGTACCCGTAGGCCAGACGCGGTGAGCGCTCGCTCACAAAATCGAGAAACACCTTGGTGCGCGCCGGCATCATGCGGCGCGACGGCAGTGCGGCATACACCGTGTAGCGGGAAAAAATCCAGTCGGGCAACACATGCACCAGTGCACCCGTGGCCAGATAGGGTGCGGCCAGCAGCCGCGACATCACGGTCACGCCCATGCCGTCCACGGCGGCGCGCAACAACACGTCCGTGCTGACGGACTGCAACACCACCGGCATTTCCACCTCCTGCGCCGCCCCCTCGCCCTGCGCGGGCAACAGCCGCACCCTGCGCGCGAAACCGCTCTGGGTGCGAACCACCTGGCCTGAATCGCGCAGGTATTCGTGGTTGTGCAGGTCGCCCGGCTCGGCGGGCATCCCCTTGCACTGCAGATACCGGGGCGCGGCAATCACAATGGCTTCGCCATGGAGCATGGGCCGGGCGACGATATTGCCGTCGTAATCTCCGCCCGCCACCATGAAAGTGACATCGAACTCGTCCACCCGCGACGAGGGAAACGCATCGACCAGGATGTCGAGCATGAGCCTGGGATAGCACGCATGCCAGGGCGCCAGCAGCGGTGCCAGAAAGTGCGTGGCCAGCACCGGCGCTGCCAGCACGCGGATGGTGCCATGCAGGTCACGAGTGCTGGCAGCAGCGGCCGCCTCGGCATCCTCGATTTCATGCAGGATGGCGCGCACTCGCTGCAAATAGGCCTCTCCGGCGTCGGTCAGGGCCAGCTTGCGGGTAGTGCGCTGCAACAGGCGCGTGCCCAGGTGCTGCTCCAGATCGGCCACCAGCCGGGTGACCACCGGGGGCGAAAAATCCATCGACCGTGCCGCCGCCGCAAAGCCGCCCTCCTCAACGACGGCCTGAAAAACACGCATGGTCAACAATCTGTCCATTTCCGTAAGTAAATGTTTGCCAGCGGCTCGATTATTCCATTTTCAAGAATTATTCATTGTGAGAACAGCGCTTTTCCCACGGGATAACCCTCGATAGAGTCCATTGCATCGATGAGCGACACCCTTGCAGGCACTCACCGAGGCAGGACAAAACCGGCGCCAAGACACCGGGACAGGTCCTGAAGAACTGGCCCAACTCCTGCTTTTTTGAAGGAATCATCATGACCACCTACCGCACCCTGGCCGTCGCCGCCGCTCTGACCCTGACCGCCTTGGCCGCCCAGGCAGACTCTCCACCGCCCCTTGATGGCGACAGGGCCAACCAGCCCCTGACCGCGACCGAGGCCCCTGGCACCCTGACCCGCGAAGCCGTGATCGCCGACCTGGTGGCTTCCCGCAAGGCGGGCACGCTACCCCGTGATGGCGAGTGGTACAACGCTCCGGCGCCGCTGGGCACCACCTCCGCCGGCGCCTGGCTGCCCGGCGGGATGCCCACGGCAACATCCACCGTCCTGGCCAGCGGCGACCAATGAGACGTTGAAAATCCCGGTGGACCGAACTTTATGGCGCAGCGCCGTAGCTGCGCGACAAGGATTCGGCCACGCACACCGGTTTGTCGCTGCCCTCGCGCTCCACCGTGACCAGCCAGGTCATCTGCAGCCCCTCGGGCGCCAGGGGCTCGGTGGACTGCAGCTGCAGCCGTGCGCGCAGGCGACTGCCCACCGGCACGGGTGCCGTGAAACGCACCCGGTTCAGGCCGTAGTTCACCCCCATGCGGGCGCCTTCGATGCGCATTCCGTCGTCGAAAAACCGAGGAATCAGCGACAGCGTGAGAAAGCCATGCGCAATGGGCCCGCCAAACGGCCCGGCCTTGGCGCGCTCGGGGTCCACATGAATCCACTGCTGGTCGCCCGTGGCCTGGGCAAACAGGTTGACCTGTTCCTGCGTGATGGTGACCCAGTCGGTCACGACGACCTCCTGGCCCACGCAGGCACTGACTTCAGAGTAGGAGTGGAAGGTTTTCATGCAGGCAATGGTGCGTCGCCGCCCGCACAAGGCCTGTCAGGCAGGTGACAGCAGTGCCACTGCTGCCCGCCGGTTGTCCATCAGGCGTCCAGCCAGGAACAAATGCCCTGCCACTGCTCCAGATCGCGCGCCACGCGCGCTGGCGCCACGTCGAACAGCGTGAGCCCGTGCGCTGCCAGGTGCACATAGTTTTGCGTGTTGCGCAGGTAGCCCAGCACGGGAAAGCCGAGGCTTTCGACAAACTGGTGCAACTGGTCTGCCGCGTGGGTGCGGACATCCACCCGCATGCCGACAATGCCCACCTGCACGCCCGCGGCACGGCGGTGCTCGGCCAGCTGGTCCAGAAAAGCGCGCGTGGCAAAAATATCGAACACGCTGGGCTGCAGCGGCACGATGATGCGGTCGGCCAGCTTGAGCACATCGCCCAGGCGCCGGCCATGCAGGCCCGCCGGGGTGTCGAGCACCGCGTGCGAGCTGCCCTTGGGCGGCTTGATGATGTCATCCGCCGTGGCGTCCCAGGCGCCAATGGGGCGGGCAGCGGGCGGGCGCAGGCTCAGCCACAGGCGGGCGGACTGCTGGCGATCGGTATCGCCCAGGATCACCGGATGCCCCTGGCGGGCGAAATACCCGGCTACGTTGGTGGAGAGCGTGGACTTGCCCACGCCGCCCTTGGGATTGGCAACTACGACCACTGGCATGACACAACCTCCCGGAATCAACCGTTAAATAAAATTTGAATGAAAAGTGCCTCTAGCGCTTATGCATAAAGCGCAAGCAGCTATCAAAATCAAAGCAACTGCCGCCTCAGGCATGTTGCCCGCCGCGCTTGACGAAGAACAGCCCCGCGCCCACCGCCATCAGCAAGCCGCCAAACACGCGGTTTTGCGTGCGCACGGCGCTGGCGCTGCGCATCAGGCGGCGCAAGGCGCTGGCCCCGGCAGCGTAGCCGTGCATCACCGTCACGTCCACCGCGACTGTGGTGGCGGCCATCACCAGCAGCTGTAACCACAGCGGGCGGCCTTCGGTCATGAACTGGGGCAGCACGGCCACCATGAAGATGATGCCCTTGGGATTGGTGGCATTGGTCAAAAACCCCGTCAGAAAGCGTTTTTGCCACGGCCCGGCCGGTGCCGCGTCGTCCCCCTGAATAGGTGATGTGGCACCCGCGCGCCACTGGCTCCAGCCCACATAGATGAGATAGCAGGCGCCCAGCACCTTGACCACGCTGAAGGCCACCTCGGAGGCCAGCAGCAGCGAGCCCACGCCCGCGCCGGCAATCAGCAAGATCAGCAGCAGCCCGACCTGCAGCCCGGCGATGGTGGCCCCCGTCTTGCGCACGCCGTACGACAGGCCGTGGCTCATCGACAACACGGCCCCCGAACCCGGCGACACCGCAATCAGGCACGACGCCGCAAAAAAAGCCAGCCAGGTCTGCAAGTCCATGAAAAAGTCCACACAAGAAGGAAAGAAGGGCAAGCATCTTAGCAACCGGACGCTCGCCCCCTTGAATACGAACAATAATGCGCACCAGCGCTTATGGATAAAGCGCTACAAGCTATCAACAATATAGCAATCGAAAGCAATGCCAGAATCGGCGCCACACTCGCCGCTGGCGGGCCACCTTTCCCGCCCACGCTCACACCCCATGGAACACGCACCCACCTGGCTCACCTACGGCTTTTTGTACCTGGGCGCCGCGGTGCTGGCCGTGCCCATTGCCAAGGCCCTGGGGCTGGGCGCCATCATTGGCTACTTGGCGGCGGGCATTGCCATCGGGCCGTGGGGGCTGGCGCTGGTGAGCAATGTGCAAGACATCCTGCACTTTGCCGAGTTCGGCGTGGTGCTGATGCTGTTCCTCGTCGGGCTGGAACTCCAGCCCAGCCGCCTGTGGAGCCTGCGCCGGCCCATTTTCGGCCTGGGTTCGGCGCAGGTGCTGGGCTGTGCGGCCGCGCTGTTTGCGCTGGGCTGGCTGGCGGGGCTACCCTGGCGCATCAGCCTGGTGGGCGCGCTGGGGCTGGCGCTGTCGTCCACGGCCATCGCACTGCAATCGCTGTCCGAGCGCAATCTGCTGCGCACCAGCAGCGGCCAGGCGGCGTTTTCCATTTTGCTGTTCCAGGACGTGGCGGCCATTCCCATCCTGGCCCTGCTGCCGCTGCTGGGCGCCGCCGCCGTCGGCCAGGGCGCCGAGCTCGGTGCCAGCGACCTTGCCGTGGAAGCGGTCAAGATCGTGGGCGTGATCGGCGCCATCGTGCTGGGGGGCCGGCTGCTGCTGCGGCCGCTGCTGCGCTGGATCGCCAAAAGCAAGACCCCCGAAATCTTCACCGCTGCCGCCCTGCTGCTGGTGGTGGGCATTGCCTACCTGATGGTGCTGGTGGGGTTGTCGATGGCGCTGGGCGCCTTTTTGGCGGGCGTGCTGCTGGCCGACAGCGAATACCGCCGCGAGCTCGAAGCCGACATCGAGCCCTTCAAGGGCCTGCTGCTGGGGCTGTTCTTCATTGCCGTGGGCATGAGCATCGACTTTGGCGTGCTCATGCGTTCGCCCTGGCAGATGGCGGCCCTGGTGCTGGGCTTTCTGGTCGTCAAGGCCGTGGTGATCTATGGGCTGGCGCGGGCGGCCCAGATCCCCTACCAGGAGCGGCCAGTGTTCACGCTGCTGCTGGCCCAGGGCGGCGAGTTTGCGTTTGTGGTGTTCCAGGCGGCCGCTGGCGCCCGGGTTCTGAAAACCGAAACCGCCTCGCTGCTGATTGGCGCCGTGGCGCTGTCCATGCTGCTGAGCCCGCTGCTGCTGGTGCTGCTGGACCGGCTGCTGCTGCGCCGCTTCGCCACCCTCAAAAAGCCGCCCGCCGCGGCCGAGATATCCGAACCCCAGGAGGCGCCCGTGCTCATCGCCGGCTTTGGCCGCTATGGCCAGATCGTGGCCCGCATGATGCTGGCACAGGGCGTGCCCACCACGGTGCTCGACCACAGCGTCGAGATTCTGGAAGTGGCGCGCGCCTTTGGCTACCGCGTGTTCTACGGCGACGCCACCCGGCTCGACCTGCTGCGCATGGCCGGCGCCGGCCAGGCCCGCGTGCTGGTGGTGGCGGTGGACGACCCCGAGCAGTCGCTCAAGATCGTGGCGCTGGCGCGCAAGCATTTCCCCCAGCTGGCCGTGGTGGCCCGCGCCCGCGACCTGACACACTGGAACGCGCTGCGTGACCTGGGCGTGACGAACGTGCAGCGCGAGCTATTCGAGTCGAGCCTGCTCAGCGCCCGCAGCGTGCTCGAACTCATGGGCCTGCCACCCGCCGAGGCACAAGACATCACGCAGCGCTTTCGCACACACAACATTGCGCTGGCCGACCGCATGTACCCACACCACCAGGACCGCGCCAAGATGATTGCCGTGGCCCGCGAGGGGCGCAACCAGCTGGCCGAGCAGATGGCCAAGGAACGGCAGGAGCGCCAGGCCGCCATGCCCGCCGACGCCGACGCCGCCCCAGGATTGCCCGGAAAATTGGATCAAAAATAGGCTCTAGCGCTTTCACAACAAGCGCATGCAGCTATATATTTAGTAGCAAATCATTCACCCCCCCCGCTACCATCGCCCTCATGGACCTGTCCGAAACCCCGTGGATACACACCCTGCGTTTTGTGCTGGAAATTGCGGCCACCGTGGCCTTTGCGCTGTCGGGCATGGTTGCCGCCGCGCGCCAGCGCATGGATGCCGTGGGCGTGTGCGTGGTGGCCTTTGTGGCCGCCTTTGGCGGCGGCACCCTGCGCGACCTGCTGCTGGACCAGCGGCCCTTCTTCTGGGTGCGCCACACGGGCTATGTGTGGGGCATCCTGGCGCTGTGCGTGGGCGCCATGCTGTTCATGCGCCGGCGCCACATCAAGCCCACCGAGCGCGCCATGGTGCTGCCCGACACCATCGGCCTGGGCCTGTTTGCGGCGGTGGGCGTGGATGTGGCCATGACCGTGGGCATGCCCCCGCTCATCGCCGTCATGATGGGCGTGATCACCGGCGTGTTTGGCGGCGTGCTGCGCGATGTGCTGTGCAACGAGGTGCCCCAGGCCTTCAGCGACCACCGCCCCTATGCCCTGTGCGCCTTTGCCGGCGGCTGGGTGGACGTGGCCCTGCGCCAGTTGGAGGTGCCCGACTGGGCCCCGCTGCTGGCCTGCGTGCTGGTGACCGGCGGGTTGCGCGTGCTGGCGCTGTGGCGCAACTGGCAGTTGCCGGCGTGGCGGGTGTAAACGTGCACCACGTTTCCTGAAACAAAAATAGCTGCTGGCGCACCATGCATGTGCGCCAGCAGCTATCAATTCAGAAGCAACTGCGGTGCGGATCAGTCGAGGCTTGCGCCCGACTCCTTGACCACCTTGCCCCACTTGGTCGATTCCGACTTGATGAAGGCAGCAAACTGGGCTGGCGTCTCATTGACGGACTCGCCACCCTGGTCGGCGATCTTTTTCTTCACCTCGGGGTTGGCCAGCACCTTGGCCAGCGCGGCGCTGAGCTTGTCCAGCACCGGCTTGGGCGTGGCGGCGGGCGCAAACATGCCGAACCACGACATGGCCTCATAGCCGGGCACGCCGGCTTCGGCGATGGTTGGCACATCGGGCAGCTCGGGCGAGCGCTTGGCGGTGCTGATGGCAATGGCGCGCAGCTTGCCAGAACGCACATGCGGAATCACCGAGGGCAGGTTGTCGAACATGATGGCAATCTGGTTGCCCAGCAGATCGGTCACGGCCGGTGCGCTGCCCTTGTAGGGGATGTGCGTGAGATCAACCTTGGCCAACGACTTGAACAACTCGCCCGAGAGGTGCGGCGACGCGCCGTTGCCGGGCGAGCCGAAGTTGATCTTGCCGGGGTTGGCCTTGGCATAGGCGATCATCTCGGGCACTGTCTTGAACGGCTGCTGGGGGTTGGCCACCAGCAGGTTGGGCACATTGGCCACGCGCGTCAGCGGTGCGAAGTCCTTGATGGGGTCAAAAGGCATCTTCTTGTACAGGCTGGCGTTGATGGCGTGCGTGCCCACGGTGCCCATGAACAGGGTGTAGCCATCGGCCGCGGCCCTGGCGGCGTATTGCCCGCCAATGTTGCCGCCCGCGCCGGCCTTGTTGTCCACCACCACCGGCTGGCCCAGCTCGGTCGAAAGGTATTGGCCCACCAGGCGCGCCAGGATGTCGGTCGTGCCGCCGGCCGAGAACGGCACGACGATGGAGATGGGCTTGGTGGGATAGGCCTGCGCAAAGGCAGCGCCCGGCAGGGTTGCCGCGCCCGCCGCCAGGCTGGCCAGCACTGCCAGGGCCTTGCGGCGGCCAGCCAGGGAGGTGCGGTGTGTCAAAGTGGTCATGGTTGTTTCCTCGGTCTTGCTCGGGAGAATGGTGTCTGCGGCGCGGGGCGTGCATGCCCTTGCACAGCAGCCAGTGTCAAGGCCTCACAGGTGGGGCCGGATCAGGATGACCGCGATATAGATCGCGGCCACCAGGAACATCGACACCACGGCATTGTCCGTGGTGCTTTTCAATTGTAGGTACGGCAGCGCCGGCGCACATGGCATGGCGCAAGCCATCAAAACCCGCCGTCGCCATGCCGTCAGACGCCCGCCACGCCGACGGTCATGCCGCCGCAGACATACAGAACCTGGCCCGTGACAAAACCGCTGCGCGCGTCCAGCAGGTAGCTGGCGGCATGGGCCACGTCGTCGGGCGTGCCGATGCGCCTGACGGGCACGGCCTCGATGATGGCGCGGGTGCGCGGTGCGTCGGGTGGGTTGGCGCGGTCGAACAATTCGGTGCGGATGGGGCCGGGCCCGATGGCGTTGGCCGTGATGCCGTGCGGCCCCAGCTCCAGCGCCCACACGCGTGTCATGCCGATCAGGCCGGCCTTGGTGGCGGCGTAGGCGGTGCGCAGCTCTTTGCCCAGCGCCGCGCGCGAGGACATGTTGACGATGCGCCCGAAGCCCGCCGCCTTCATGCCCGGCAGCAGGGCCTGCATGCACTGGAAAGCGCAGCGCAGGTTCAGCGCCACCGCCAGGTCGAATTCGGCCAGCGTCTGGTGCTCGGCATCGGCCGGCACCACCACGCCCACGTTGTTGACCAGCCGGGTGATGGGGCCACCGGCCAGCGCTTCTTGCAATGCGCGCGCGGTGTCGGCCGCATCCGACAGGTCGGCGCGGATGCCACCGGGCACGCCGTCCACCATGCGGTCAATGACGACCGGCAGGTAGCCCTCGGCGCGGCAGCGCTCGGCAATGGCAGCACCGATGCCGGCGGCGCCGCCAGTGATCAGTACGCGCTCGGGGGTGGTGTTCGGGTGGGTCATGGCTTTTGCAGGTGCGTTGCGTGGTGCGCCAACGGTTCAGGCACCGGTGGCCAGAAAGGCGGCCAGCGCATCGTCAAACGCAACCGGTGCCTCGAGGTTGGACAGGTGCGAAGCCGGCACTTCGGCCAGGCGCGCGCCCCCTATGGCCCGCTGCATGGCCTGCGCATCGGCCACGGTGGTCACCGGGTCGCTGGCACCGGCAATCAGCAACGTGGGCACGCGGATGGCGGCCATGGCGCCCCGCAGATCGGCCTGGGCCAGGGCATCGCAGCAGGCGGCATAGCCTTCGGGCGCGATGTCGGCAATCCAGCCTTGCGCCGTGGCCACCAGCGCGGGCTGGGCCGCGATGAAGGGCTCGGTGAACCAGCGGCCGGGCGACGAGGCCGCCAGCTCGGCCATGGCTGCAGTGCCCTTGTCGCGCACCAGCGCAGCGCGGGTTTGCCAGCCTTCGGCCGTGCCAATCTTGGCGGCGCTGTTGCACACCACCAGGTGGTTCAGGCGCTCGCCCGCGTGCACGCCCAGCCACAGCCCGGTGAGGCCGCCCATGGAGATGCCGCAAAAGCTGGCTTTGGCGATATTCAGGGCATCCAGCAGCGCCACCACATCGCCGCCGAGCTGCTCAAAGCTATAGGGGCCTGGCGACACCACGCTGCCACCATGGCCGCGCGTGTCGTAGCGCAGCACGCGGTGGGTTTGGGCGAAGTGCTGCGCCTGCGTGTCCCACATCTCCAGCGTGGTGCCCAGCGAGTTGGAAAACACCAGCACGGGCGCATCCGCACGCCCGTCCAGGCGCACGCGAAAGCGCCCGCCGGGGGTGTCGATGGTTTGGGTCTGCACGGTTGTGGGCACGGTCAGACGCGTTCGAGGATCACGGCAATGCCCTGCCCCACGCCAATGCACATGGTGCACAGCGCATATTTGCCGCCGGTGGCGTGCAGGCGGTTGATGGCCGTGGTGGCCAGGCGGGCGCCGCTGGCGCCCAGCGGGTGGCCCAGCGCAATGGCGCCGCCCCAGGCGTTCACGCGGGCGTCGTCGTCTTTCAGGCCCAGGGCGCGCAGCACGGCCAGGCCCTGTGCTGCAAAGGCTTCGTTGAGCTCGATCACGTCCATGTGGTCGATGGTGAGGCCGGTTTGCGCCAGCACCTTCAGCGTGGCGGGCGTGGGGCCAAAGCCCATGATGCGCGGCGCCACGCCGGCGGTGGCCATGCCCACCACGCGGGCGCGCGGCGTCAGGCCATATTGGGCGGCGCTGGCTTCGTTGGCCAGCAGCAGCGCGCAGGCGCCATCGTTCACACCCGAGGCATTGCCTGCGGTGACGGTGCCGTCGGGCCGCACCACGCCCTTGAGCTTGGCCAGCGCTTCCAGACTGGTCTCGCGGGGGTGTTCGTCCTGGCTGACGATGATGGCGTCGCCCTTTTTCTGGGGAATCGTCACCGCCACGATTTCACGCGCCAGGTGGCCGGCCTTGATCGCCGCCACGGCGTTGAGCTGGCTGCGCAGGGCCATGCGGTCTTGCGCCTCGCGCTCAATGCCGAAGTCAGTGGCCACGTTTTCGGCCGTTTCGGGCATGGAATCCACGCCGTACTGCGCCTTCATCAGCTTGTTGACGAAACGCCAGCCGATGGTGGTGTCATACACCGCGTTGTTGCGGCTGAAGGCGCTTTCGGCCTTGGGCATGACAAACGGGGCGCGGCTCATGCTTTCCACGCCGCCAGCGATCATCAACCCCGCTTCGCCGGCCTTGATGGCGCGCGCGGCCGTGCCCACGGCATCGAGGCCCGAACCGCACAGGCGGTTGATGGTGGCGCCCGGCACTTCCACCGGCAGGCCCGCCAGCAGGCTGGACATATGGGCCACGTTGCGGTTGTCTTCGCCGGCCTGGTTGGCGCAGCCATAGAGCACATCGGTCACGGCGGCCCAGTCCACGCCCGGGTTGCGCTCCATCAGCGCCTTGAGCGGGATGGCGCCGAGGTCGTCGGTGCGGACACTGGACAAGGCACCGCCGTAGCGGCCGAAGGGGGTGCGGATGGCGTCACAGATGAAGGCTTGGGTCATGGGTGTCTCCGGGGATCTTGCGGGTCTAAAAGGAATTCAGGCCTGGATGGGCAGGCCGACAAGGCGTTCGAGTTCAGCGTGTTCGAGCCCTTCGACCTTGTCGATGAGCTGCAGGCCCTGCGGCGTGCAGGCCAGCGTGGCGAGGTCGGAATAAATGCGCCTGACGCAGCCAATGCCGGTGAGCGGATAGGTGCACTGCGCCACCACCTTGCTGGCGCCCTGCTTGGTGAGCAAGTCCATCATCACCCAGGTCTGCTTGGCACCGATGGCCAGGTCCATGGCGCCGCCCACGGCGGGAATGGCGCCGGGCTCGCCCGTGCTCCAGTTGGCCAGGTCGCCCGTAGCCGACACCTGGAAGGCGCCCAGCACGCAGATATCGAGGTGGCCGCCGCGCATCATGGCAAAGCTGTCGGCATGGTGAAAATATGCGCCGCCCGCCAGCAAGGTCACAGGTTGCTTGCCGGCGTTGATGAGGTCGTAGTCTTCGCTGCCAGCAGCCGGCGCCGGGCCCATGCCCAAAATGCCGTTCTCGCTTTGCAGGATGACCTCGCGGCCTGCGGGGATGTGGTTGGCCACCAGGGTCGGCTGGCCGATGCCCAGGTTGACATAGGCACCGTCGTGGATGTCTTGCGCCACGCGCTTGGCCAACTCTTCTTTACTACGTCTTTGATAGCTGCTCACGCTTGCTCCTTTTGCGCCAGAGGCCAATTTCATGCAGATTTCTTGAAACCACCGGCCTGCGTGGCAACCCGGGCGATCTTGACGACGTGGCTCACATAGACGCCCGGCGTGACGATGGCTTCGGGATCGAGCGCGCCCAGTTCCACCACCTCGTGCACCGTGGCAATGGTGGTCTTGGCGGCGGTGGCCATCACCGGGCCGAAGTTGCGCGCCGACATGCGGTAGGTGAGGTTGCCCCAGCGGTCGCCCTTTTCGGCCTTGATCAGGGCCACGTCGCCGTAAATGGGGTATTCGAGCACGTAGTGCTTGCCATTGATTTCGCGCGTCTCTTTGCCCTTGGCCAGCTCGGTGCCATAGGCCGTGGGGCAAAAGAAGGCGCCAATGCCGGCACCGGCAGCGCGGATGCGCTCGGCCAGGTTGCCCTGGGGCACCAGCTCCAGTTCGAGCTTGCCACTGCGGTACAGGTCGTCAAACACATAGCTGTCGGCCTGGCGCGGAAAGCTGCAGATGATCTTGCGCACCTGCCCGGCCTTGAGCAGCGCGGCCACGCCCTGCTCGGCATTGCCGGCGTTGTTGTTGACGATGGTCAGGTCGCGCGCGCCGTGGGCAATCAGCCCTTCGATCAGCTCGTCAGGAATGCCCGCCGTGCCAAAGCCGCCAATCAGCACGGTGGCGCCATCCTGCACACCCGAAAGTGCCTGCGCTACCGAGTCCGCTATCTTGTTGATCATGGAATGTCTTCCGGGAAGTATCAAAAAAACGCCCTCATTTGTTCGTAGAATGAACAAATGTTCGCATCATGAATTATAGAACGGACAGCTCCATGGGCAACCCCACCCCCTCTGCGCGCCCCAAACCCGGCGACAGCTATGTGCAGTCCTTCGCGCGCGGCCTCGAAGTCATCCGCTCATTCAGCGCCGCCGCGCCGCAGCAGACGCTGAGCGAAGTCGCCGCGCAGACCGGGCTGACCCGCGCGGGCGCCCGGCGCATCCTGCTCACGCTGCAGACCCTGGGTTATGTGGAAAGTGACGGCCGGCTGTTTCGCCTCACCCCGCGCATCCTCGACCTGGGTTTTGCCTACCTGTCGTCCATGCCCATCTGGGACCTGGCCGAGCCGGTGATGGAAGCGCTGGTGGAGCAGGTGCGCGAGTCGTGCTCGGCGGCCGTGCTCGACGGCCTCGATATCGTCTACGTGCTGCGCCTGCCCACGCACAAGATCATGCGCACCAACCTGGGCGTGGGCTCGCGCCTGCCCGCCGCCTGGACATCCATGGGGCGGGTGCTGCTGGCGGGCCTGCCCGACGACGCACTGGTGGCACGGCTGCAGGGGCTGACGCTGCAACGCTTCACCCAGTACACCACGGCAGACATGCCCACCCTGCTGGCGCATATCCGCCAGGCGCGCGCGCAGGGCTGGTGCCTGATCAATCAGGAGCTGGAAGAAGGCTTGATTTCGCTGGCCGCGCCGCTGACCAACCGCGCCGGCCAGACCGTGGCCGCGCTCAATATCAGCGGCCAGGCCAACCGCACCAGCGCCGAGGTGATGCAGGCCACCATGCTGCCCGCGCTGCTGCGCGCGGCGCAGACCATTTCACGCATGCTGGGCACCCAACGCACCTGACGCCTGACGCGCGCGCAAGCGATTGGAACCTGCCGCTGGTGGACGGCAGGCCGCGCACTGATCAGCGCTTGCGAAAGCCCAGCACCAACACCACCGCCCCCAGCGCAATGGCGCCCAGGCTCAGCCACTGGGGGACATTCACCGATTCCTTTTCTTTCACCGTAAGCTCCAGCGGACCGAGCTTGGCCTGCGTGGTTTCCTTGGTAAAGCTGAAACCGCCGGTCAAGAACCCGGCCAGCCCCAGCACGATCAGGACCACTCCGGTCAGACGCAGTGCATTCATGGCATATCTCCCCAATCCGGGGCTGTTGGACAAAGGCGCAGCAGCGACCCCGGTTTCCCCGCCTGTGCCTGGCCACTGTAAGCGTGGGCAGAGGCGGCGCGCGTAGGACGCCACCGCGATGGCGCGCCACCAGCGCCGCGCCATGACCGCCGCATCTGCGTGCTACGCTCTGCCCCCATGTTCAACCCGTCCCAATCCGATGTGCGCCGCTTCCTCTGCGCGGTGCACGCCAAGACCCGCAGCGGCGAGCCCATGGAGGCTATCGAAACCCTGGCCAGCCTGTGGATCGCAGAGCACCCCGAATACCACGCCGAACTGGCCGACGCCGATGCCGCCGTAGCACGCAACTACGACGAAACGCCGGATCAGACCAACCCTTTTTTGCACCTGTCGATGCACCTGTCGATCAGCGAGCAGTGCAGCATCGACCAGCCGCGCGGCATCCGCCAGGCGGTGGAGTTGCTCACGGCGCGCCTTGACTCCCTGCACGACGCGCACCACGCCACCATGGACTGCCTGGGCCAGATGCTGTGGGAGAGCCAGCGCGCCGGCCGCCCGCCCGATGGCGACGCCTACATCGCCTGCGTGCAGCGCCGCGCCACGCGGGACTGAAGCGACCCGGGCGGGTTCAGACGGGTACAAAAAAGCCCGCAGGCTGCGGGCTTTGTGCGTGGGGGTGGGCGGCGCTGGCCGGGGTCAAAGTAAACCCAGACGGACTGGCCGCTCAACGAAAGCGCGATTGCGGCACCGTGTGCAGGTCGCCGTCGAGCGAGCCCACATAGCTTGCCAGCGCCTTCAACTCGGCGTTGGTGAACTGCTTGGCGATGCCGCCCATGATGGCGTTGTTGCGGCCAACGTTGGTGTTCTTTTCCACCTTGTACGATTTGAGCGCCACGAACAGGTAGTCGGCGTGCTGGCCCGCAATCTTGGGATAGGACGGGTCGATCGGCTTGGCGAAGTTGTCGCCGTGGCAAGACACGCAGGCACCCTTCTTCAGCAACTCGGCCACCTGCACGCTGGGTTCGCGGCCGGGCTTGGCGGGCAGTTCGGCGCTGGTCTTGCCGTGTTGTTCGTAGTAGGCCGCCACATCGGCAATGTCCTGCTCGGTCAGCGAGTCGGCAATGCCGCGCATGGTGGGGTGCTTGCGCTCGCCCTTCTTGTAGGCGGTGAGGGCGGCCGCAATGTACTTGCCGCTCTGGCCCGAGATCATGGGCACCTTGTGCACTTCGGGAAAGCTGGCCTGATAACCCAGAATGCCGTGGCAGCCAATGCACATCGCAATTTTCTGCTTGCCGGCTTCGACATCACCCTTGGCTTCCTGTGCGTGGGACAAGACGGTCACGGAAGCGACAGCCAGGGCGAATATCGTGGTCAACGTCTTGTTCATTTTGCGCGCACAATCGTATGAAGGTTCAGCTCAGGGCTCTGATCAGTCAGCGATTATAGCCAGCGCTTTGTCAAGCCCATCCATCAACGATCCGGTGTTTTGTTCATGAAATTTCAAGGCTCCCAGAACTACGTCGCCACCCAAGACCTGATGCTTGCCGTGAACGCGGCCATCACGCTGCAACGCCCTCTGCTGGTCAAGGGAGAACCCGGCACCGGCAAGACCATGCTGGCCGAAGAAGTGGCCCAGGCGCTCGATATGCCGCTGTTGCAGTGGCACATCAAGTCCACCACCAAGGCGCAGCAGGGGCTGTATGAATACGATGCCGTGAGCCGCCTGCGCGACAGTCAGCTCAATGACGGCGACAGCGCCGAGCGCGTCAAGAACATCCGCAACTACATCGTGCAGGGCGTGCTGTGGCAGGCCTTCACGGCCGACCGCCCCGTGGCGCTGCTGATCGACGAGATCGACAAAGCCGACATTGAATTCCCGAACGACCTGCTGCGCGAGATCGACCGCATGGAGTTCTACTGCTACGAAACGCGCGAGCTCATCAAGGCCAAACACCGCCCCCTGGTGTTCATCACCTCGAACAACGAAAAAGAGCTGCCCGACGCATTTTTGCGCCGCTGCTTCTTTCACTTCATCAAGTTCCCCGAGGCCGACACCATGCGTCAGATCGTGGATGTGCACTTCCCCACGCTCAAGAGCGAGCTCCTGGGCGTGGCGATGAAGACGTTTTATGACGTGCGCAACCTGCCCGGCCTGAAAAAGAAACCCTCCACCAGCGAGCTGATCGACTGGCTCAAGCTGCTGGTAGCCGAAGACATTCCGCTCGAAGCCCTGCAAAGCGCCGACAACAAGGTGGCGGTGCCGCCGCTGGTGGGCGCGCTGCTCAAGAACGAACAGGACGTGAGCCTGTTTGAAAAGCTGGTGTTCATGAACCAGAGGAACCGCTGAGTGAGCGGCGGCGCCAACGACACCCGCCAACTGCTGGTCAACGGCTTTGCAGATGCCGTGGGCTTTTTGGGTGGCGCGCTGCTGGGCTTCTGGCTGGGCCAATTGCTGGGGTTCGACATCTTCGCGCCTGGCTACGGCACCGGCAGCCTGATCGGCATCGCCCTGGTGGGCATCGGTGGTGGCCTGGGCCTGCATGCGGCTCGGCGCTGGCAAAACAGCCGCCGCAGCCAGCCGTCCAAGGATTGATCAAAGGGCAGAGACCCATGGCTTTTGTAGAACCTGTCACGCTGCGGGACTGCGGCGTCCGCCTGGAGCCCCTGGCGCTGGCCCATGAAGACGGCCTGCGGGCCGCTGCCGCCGATGGCGCGCTGTGGAAGCTGCGCATCACCTCGGTGCCCGAGCCGCAGGACACCCGCGCGTACATCGAGGCCGCGCTCAAGATGCGCGAAGACGGGAACCGTTTTGCCTTTGCCGTGGTGGAAGATACCACCGGCAAGGTGCTGGGCTCCACCAGTTACCACGACATCGTGCCCGCCGCGCGCCGCGTGGAGATTGGCTGGACCTGGTATGCCAAAAGCGCGCAGCGCACCCACGTCAACACCACTGCCAAGCTGCTGATGATGGGCCACGCTTTCGACACGCTGGGCTGCCATGTAGTGGGCTGGCGCACCGACAACTACAACTTTGCGTCGCAACGCGCCATCGAGCGCCTGGGCGCCAAGAAGGACGGCGTGCTGCGCGGCCACGCGCTGCGCCGCGACGGCACCATCCGCGATACGGTGATGTACAGCATGCGCTCGGGCGAATGGCCCGAGGCCAAAGCACAGTTGCTATATATTTTAGAGCAGCATGCGCACAACCCATAAGCGCTGGAGGCCAAAATCATGCTCATCGACTTCTTCTACACCCTGCGCTCGGCCAAGTTGCCCGTGTCGGTCAAGGAATATCTCACCCTGCTCGAAGCCCTGCAAGCCGGTGTGGTGGGCCCCAAGTCGGATGACGCCTGGAGCCTGGACGACTTCTACAACCTCTCGCGCCTCACGCTGGTCAAAGACGAGAAGCACTACGACAAGTTCGACCGGGCCTTCGGCGCCTATTTCAAGGGCGTGGAAATGGTGGCCGACTTCACCAAGGAGATCCCGGCCGACTGGCTGCGCAAGATCCTGGAGAACGAACTCACGCCCGAGCAAAAGGCTGCCATCGAGAAGATGGGCTGGGACGAGCTGATGGAGACGCTGAAGAAGCGGCTCGAAGAACAGAAAGAGCGCCACGAGGGTGGCAGCAAGTGGATCGGCACCGGCGGCACCAGCCCGTTTGGCCATGGCGGCTACAACCCGCAGGGCGTGCGCATTGGCGGCGCGGGCAAGAACAAAAGCGCCGTGAAGGTGTGGGAGCAGCGTGCCTACAAGGACTACGACGACCAGCAGGAGCTGGGCACGCGCAACATCAAGGTGGCGCTGCGCCGCCTGCGCAAGTTTGCGCGTGAAGGGCATGAGCTGGAACTGGACCTGCCCGACACCATCCGCAGCACGGCAGCCAACGCGGGGTATCTGGACATCAAGATGGTGCCCGAGCGGCACAACAACGTGAAGGTGCTGCTGCTGATGGACGTGGGCGGCACCATGGATGAACACATCCAGCGGGTGGAAGAACTGTTCAGCGCCGTCAAGAGCGAGTTCAAGCACCTGGAGTTCTATTACTTCCACAACTGCGTGTACGACTTCATGTGGAAGAACAACCGGCGCCGCTTTGCCGAGAAGTTCCCCACCTGGGACATCATCCGCAAGTACAACAAGGACTACAAGCTGATCTTTGTGGGCGACGCGACCATGAGCCCCTACGAGATATTGCAGCCCGGCGGCAGTGTGGAATACAACAACGAGGAGCCGGGCGCAGAGTGGCTACAGCGCCTCACGCACGCCTTCCCCAAGTTTGCGTGGATCAACCCCGAGCCGCAGGGCGTGTGGCAATACCGCCAAAGCATCAGCATCATCCAGCAGCTCATCGGCAACCGCATGTACCCTTTGTCACTCAAGGGGCTCGAAGAAACCATGCGGCTGCTGTCAAAATAAACGCATGCCCATCGCTTCCCCAACGCCGGCCCGATGGCCGGCGTTGCTGTTTTTCTGCGTGGTGTGCCTGCAAGGCTGCAGCCTGTTGCCCCGGGGCGAACACAGCGCCGCCGCCGACACCGCCTCCACGCCGGTCACCGACCGTTCCACCCTGCCCGCGTTCACGCTCGAAGTGCGTGCGCCCGACGGCGTGCGCGAAACGCTGGAACGCCATCTGGAGCTGCAGCGTTTCCGCACCTTGCCCGATCTGCAAGACGGCGAACTGCAGCGCCTGCTGGGTGCGGCCGACGCCAACGCGCGCGAACTGCTGGGCACGCTGGGCTACTTTGCCCCCACCATCACGGTGCTGATGACCGACACCCCGGGCAGCAGCGCCGCCTTGCGTGCCGTGGTGCTGGTGGCAGAGCCCGGCCCGCAAACCCACGTTGCCAGCACCCGCATCACAGTGGACGAGCGCACCGACGACGGCACCGAAAACCGCGCACGCCGGCAAGAGCGCGTGCAGCGCAACTGGTCGCTGCCGCCCGGGCAGCCCTTCACCCAGTCGGCCTGGGACAGCGCCAAGACCGACGGCCTGCGCCAGCTGCAGGTGCGGCGCTACCCCACGGCCCGCATCGCGCAAAGCCGGTCCGAGGTGGATGCCGACACCCACCAGGCGGCGCTGAGCGTGCACTACGACACCGGCCCCGCCTACCGCTTCGGCCCCCTGCAGGTGCAAGGCAGCGAACGCTACGACCCTGATGGCACGCGGCGCCTGGCCCGCCTGCCCACCGGGGCCTTTTATGACGAGGCGCAATTGCTGGACGCGCAATTGCGCCTGGCCAGCAGCGGTTATTACGACGCCGTGTTCCTCACGCTCGACACCGAAGGCAGCGACCCGCAAGCCGCCCCCGTGGTGGCGCAGGTGCGCGAGGCACGGCTGCAAAAGCTGGTGTTTGGCGCCGGCCTGTCCACCGACAGCGGCCCGCGCCTTTCGATGGACCACATCCACAACCAGCTGCCCGGCATGGGCTGGCGTGCGGTCAGCAAACTGCTGCTGGACCGCGAAACCCAACTGGCAAGCACCGAGTGGACCGACCTGCCCGACGAGAATGGTTGGCGCTGGTTTGCCGCGGCCCAGGCGCAGCGCGAAACCACGGGCGACTACCAGGTCAACAGCGCGCGCCTGCGCACCGGCCGCAGCAAAAGCAGCACGCGCATCGACCGCAACTATTTTCTGCAATACGACTACGCCAACAGCCAGGGCCTGAACGCTCCGCCCTCGGGCACGGCGCTGAGCCTGAACTACGGCTGGACGGGCCGCTATTTCAACAGCACCGTGGCGCCCACGCGCGGATACGGGCTGGCGGTGGAATTGGGGGCGGGCACCACGCTCACCCCCGAACGCGCGCCCTTTGTGCGCACGCTGCTGCGCTGGCAATCGTTCATTGCGGCGGGCCGGGTGCAGGCCGCCACCGGTGGTGCCCGCAACGCGCGCATCGCCCTGCGCGCAGAAGCCGGCGCCGTGCTGGCGCGCCAGGCGGCGCAGATCCCGGTGACCCAGCTGTTCCTGACCGGCGGCGACACCACCGTGCGCGGCTATGGCTACCGCGCCATCGGCGCGCGCACCGAGAACAACCTGCTCTACGGCGGCCGCTATCTGGGCCTGGCCAGCGCGGAATGGCAACGCCCCATCGTCTACAACGGCGCCATGACCGACTGGGAGAGCGCCGTTTTTGTCGATGCCGGCGCCGTGGCCGACCGCGTGGGCGACCTCACCGCCCGCGTCGGCGTGGGCGCCGGCGTGCGCTGGCGCAGCCCGGTGGGCCCGCTGCAGGCCGACCTGGCTTATGGCGTGCAAGCCAAACAACTGCGGCTGCATTTGCGCCTGGGGTTCAGCTTCTGATGCGCCGCCAGCCACCCGCCCATCGCGCACCCGAGGCAGATTTTTCTGCAGGCAGCGCCGCGCCAGCCACCGCCTCCGCACGCGGCATGCACGGCCAGCGGGCGCGCCGGGCGCTGCGCTTCACCGGCTGGCTGCTGGTGGGGCTGTGCGCCCTGGTGCTGGCGGCCGGCACGCTGGCCTGGTGGTGGTCGGGCCGCGACAACTCTCTGGCCACCCTGCTGGCGCGCGCAGCCCAATACCTGCCAGCAGGCCAGACGCTGGACAGCCGCGAGGTGAGCGGATCGCTGCGCAGCGGTGGCCGCATTGGCTGGCTGCGTTGGAGCAGCCCCACGCTGCGCGTCGAAGTCAGCGATGCCCGCGTGGGCTGGCAGCTGGCGCCCTTGCTGCAGCGCCGCCTGGAACTGGGCGAGGTGCATGCCGCCACGGTAACGATCACCCCGCTGGGCCCGCCCAGCACCGAGCCCCTGACCCCGCTCGACACACTGGTGCTGCCGCTGCAGATCGGCCTGCCCTTTCGCATCGACCGCCTGCAATGGGCCGGCTCGCCCGCCGTGGAAGCCCTGGGGCTGGTGGGCGACTACCGCTTTGACGGACGCCAGCACCACCTGACCATCGGCAATGTGGCACTGGCCCAGGGCCGCTACACCGCCCGCGCCACCTTGGACGCCCAGGCCCCCATGGCGCTCGATGCCACGGTGAGCGGCAGCGTGCACCAGGCCGTGCCCGGCAGCAGCGCCAGCGTGCAGGTGCTGGCCCACGCCACGCTCAAGGGCACGCTGTCCACAGCGGCGGCCCGATTGCAGCTGGATGCCCGCCTGCGCCCAGTTGCACCGGATGCACCGAATGCACAGGCTGCTGAAGCCGCCACGCCGCCCGCATCCACCGCGCCCCCCGCACCGGCCGCAAAGCCTGCACCCGCCCGACCGCGCGCCCCATCCACCCCCGCTTCCGTGCCCGAACCCATGCAGGCCGACCTGCATGCCACGCTGGCGCCCTGGGCACCCCAGCCCATAGAACAGGCCCGTGCCACGCTGCGCGCCGTCAACCTGGCCACGCTGTGGCCCCAGGCCCCCGCCACGCTGCTGCACGGCACGCTGCAGGCCGGCCCCACGGCAGCGCCAGCCGCGTCGGGCTGGGCCCTGCAGGCGCAAATCCGCAACGCACTGGCAGGCCCGTGGGACCAATCGCGCCTGCCACTCACCGCCCTGGCCGCCAGCGCCACCTGGGACGGCACGCGCTGGAGCATCCCCGCCGCCACGGCCAGCGTGGGCCAGGGCACAGCCACCGTGCAAGGCCACTACACGCCCGCCACGGGCGCCATCGATGGCAAAGCCCAGCTGCGCAACCTGCCCCCCGAGGCACTTCACTCGGCGCTGGCGGCGGCGCCCTTGTCCGGCAGCGTGGTGGCGCAGACCGAGGGCGGCGGCAACGTGGCGTTCACGGCCGACATCCAGGCCAACACTGCCACGCGGTCGCCCGGCGCCCGGGGCAACCCCAAACCCGGTACTGCGGACCAGCCCCGCACGCAGCCCGCCCCTGCGCTGCGCATCAACGCCCTGCAAGCCAAAGGGCAATGGCAGCCGCAACAAGGCGACGGCACCGTGCGGCTGGATCGCCTGCGGGTCGATGCCATGCAGGCGCGGCTGGAGGCCACCGCGCTGCAAGTGACGCTGGGCACCATCGCTGTACAAGGCCAACTGCAGCTCACCGTGCCCGGCGCCAGCGCCCAGGCCAAGGGTGCATTGGCCCCCCGCACCGGCGCCGGCGAGCTGCAGGTGCAGTGGACCGACGCCGACCGCACCCAGCGCTGGCTGACCAGCCTGCCCGGCCTGGCCACCGCCCTGCACGGCGCAACGCTCAAGGGCCAGGCGCAACTGGCCAGCCGCTGGAGCGGCGGCTGGCAAAGCCTGGCAGAGCAGCTGCAAGCCGCCCGCGCGGGCCAGGCGCTGCCCACGGACAAAACCCCGTTCACGCTGCAGGCCACGCTGACCGCGCCGCAACTCGACCTGACCCTGCCGCCAGGCAACTCCGGCAAGGCAGCCGCTGCGACCGCTGTGCAGTTGCAATCGCTCCAAGCCGAACTGTCGGGTTCGCTGCGGCAGGCCCGCCTGGCGCTGGACGGCAAGCTGCGCACCGGCACGCTCCTCGCCACGCTGCACACCCGCGCGACCGGCGGGCTGGCATCGGCCGCGCTGTGGAAAGCGCAGGTGAGCGCGTTGCGCGTGCAGGCGCAAGACACCACCCGCCCCGGCCCCTGGACCCTGGAACTCTCCGAGGCGCTGGCCCTGACGGCACAGCTTGGCCCGCCCCCCGCCGCGCCCGGCACATCGGGCATGGTGGTGGTGCAGGCCGCCGCCGGCCAGGCCCGCGTGAGCGGCCCGCTGCCCGGCAGCGTGACGCTGCAATGGCAGCCCGTGCGCTACCAGTCCGGGCCGGGCACGGCATCGCGCCTGCAAAGCCAGGGCCGCCTGCAGGGCCTGCCCTTCGCCTGGGTGGATGCGCTGGGGCTGGAGGGCGCCCCTGCGGTGGCCGGCCAACCGGCACAGCCGCTGCTGGCCCGCCTGGGCCTGGGTGGCGACATGGTGCTGGAGGGCCAGTGGAGCGTGGACGCCGGCGCCACCCTGCGCGCCCAGGCCAGCCTGCGGCGCACCGGCGGCGACCTGCGCATCCTCACCGGCGAAACCGCCCCCGTCACGGTGCTGCAAAGCACGGGCCAGGGCACCGGCGCGGGCAGCCCCACCGCCATCACCGCCCCCGAACCCGGCAGCCGCGCCGGCGTGCGCCAGGCCGAACTGACGCTGGAGGCCGAAGGCGAGGCCCTGCGCGCACGCCTGCTCTGGGCCAGCGATCGCGCCGGCGAGATCGATGCCAGCGCCAGCACCCGCCTCACGCTGGGCAAAACGCTGGCAGATGCGAACGGACTGGCGGGCGCCACCTGGGCGCCCGATGCACCGCTGGCCGCCAACGTGCGCGCGCGCCTGCCCGACATGGGCGTGTGGTCGGCCCTGGCCCCGCCGGGCTGGCGCGTGCGCGGCACGCTCGACGCCAACGCCACCCTGTCGGGTACGCGCGCCGCCCCCCGCTGGGCCGGCACGCTGGGCGCCGATGGGCTGGCCGTGCGCTCCATCGTCGATGGGGTGGACCTGCAAAACGGCCAGTTGCGCGCCACCCTGCGGGGCAACCAGCTAGACATCACCGAGTTCCGCCTGCAAGGCGGGCGCGGCAGCAATGCGCGCATCGCGGGTTTCAGCGGCAACCGCACGCCCGCACCGCAAGACGGCGGCACCCTCACCGGCTCGGGCCGTCTGGGCTGGGGCGAGCCCGGCGCGGGCATGTCGGGCATCACCATGGACATCACCGCCGAGGCCCGCGCGCTGCAGGTGCTGGTGCGCGCCGACCGGCAGGTCAGCGTGTCGGGCCAGGTGCAGGCGCAATTGCAGCAAGGGCAGTTCAGCCTGCGCGGCAAGCTCACCACCGACCGCGCCACCATCATCCTGCCCGACGAATCGGCGCCCAGCCTGGGATCGGACGTGGTGGTGCGTTCGGCCGCCAAAGACCGCGCCGACCAGGCCAAGGCGCAGGCGGCCGGCCGCGCCAACCAGAAAGCAGCGCAGGCCGAAACTGCCCGGTCGCCCGCCGTGGCCATCACCCTCAACCTGGGCCGCGACTTTGCACTGCAAGGCCAGGGCATCACCACCCGCCTCACCGGCGAACTGGACATCCGCAGCAGCACCGTGCCCGGCGCACCGCCGCGCGTGACGGGCGAGGTGCGCACCGACGCAGGCCGCTACCGCGCCTGGGGCCAGGTGCTGGACGTGGAGACGGGCCTGATCCGCTTCAACGGCCCCTACAACAACCCCGCGCTCGACATTCTGGCGCTGCGCCCCAACATCAGCGTGCGCGCGGGCGTGCAGGTCACCGGCTCGGCGCTGGCGCCCCGCGTGCGGCTGTATTCCGACCCCGAACTGCCCGACGCCGAAAAACTCTCGTGGGTCGTGCTGGGCCGCGATGCAGCCAACGGCGGCGCCGAAGCCGCCGTGCTGCAGCAAGCCGCCCTGACCCTGCTGGGCCGCGGCGGCGGCAACCCCACCGCCCAGGTGGCCAGCCGCCTGGGTCTGGACGAAATCGGCTTCAAGGGCCCCGGCGCCGGCGAAGACGCCACCAGCGCCGCGCTCACCTTTGGCAAGCGCCTGTCCAAGGACATGTATGTGACCTACGAGCGCAGCCTGTCGGGCACGCTGGGCACGCTCTACATCTTCTACGACCTCTCGCGCCGCCTCACGCTGCGCGGCCAGACGGGCGAGAAAAGCGCGGTGGACATCATCTACACCGTGCGCTACGACTGATCCCACCGCGCAGAAATATGGCGCCCGCCCAGCCTCTACAATCGCCGGCTGCCTCCTCGTAGTTCAATGGATAGAACGAGTGCCTCCTAAGCGCTAGATACAGGTTCGATTCCTGTCGGGGGGACCACATGCAAGGCCGGAAGCTTCCGCAAGTTTCCGGCCTTTTTCTTTTTCCCCTGTGAGAAGTGGCTTGGATCAGTGCAACAACGTACGGCGAGGCGATGACGCCAGCTGCAAGGGGCCCATCGCGCCTCGCATAAGTGCTTGCATTGCCATGTAGCGCGCATGCCGCGCTCCCAAGGCGTGGTGAATGCCCAGCAGCAACCGCCATTGAGACAGGCGCCGCCTGAGTGGGAAGGGACGCTGAAGGCAGAGAGAAGCACTCATTTGCAAATATTGAGTCAAATTGGCCTCTAGCCCTTTATTCAAAAGCGCAAACAGCTATTAAATTAGGAGTTTTTTTAACCATCCACGGGCAACGTTCAGCACGCTTGATTTGCTGCGCGCCCTCGCCCGCAGCGGCCCCTACAGCTGAAACCCCACCGCCCGCACCACGCCCTCGGCAATGTCGCGCAGCCAGGACGGCTGGCGCGCCTGGTGGGGCTGGGCGGTGGCGATCTGGCGGGCGCACCAGTCGGACAGCCATTGCACCTGCTCGCGCTCGTAGAAGGCGGTCATGCTTTCGTAGTTGAGGAACAGGCTGCGCGCATCGAGGTTCAGCGAGCCGGTCAGCGCCATGCTGTCGTCGATGACCACCGCCTTGGCATGCACCATGCCGGGGGCCAGCCACACCTGGGCGCCCGCTGCGGCCAGCTGGCGCAGGGCGCGTTCGCGGGCCCAGTCGGCCAGGCGGTGGTTGGAGCGGGCGGGCACGACCAGGTGCACCTGCACCCCGCGCCGGCAGGCAATGCACCAGGCGTCGAGCAGGGCCTCGTCGGGCACGAAATAGGGCGTGATGGCCACGATGCGCCGCTGCGCGTGGAAGGCCGCCGTGAGCAGCAGGGCATAGACGGTGTCGTCGGGCTGGTCTGGCCCGCTGGGCACCCACTGGGCCAGCGCGCCGCCGGGCGGGCCGGCCAGCGCCTGGCGCGGCGGCGGCAGGTGGCGGGTGAAGCGCACGCGGCCGGTGGCAGCACGCCAGTCGGCCCGGAACTGCGCCTGGGCCAGCGCGGCCAGCGGGCCTTCGACATCGAAGCTCAGATCCCGCCACGCGGGCATGCCTGGGCGGTCCATGAAGTATTCGCTGGCCAGGTTGCGGCCGCCGCTCCACAGGCGCGCGCCGTCGGCCACGGCCACCTTGCGGTGGTTGCGCAGGTTGGTGCGCCCGCGCATGGGGTTGTGCAGCAGGGGCATGAAGCGGCGCACCTGCACGCCCTGGCGCCTCAGCTGGCGCAGCATGGCCGCCGGGGTGCGCCAGCTGCCCACGGCATCCAGCAGCAGCCGCGTGGCCACGCCGCGCTGGGCGCACTGCACCAGGGCCTGGGCCACGCGCTCGCCCACCGCGTCGTGGCCGAACACGAAGGTGCAGACATCCAGGCTGTGCTGGGCGGAGTCGATGAGCGCCAGCAGGGCCTGCAGGGCTTCGGGGCCGTCTTCGTGAAAGTGGACACGGGCATTGCGCACGGCGGGTGCCAGGTCCATGCCCGCCAGCAGGCGCGTGGCCCACGCGGGGCCCTCGCCCGCCGCTGCGGGGCCGGGCGCCGGCGCATCGCCGGGCCAGTGGGGCTGGCGCAGTGGCCGCGCAAACTTGCGCGAACCGACCAGCAGAAACAAGGGCAGCGCCACATAGGGAAAGGCCACGATGCCCAGCACCCACGCCAGCGCTGCCGACGGATGGCGGCGCTGGTGGTCGATGCGGGTGAACATCACATACACCAACAGGCCAGCGACCACCAGCATGGCGTGGCCCAGGCCCGACAGCAGCGCGAAACCGGTCATGGGGCACCTTGCAGCGCGGCCGCTTGTTTGCAGGGCAATGCCGGGTGGGCCATGCCGCCCGGGGTGGCGCAGCCGGTGGTGCGCAGGAGCCTGTCCATGGCGTTGCAAAGAGGGGTTTGTGCAGGCTGCCACATAGTGCCGCAAGCATAGCGACAGCGCATGGCGGGCGCCATGCCACAAAGCCCCGGCGATTTTCAGGCGCGGCTGCGCAGCGTGCGGCTGAGCAAGATCACCGGCACCAGCCCCACCGCCACCAGCGCCAGCGAGGGCAAGGCGGCTTCGCCCAGGCGCTCATCGCGCGCCAGCTGGTAGGCCACCACGGCCAGCGTATCGCTGTTGAAAGGGCGCAGCACCATGGTGGCGGGCAGCTCTTTCATCACGTCCACAAACACCAGCAGCGCGGCGGCGACGGTGGAGCGCCGCAGCAGCGGCCAGTGCACGCGGGCCATCAGCCGCGCGCTGCCCGCGCCCAGCATGCGCGCCGAGTCGTCCAGGCTGGCCGGAATGCGCGCATAGCCGCTTTGCACCGACTGCAGCGCCACCGCGCAAAACCGCACCAGATACGCCCACACAATGCCCACGGCCGTGGTGGTGACCAGCGCGCCCACGCCCCACTGCGGAAAGCGCGCCTGCACCCAGCCCACCGGCAGCAGCAGGCCCACCACGATCACCGCGCCCGGCACGGCATAGCCCACGCTGGCCAGCCGCACCACGCCGCGTGTCAGCAGATCGGGCTTGCGGCGCACGGCAAAGGCCAGCGCCAGCGCCACGGCCACGGCCAGGCCGGCGGTGATGCCCCCCAGCCACACGCTGTTCCAGGCCCATTCGAGAAAACGGTTCCAGGGCAGCACCGACCAGTCGGACGCCAGCGGCCGCAGCATGAAGGCCACCGGCGCCACAAAACCCATGAACACCGGCAGCGTGCACACGCCCCACACCACGGCGCGCGCCAGGCCACGCAGTGGCACGGGCTGGGCCTCGGTGGCGCCCGCGTGGCCCGTGCCCTTGGCGGTGAAGCGCATGCGCTGCTCGGCGCGATGCTCCAGCCACAGCAGCAGCAGCACCAGGGCCAGCAGCATGGTGGACAGCTGCGCGGCGGCAATGCGGTTGTCCATGGACAGCCAGGCCTTGATGATGCCGGTGGTGAAGGTCTGGATGCCGAAGTAGCTGGTCACGCCAAAGTCGGCCAGGGTTTCCATCAGCGCCAGCGCCACGCCCGCGGCCACGGCCGGGCGCGCCAGCGGCAGCGCGATGGTGGCGATGCGCCGCGACAGTGGCGCGCCCAGCAGGCGTGCCGCCTCCATCAGGTGCGCCGCACGCTCGCCCAGCGCCGTGCGCGCCAGCAGATAGACATAGGGATACAGCGCAAAGGTGAAGACCCAGATGGCGCCCCAGAGGCTGCGCACCTCGGGCAGCAGGCGCCCTTCCAGCCCGAAGGTTGCGCGCAGCGCCACCTGCAGCGGCCCGCTGAACTGCAAAAAGTCGGTGTAGGCATAGGCCGTGACATAGGCCGGCATGGCCAGCGGCAGCAGCAGCAGCCATTCAAACGTGCGCCGGCCCGGAAACTCGAACAGCGTGACCGCTGCGGCTGCGGCAGTGCCCACCACCGCCGCGCCCACCGCCACCCACAGGCCCAGCCAGAGCGTGGTCCACATATAGCCGGGCAGCACGGTGCTGGCCATCTCGCGCAGGATGGCGCCGGTGTCGGCCGGCACCACGCCCCAGGGCAGCCACGATGCCAGCAGCGCCAGCACGGGCAAGGCCAGCAGGCCCACCAGCAGGATCAGGGGGACGGTAGAGAGGGAAAAGCGGGTGCGGTGCAAGGCGAGGGGCTCGGCAGAGGAAGAAATGGCACGACCGACCAAGGGATGACCGGGAATGCAAATGCGAATTTTAAGCATTCGCTCCGCCCCACTAGAATCCAGCCATGTTTCTTGAGGTTTCACAACTGGAAGTGCGTTACGCGGGCCGTTCCCAGGCGGCCGTCCAGGGCGTCACGCTGGGGCTGCATGCGGGCGATATCGGCGTGCTGATCGGCCCTTCGGGCTGCGGCAAAACCACGCTGCTGCGCGCCGTGGCGGGGCTGGAGCCCGTATCGGCCGGCGAGATCCGCCTGACGCGCCAGCTGGTGGGCAGCACGCACCTGAACGTGCCCCCCGAAGAGCGGCGCATTGGCATGGTGTTCCAGGATTACGCCCTGTTCCCGCACCTGAGCGTGGAGCGCAACGTGGCGTTCGGCATCCACCAGCTGCCCCGGGCCGAGCAGGCCGCGCGCGTGGCCGAGGCGCTGCAACTGGTGGGGCTGGAAGGCAGCGGGGCGCGCTTTCCGCACGAGCTTTCGGGCGGGCAGCAGCAGCGTGTGGCCCTGGCGCGCGCGCTGGCCCCGCGCCCGCAGCTCATGCTGCTGGACGAGCCGTTTTCCAACCTCGATGTAGATCTGCGCGAGCGCCTGGCGCACGAGGTGCGCGACATTTTGAAGGCCGCCGGGGCCACGGCGCTGTTTGTCACGCACGACCAGTTCGAGGCCTTCGCGATCGGCGACGTGATTGGCGTGATGCACGAAGGCCACTTGCACCAGTGGGACGATGCCTACACCCTTTACCACCGGCCGGCCACCCGCTTCGTGGCCGACTTCATCGGTCACGGCGTTTTTGCCCCCGCCACGCTGGTGCAGCGCGGCAACAACGTGGTGGCGCAGACCCCGCTGGGCGACCTGACCGATCTGAGCGAATGCCCCCTGCCCGCCAGCTACCCCGGCGGCGAATGCGATGTGCTGCTGCGCGCCGATGACGTGGTGCACGACGACCACGCGCCCGTGCAGGCGCAGATCGTGCGCAAGTCGTTTCGCGGCTCGGAGTTTTTGTACACGCTGCGCCTGGCCAGCGGCCTGACCCTGATGGCCCATGTGCCCAGCCACCACAACCACGCCGTGGGCGAGTGGATTGGCATCCGGGCGCAGGTTGACCATGTGGTGACGTTTGCGCGCGGCTGAGGCAGTTTTACAAGCCAAATCGTCCGCTAGCGCTTATGTGCAAAGCGCTGAAAGCTATCGAAAAAATAGCACAATTAACCAAGGCGAGGCAACGCAGCGATCGCGGGGATGGCGAATCCGCATCAACCCCGGCGCAGGCGGTCCACCGTGTCGTGCAGGTGCTGCGTCCAGGCGCGGCGGTCGCGGCCGCCGGCCTGCTCGGGCACGCCGTAGTGCACCACGGCCTCGATGGCGGGCGCGCGCAGGGTGCGCCAGATGGAGCCCACCAGGGTTTCGTCGCCGATGTAGCTGGGCGCAAAGCTGGTCACGCCAGTGGCCTTGTCGGCAAAGTGCAGGCCCACCGGCTGCACAAAAGCGTCTGCCGTCACCGCCGCCTGCAGCAGGTTGGCATGGAACGGCAGCATCGCGCGGCCATCGCCCGTGGTGCCCTCGGGAAACACCGCCAGCACCTCGCCGCGCTCCAGCGCCTCGTGCATGGAGCGCACCATGCGCAGCGCATCGCGGCGCGAGTTGCGTTCGATGTAGAGGGTGCCCGCGGCGGTGGCCAGCGTGCCAATCAGCGGCCAGGCCTGCACATCCGATTTGGAGACAAAACGGCAATGCCGCGCCGCGTGCATGACCGGAATATCCAGCCATGACAGGTGGTTGGCGACCAGCATCACCGGCCCGCTCACGGGCGGGGTGCCGATGATGCGCAGCGCAACGCCCGCATGGGCCAGCAGCTCCATGGACCAGGCCTGCACGCGGGCGTATTGCTGGTCGGGCGACAACACCGGAAAACGCACCGCCACGATCGCCAGGCCCTTGACGATGTGGCCCAGCACGCGCAGCAGGCGCCAGCAGGCGCGCAGATTTCTCATGTCAGTGAACCATTGCGCTGCGTTCCCCACGGCCCAAGAAACTGGCGTGTCGAAAGCCAGAGCCACCGTGGAGCCGGCTTTGCCGGGCCACTGGTGGCGTCCCCTTGGGGGGAAGCGGCAAAGCCGCTCAGGGCGGTCACCTTTCGAAAGCGACTTGGCCGCCGACCAGCGTCATGCGCACACAGCCCGGCAGCTCGTAGCCCGAAAACGGCGTGTGCTTGCCTTGGCTGCGCAGTGCGCCGTCCTGCACCGTCCAGGCGGCCTGCGGGTCGAGGATGCACAGGTCACCCACGCCACCCTCGATGATCTGGCCGACGCTGGCCTGCAAGGTGCCCAGGGCGTTGCCCAGCACGCGCGCGGGCTCGGACGTGACCACGGCCAGCGCGCGCTGCAGCGGCACGCCGCTGTCCTGCGACCACTTGAGCGCCAGGCTCAGCAGCAGCTCCAGCCCGGTGGCGCCGGGCTCGGCCTCGGCAAACGGCAAGGTCTTGGCGTCTTCATCGACCGGGGTGTGGTCGGACACCAGCGCGTCGATGGTGCCGTCGGCCAGCGCGGCGTTCAGCGCATCGCGGTCGCGCTGCTGGCGCAGCGGGGGCGACAGGCGGGCGCGGCTGTCAAAAAAGCCGATGTCCACATCGGTGAGGTGCAGCGAGTTGATGCTGATGTCGGCCGTGACCTGGAGGCCCTCGGCCTTGGCGCGGCGCAGCAGCTCCACGCCCGCCGCACTGCTGATGCGGCACAGGTGCACGCGGGCGCCGGTGGTCTTGAGCAGTTCAAAGATGGTGTGCAGCGCAATGGTCTCGGCCGCCACGGGCACGCCCGACAGGCCCAGGCGCGTGGCCAGCGGGCCGCTGGCGGCGACGCCTTTGCCCAGGTGCATCTCTTGCGGCCGCAGCCAGACGGTGTAACCAAAGGTGGCGGCGTATTGCAGCGCGCGCTGCAGCACCTGGGTGCTGGCCAGCGGCACCTCGGCCTGGCCAAAGCCCACGCAGCCCGATTCGGTGAGTTCGGCCATTTCGGTCAGCACCTCGCCCGCCAGGCCGCGCGTGAGCGCCCCCAGCGGGAACAGGCGCGACTGGTGCAGCTTTTCGGCGCGGAACTTGAGCATCTCCACCAGGCCGGGCTCGTCGAGCACGGGGTCGGTGTCGGGCGGGCACACGAGGCTGGTCACGCCCCCGGCCACGGCGGCGGCCATTTCGGATTCGAGCATGCCTTCGTGCTCATGGCCGGGCTCGCGCAGGCGCGCCGCCAGGTCCACCAGGCCGGGCAGCACGATGCAGCCTGCGGCGTCGATCACGCGTTTGGGGTCAAAGTCGGGCGGCACGCGGTTCACACCCACGATGCGCCCGGCGGCAATGGCGATGTCGCAGGTTTGATCGAGGCCCGAGGCGGGGTCGATCACACGGCCGTTCTGGATCAGTATCTTCATGATTTCAAGCCAAATTGGCTGATAGCGCTCATGGGATAAGCGCTGGCAGCTATGAAAACAGGAGTATTCATTTCAAGCGTCACGCCTCGTTCCCGGCAACGATGGACATGACCGCCATGCGCACCGCAATACCGAAAGTCACCTGCGGCAAGATCACGCTCTGCTGGCCATCGACCACGGCAGAGTCGATCTCCACGCCCCGGTTGATGGGGCCGGGGTGCATCACGATGGCGTCGGGCTTGGCCAGTTGCAGCTTTTCGGGCGTGAGACCGAAGCTCTTGAAATACTCCTGGCTCGACGGCAGCAGCGCGCCGCTCATGCGCTCGTTCTGCAGGCGCAGGGTGATGACCACGTCGGCGTCCTTGATGCCTTCTTCGAGCGTGTGGCACACGCGCACGCCCATCTGCGCCATGTCGGACGGCACCAGCGTGCGCGGGCCCACCACGCGCACTTCGGGGCAGCCCAGGGTGGTCAGGCCATGGATGTCGGAGCGCGCCACGCGCGAGTGCAGCACATCGCCGACGATGGCCACGGTGAGGTTGCTGAAGTCTTTTTTGTAGTGGCGGATGGTGTACATGTCCAGCAGCCCCTGCGTGGGGTGGGCATGGCGGCCATCGCCAGCGTTGATCACATGCACATGCGGCGCCACATGCTGGGCAATCAGGTAGGGCGCGCCCGACTCGCTGTGCCGCACCACGAACAGGTCGGCCGCCATGGCCGACAGGTTGGCGATGGTGTCGAGCAGCGACTCGCCCTTGGATGCCGAGCTGCGCGCGATGTCCAGGTTGAACACGTCGGCCGACAGGCGCTTGGCCGCGATCTCGAAGGTGGTGCGGGTGCGCGTGCTGTTCTCGAAGAACAGATTGAACACGCTCTTGCCGCGCAGCAGCGGCACCTTCTTGACCTCGCGGTCGTTCACGCTGACGAAGTTGGCGGCGGTGTCGAGGATGTGCGTGACGATGTCGCGCGGCAGGCCCTCGATGGACAGCAGGTGGATGAGTTCGCCGTTGCCGTTGAGTTGGGGGTTGCGCTGGTGCAGCACGGTCAGGCCTCTTTGACTTGGAATTGGAAGGTGCCACTGTCGTCACGCGCCAGGGCCAGCAACTGGGGAGCAGGCAGCGCCACGCGCGCAGCGGCAAAGTCGGCCTGCACCGGCAGCTCGCGCCCGCCGCGGTCCACCAGCACGGCCAGGCGCACGCTGGCGGGGCGGCCGTAGTCGAACAGCTCGTTGAGCACGGCGCGGATGGTGCGGCCGGTGTAGAGCACGTCGTCGAGCACCAGCACGTCGGCGCCGTTCACATCGAACGGCAGCGATGTTTGCGCGCTGGCGGACAGGCCGCGCTGGGCAAAGTCGTCGCGGTGCATCACCGACGAGAGCACACCGGGCGCGCCTTCCAGGCCCAGGTCTTTTTGCAGGCGCTCAGCCAGCCAGGCGCCGCCCGAGGCAATGCCCGCCAGGCGCGTGGTGGGGGTGAGCATGCTGCGCACGCCGCGCAGCAGTTCGCGATACAGCGCCTCGGCGTCAAGCACAAGGCTGCCAGAGGCCGCAGGGGATGGATGGCTCATGGAAGATTCCTCAAAAACTGTTCCAGGATGATGCAGGCCGAGGCGGCGTCCGCGTCTTTCGCTCCACCGGAAATGGCTTCGGTGGTGCTGTAGCGCTCGTCCACTTCGAACACCTGCAAACCAAAGCGCCCGCGCAGTTGGCGGCCGAACTTGAGCGCTTTCTCGGTGTTCTCGTGGCTGGCACCATCGGGGTGGTAGGGCACGCCGATCACCAGCGCGTCGGGCTGCCACTCCTGGATGCGCTGCGCCACCTGCACAAAACGCGCATCGCCCTCGGCCTTGATGGTGGCTTGCGGCGTGGCGCTGCGCAGCATGCGATTGCCCGTGGCCACGCCCGTGCGCTTGAGGCCAAAATCAAAAGCAAGAAAGGTCTGGAAATGCGCAGGAACAGCGGGCTGAGCGGGCAAGCCGGTCATGCGTGCCCCACATCGGGCGAGAGCATCCAGGTCTGCAACCCGAGCAGCGCCAGCGCCTTGTCATAGCGCTGTGGCACGGGCGTGTCAAAAATCACCGACAAATCGGCCGCCACCGTGAGCCAGGCGTTTTCGGCCAGCTCCGACTCCAGCTGGCCCTCGCCCCACGATGAATACCCCAGCGTGACCAGCACCCGGCGGGGGCCGGCGCCGGTGGACAGCGCTTCGAGCACGTCCTTGGAGGTGGTCATTTCCAGGCCGCCGGGGATGGTCATGGTGGAGGCGTAGGCGGATTCGTCGGTTTCGGCGCGGTCCATCAGCATGGGATCGTGCAGCACAAAGCCGCGCTCGGTCTGCACCGGGCCGCCCTGGAAGACCGGCTCTGCGCGCAGGTCCTCGCGCCGCAAGGAAAGGTCGACCTTGTCAAAAAGGCCTTTGAGCGTGATGTCGGAGGGTTTGTTGATGATGAGGCCCAGGGCGCCGCGTTCGCTGTGCTCGCACAGGTACACGACACTGCGCGCGAAAGACTCATCTTCCAGACCGGGCATGGCGATCAGGAAATGGTGCGTCAGGTTGATGGGCGCAGAATCAGGAGACATCGGCCAATTTTAACGGTGAACATGGCGCCCTCCCCCGAGCCTTCCTACGCAGCCGGACTCGTCTGGTTTCGCCGCGACCTGCGTGCCCACGACCATGCAGCGCTTTACCGGGCGCTCACCCAGTGCCGGCAGGTGCATTGCGTCTTTGTTTTTGACCGCGAGATTCTGGACCTTTTGCCCCGGGCCGACCGGCGCGTGGAGTTCATCCGTGAGTCTCTGGTCGAGCTGGATGCCGCGCTGCGCGCACTGGGCCAGCACCCCCACGCCGGGCTCATCGTTCGCCACACCATTGCCAGCGATGCCGTGCCCGCACTGGCCCAGGCGCTGCAGGTACAGGCCGTGTTTGCCAACCACGACGATGAACCCCAGGCCCTGCAGCGCGACAGCCGGGTGCGCACCCGGCTGGCCGCTGCAGGAAGGGCTTTTCACACCTTCAAGGACCACACCCTGCTGGAGCGCAGCGAGGTGCTGACGCAGACCGGCAAGCCCTACAGCGTGTTCACGCCTTACAAGAACGCCTGGCTCCAGAAGGTGGATGCCTTTCAGCTCTCAAGCTACCCCGTGGAGCGCCATGCGCACCGCCTGGCGCCCCGCCCGCTGGAACACTGCCAACCGGTCCCCACGCTGGCGTCACTGGGGTTCGAGACCACGGCCCTGTCGCAGCCCAGACTGCCCACCGGTGCCAGCGGCGCACAGCAGTTGTTCAACGATTTCCTGGGGCGCATGGAGCGGTACGACGACACGCGCAATTTTCCGGCCATCAAGGGCCCCAGCTACCTGAGCGTGCACCTGCGTTTTGGCACCATCTCGCCGCGGCGGCTGGCGCGCACCGCGCACCGGCTCATGCAGCAGGGCAACCCGGGCGCCACCACCTGGCTGAGCGAGTTGATCTGGCGCGACTTTTACTTTCAGATCCTGCACCACCACCCCCATGTGGTGGGCCACAGCTTCAAGCCGGCGTATGACGCCATCGCGTGGGAATCAGGCCCCGAGGCCGACGCCCTGTTTGCCGCCTGGTGCCAGGGCCGCACCGGCTATCCGCTGGTGGATGCGGCCATGGCCCAGCTCAACCAGACGGGCTACATGCACAACCGCTTGCGCATGGTGGTCGCGAGTTTTCTGGTGAAGGATCTGGGCATCGACTGGCGCCGGGGCGAGGCCTACTTTGCCTCGCAGCTCAATGACTTTGACCTGGCCGCCAACAATGGCGGCTGGCAATGGGCCAGCTCCAGCGGTTGTGATGCGCAGCCCTATTTCCGCATTTTCAATCCGGTGAGCCAAAGCGAAAAATTCGACGCGGACGGCAAGTTCATCCGCCGCTACCTGCCGCAGCTGGCCCGGCTTCCCGCCAAGGCATTGCATGCCCCCTGGCTGGCGCGCCCCCTGGAACTGCAGGAGGCCGGGGTGGTGTTGGGCAAGACCTACCCGCACCCCGTGGTGGACCATGACAGCGCCAGACTGCGCACGCTGCAGCGCTACGCGGTGGTCAAGGCGGGGTGAGCGCCCACTCAGCCCCTGCCTCCATGGCGCGGACGGTCTTTACGGGCGGGTTGGCGCATCCTGGGCGCTCTGGTCATTCATGCGCATCCCATCCACCCCCAGGGGCGCACCCGAGGCCAGGCGCAGGCGCAGCGATACATCGGTGCGGTTGTCAGCATTGGCCACGGCTTCGGCCGGCGAAATGACACCGCGCTCGTACAGGTCGAACAGCGACTGGTCGAAGGTGCACATGCCCTGCTCACCACTGCGAGCAATGGCCGTCTTGATCTCGTCGATCTGGCCTTTCTGAATCAGCTCCGACACATAGGTAGTGCGCAGCATCACCTCCGTTGCCGGCACGACCGGGCCCTGTACGCTCTTGACGAGCCGCTGGGCCACCACCGCCTGCAGGTTCAGCGACAGATCCATCAGCAATTGGCGGTGGGCTTGCTCAGGAAAGAAATTCAGAATCCGTTGCACAGCCTGGTTGGCATTGTTGGCGTGCAGGGTGGACACGCACAGATGCCCCGACTCGGCGTAATGCAGCGCATGCTGCATGGTGGCCCGATCGCGGATCTCGCCAATCATGATCACGTTGGGCGCCTCGCGCATGGCACGGCGCAAGGCCTCGTCATAGGACGCGGTATCGAGCCCCACCTCACGCTGCGTCACCAGCGATTTCTTGTGCGTGTGCAGGTACTCGATGGGGTCTTCCACCGTAAGGATATGACCCGCTGTGTGCTCATTACGATAGTCGAGCATGGCAGCCAGTGTGGTGGTCTTGCCTGACCCCGCCGAGCCCACCGCAAGCACCAACCCGCCCTTCAGGAAGGCAAGCTGTTTGAGCACCGGCGGCAAACCCAGCGCGTCAAGGCTTGGTATCCTGGCTATTACATGGCGAATAACCACGCCCACGTTGCCACGCTGCAGGTGCACGTTGACCCGAAAGCGCGACAAATCCTGGGCCTGAAACGAGAAATCGCATTCCATCGAGGTTTCAAATTCGTCGATCTGCGCCTTACGCATGATCGAGTACACCATCGTCCGGATTTCTTCGGCAGTCACCGGCCCCTTGGTGATGGGCAAAAATGCCCCTTGCCGCTTGAGTGTGGGGGGCGCCCCGGCCAGCAGGAACAGGTCGGAAGCGCTTTCGCGCACCATCAATGCCAGGCAAGACAGCAGGCGGCTGTCAGCCGCAGAGGCCACCGAATCCATGAAACCTCCTGATCGTGCGGGCATCTTCCCGGCGGCGGTACCAGCAAGGATGCTGCCCTGATTGACCGGCCCATTCTCCAGGGCAGTCAACTCAGATCATGCCGCTGCGTTGGCCTCCAGCCGGGCGTAATGCTGGATGAGACTGAGCAGTTCTTCATCCGAGTATGGTTTGCCGAGATAGTGGTTCACACCCAGCTCCATCGCATGCTCACGGTGCTTTTCTGCAATGCGGGAGGTGATCATGATGATCGGCAGCCCACGCAGTGCACCGTCTGCGCGGATGTTGCGCGCCAAGTCAAAGCCGTCCATGCGGGGCATTTCAATGTCGGACAACACCACCGTTGGCCGCTCTTCCTGCAGGCGCTCCAGCGCCTGCAGGCCGTCGGCAGCAAGCGCCACACGGTAGCCTTCGCGCTGCAGCAACCGTTGCGTCACACGACGCACGGTAATGGAGTCATCCACGACCAACACCAGAGGCACCTGATTGGGGCCGGCAAGCACCGATCCCGCAGATTTGCCGGTGCCCGCATCTTCGGTTTCCAAAGTGGCTGGCAAGCCAGGGTTGGCGTCACGGACTTGATCGCCATACACAGCAGACAGCGCCACCGGGTTGTAAATCAGCACCACGGCCCCGGAGGCGAGCACGGACATTCCAGCCAGGCCAGGCAACCGTGACAACTGGGGCCCCAGGTTCTTCACCACAACTTCCTGGTTGCCCAGAACTTCATCCACATGCATGGCGATGCGCTGCGAAGCGCTGCGGAAAATCACCACAGGACGCGTCTTGCCGGCCACTTCATTGCTACGAGCCGAGGCTTGCAGCAATGCGCCTACCCAGAAAAAAGGCAATTGCTCGAAACCATCGTCAAAAAAGCCCGTCCGATATGCTTCTTCCAGTTCTGCGGCGGAGGTACGGCGCACAATTTCGACCACGTTCGCAGGTACGCCAATCGCCAGATCGCCTGCACGCAGCATCACCACTTGCGTCACAGCCGTAGTCAAAGGCAGCACCATGCGAAACGCTGCACCCTTGCCCGCCTCGGTCGAGATTTCAATCCGGCCGCCCAATGCGTTGACCTCCGACCGCACCACATCCATGCCGATGCCGCGGCCTGCAAGTCCCGTCACCTCAGAGGCAGTGGAGAAGCCCGGCATGAAGATCAGGTTGGCAGCCTCTGCATCACTGATTTCCGTGTCGGCTTGCACGATCCCCTGGGCCAGTGCCTTTTCGCGGATACGCTGCAGATCAAGACCCGCACCGTCGTCCCGAAATTCAACCGACACGTCATTGCCTTCATGGCGCAGATCCACGGTGATAGTGCCCGACGGGGGCTTACCTGCAGCGACACGGGTCTCAGGCGTCTCAATGCCATGCACCACGCAGTTGCGCAGCAAATGTTCGAAGGCCGGTGTCATGCGGTCCAGCACGCCTCGGTCCATTTCAATCGAGCCACCAGTGATGTCCAGCTTGATCGGCTTGCCGGTTTCCTTGGATGCCTGGCGCACCACCGCATACAAACGCTCGGCAATGCCCTCAAATTCCACCATGCGGGTACGCAGCAGATCGCGCTGCAACTCACGCGCCTGGCGGCCCTGAGCGATCAATTCATCTTCGGCGCCTTCCATGGCGCGCTGCAGGTTGCGCTGCACGGTGGCCACGTCGTTCACGGACTCGGCCATCATGCGCGTCAGTTCCTGAACCCGCGTGAAACGATCGAACTCCAATGGGTCGAACCCCGCAGCGGAGTCCTTCGAGAGAGCCAGGCGCGACTGCATTTGCGACTCGGACTGAACTTCGATGTCTCGCAGCTGCTGGCGCAGACGATCGAGGTTGCCCGACAGATCGTTCAACGAGCTGCGGAACTGGCCCAGACGCACATCCAGGCGGGACCGGCTGATCATCACCTCGCCGGCCTGGTTCACCAAACGATCCAGCAACTGTGCACGCACACGCACCGACTGGTTCGCAGCCACACGCACCGGCGCAAGCTGTGAAGGGCCAGGAAGCCGTATGGAGGGCGCGGACGCCGGCACAGGCGCCATCGCAGCATCCGAATCACTCGCCGATACGCTCAGATCGTGCGGAACTGCAGGGGCAGAAACCGCAGCATCCGCCGACGCTTGGCCACCAACAACGCGGAGGAATTGGAAGTTCGCCTGCAAACCATCAAAATTCGCCAGCAAGGGCTCAATCTGGTCTGCCGTGAGGGTCTCCAGGTCGAGTTGCTCGATGGCCGACTCCAGGCGGTGCGACATCTCTCCCAACCGCATGGCACCAGCAAGGCGGGAGCTGCCCTTGAGGGTGTGCAAGGCACGCAGCACTTCGTTTCGCGCGCCGAGATTTTCCGGACGGGATGCCCATTGCCGCAAGGCGCCCCCCAACTGGGGCAGCAGTTCCGCTGCTTCTTCTTCAAAAATGGGAAACAGATCGGGATCGATGACATCGACGGCGTCAATATCATCATCGACGTCCGAACCCATCGAAACGGCATGCGCTATCGCTTCGTCGATCCGCTGGTCACCGTCAATGGCCACGACAGACAGCGCCGGGGCCACATACCCCGCAGTAACCATGTCGCCCGATTTTGCAATCGGAGCTTCTGATGGCACCGGCTCAGCAAGAACATCGGCCACTTGAACGATGTTCAGAGGCCCTTCAATGCCATCGATCTCATCCTCCGGAGGCGACAGGGTATTGGCTACCTCGGCTTCAAGAAGCTGGCGCAATTGCTGTAACACTTGCTCGCTCGGCTCTTTGAGGAACCCGGCTGCAAACTGGTGCAAAAGACGACGAATATCATCTGCGGCCGCCATAAACACGTCGGCCTGCTCTGCCGTGCCGCCGGACTGCAGCTGAACATGCTGCAAAGCATGCTCGAACAGCCTGGCCAGTTCCGACAGCGCAGAAAAGCCCACGGTCGCCGAACTGCCCGCAAGCGAATGCGCCAGCGCCACCGCGATATCCGGCAAAGGCTCATGTAATTCCAGCGCCCACTCCTGCAGGCACGTAGCCAGTAGCCGTGACCACTCGTCGGCCTCATTGAGGTACACGTTGTAGAGCGGAATACCAATACGCAAGGTGTCAATCACCTTGACCGCGTCATCGGCAGTCGCCTCCTCCTCCTCGATGGCAGCGGCATCAGCGGCGACGAGCTTCAAGAAGTCCTCTGAAACATCGACCTGCACGCCCGCATCGGCGACGTCAGGCTCTTGCACGGCCGCATCGATGGACTCCAGTTCGACATCGGTCAATACTCGGGAAGCACCCGAACCGTCCGGGATGGCGACCCCATTGACAGCTCCATCGCGAACTGCAGCATCAGCATCCGCGTCCACGGCGGACAAAGGCTCCATATCGGGCAACTCCAGGTCCAGCGGCAGGTGCGCGCTCGCCACCTCCGCTGTGCCCGGAGTTTCGCTCAGGGCCTCGGAGAACACGGAGAAGTCGATGTTTTCGGTCACCGTCATCGCAGCCGCATCCAGTCCTGGGACTGTAGCGACGAATTCAGGCTCCAGCTCGGTCTCGGTCTCGGTCTCGGTCTCGGTCTCGATCTCGGTCTCGGTCTCGGTCTCGGTGAAGTCTGCAGCCAATGGTTCGAGCACATCGATAGCGCCTGCGGCGTCTGCTTCTACCAAAACATCTTCTTGTGGCGGTACCGCAGACTGCAAGTCCAAGTCAGCATCGGCCACATCTGCTGCATGGGGCGCCGCCTCAGACAGGGCGTTGAGCACAGCAGCGTCCGTTTCGGCAGGCTCGATCGCCACTTCCCGCGCCACGAGCGGCAGCAACGTACCGTCCAGACGCATGGCATCGGCAGATTTGCGAAATGGTTCTACCCCCCAGGCTGAGGCTGATCCTGCCGCGATGTCATCAGCCCAGCGGCCAAACGCCTGCAAGCAGTCCGACGACAATTGCAGCAATTGGGGCTGCATGGGCTTTTGTTCGGCCAGCCAGGCATTCAGCACCTGTTCCATTGACCACGCAGCCTCGCCAAAATCATTGAGCCCCACCATACGCGAGCTACCTTTGAGCGTATGGAACGCACGGCGCAGAGTGGTCTGCTCGCTCAGATTGGCTGGCTCGTTAGCCAGTACACCAATGGCGGCCAAACCGGTGCCCACCACCTCGCGAGCCTCTTCGAGGAAGACGTCAAGCAACTCGTCTTCCATCTCCGGCTGGGATGCGGGAGCGGGGGCAGGAGTAGTTGCAACAGCGGCGGACTGACCGGGTGCGGCAGAGGACGGATCCCCCGGCATCTGGTGATCGAAAGAAAAATCGGGCGACAAAAATTCCGAGATTGCCGCAGGACTGGCCTCTGGCACCTGCACCACCGCCTCTGTCGCCGGCGCCTGGTGGTTCTGCGCAGGGAAACGTGGCACCACGTCAGGCAGGGGCGGAGCGACACGCTCCTCCATTTTGACTGGCGCTTCTGCCAGGTCATCCGTGGCACGCGCGCGGGCTTTACCGACCAAAATGCGCAACTCACCCAGTTCTTCATCGTAAACAAAGAGCTTGCGCGCCATCGCGCGCTGGTAGTTCAACATGTCAATCAGGAATCCGAGCGCCCCCAGACTGTTCCCCAACTTTTCAAAGGCTGGCTGCCGCTCTTCTTCAGAAATCTCATTGATAAGCAACCGCTCTACGGTATCGCGCATGCGCACCACCGCCAAGGATGCCTGGTCCAGACCGAGCACGGACAAGACGCCACGCATCTGTGCCAGGTGGCCCGGCACCGCCGCCAACACTGTCGTATCCTGGGGATTCCGGAAAAACTGGTCCAAAGACTTTTCCGCCTCACCCAGCGTGGAGCGCAACTCGTCCACCACACTGCCCATGGTCTGGTTGTCGCTGACCCGCCGGTACAGTTCTTCCATCCACAGCTCTAGCGGCTCTGATTCTGCGCCCGCGACCACAGCGTCCAGCCGCTGCGCCAGGTGTGCTGCACGCGCCTCCATCTGTCCGTCGGCAGCGTCCAGTTCCTCAAAAGCAGCCTGCAGGTAAAGAACAGCGGTCGCCACCTCCATTGCCAGCGCTGCGGACGGAGGCTCTCCCGACCGGGTAGTGGCCTCAAGGGCTCGTGTCAGACCCGCAGCAAGGCTCTCGCTCCCCGGATGCATCTTGCGCAGAGAATCACAAACCAGGCTGAACTGATCGGCAGCCAGCTTGAGTTTGTTGCGATCGCCGCCCGCCAGCGCAGACCATGTTTCCGTAGCCGATGCAATGCGCTTGCGTGCCTGTGCCAGCAAGGCGGGATCAAACCGGCCAAAACGCGCAGTTTCATAATCTACTGGCTTGAACCGATTGAGGCCAAAGGACTGTCGCACCGCCTCAAGAGCCGGGGCTTTACCGACTTCACCGTCTGCGAGCCTCGCCTGCGAGCAGAAAAAAAGCATGTCCTGAACCAGGCGATCCGCAATGGTGCTATCGCCTTTTGCCAGGGTGGCGTACTGCATCAGAACGCGCGACGCGACCCGCTTTACATAGACATCTGGCACCAGCAGGCCCCCGCCAAGGGCGTCGAAGAAACCGGCACAGATCTTCCAGAATGCCCGCGCCTGTCGATCAGACTGTGCGGCAACAAAACCCAGACAGGCTTCCCGCATGCTGGCCGCAGCCGACAAATCGCCCGATTTGACAATTTTCAGAACAGCGGAATCCAGACGTGCCCGAGCCTCGGGGCCATATGGCAGCGGAGCGCTCACCATGGAATCTTCCGGCTCACGGAAACGGCGCTCCGCCGGCCACAGATCTGCAGGGTGCGCGCGCTCGGCTCCTGCCAGGGCCTGGACATCACGATACTGAGGGAAAAGGGCTACCGCAGAAACGGCCTTACCCCCCAGTACGTTTTCAAGATATTCGATCAGCGCAAAACTGGCGCGCTCGATAGCCGCTGCAGCCTCATCCGTGCATTGCTCCGGGCGTTGCACAAACTTCTGAACGGCAGACTCCATGGCGCGCAATACCAGCGCCGGTGAGCCCATGCCCACCATTTCCAGTGCGCCGCTTGCCTGATGAAGCTGCTGCCGGGCAATGCGCAATGCGCCCGCATCCAGTGAAGCCAGATCGGACTCTCGGGCCAGTTCGGCGTCACGCACAAAACGGCGCATTGCCTTGACAGCGCCATCGAGCGATTTGCGCAGTTCGTCAAGCACCCATGCCAACGGACCTAGATCCTGATCGCCCTGGACTCCATCCGCGGCCGGTGCATTGTTGACATCAATAGATGACATGAATTCGTCCCCGGCTGCAATGAGCCGCTGGTTGATGACTGTTTGCGGGCGGCGTCAGGCGATCTTGAAACGTGCTACCGATTGGCGCAGCTCTTCCGCCATGTGCGAAAGTTCGCGCACCTGCTGTGCCGTTGTGCGAGTGCCTTCGCCTGTCTGCTCAGTCACGGCAAAAATGTGCTGGATGTTGTCTGCCACCTCGTTGGCCAGAACGGCTTCGCGGGATGTCGAGGACGAAATCTGCTCAATCAGCTCAGCCAGGCGGCGCGACACACGATCAATTTCGGTCAGTGCGGTACCGGCGCTATCGGACAGGCGAGCCCCTTCCACCACGCCCTGCGTGGACCGCTCCATAGCTGCCACAGCATCCTGGGTGTCGGTCTGAATCGCTTTCACCAGAGCCGAGATCTGCCGCGTTGCATCAGCCGAGCGCTCAGCCAGCCGCTGCACTTCTTCGGCCACGACCGAGAATCCTCGGCCCGCATCACCCGCCGATGCAGCCTGAATGGCGGCATTCAGGGCCAGCACGTTCGTCTGCTCCGTAATGTCGGAAATCAGCTCGGTAATTTCACCGATCTCCTGCGACGATTCGCCAAGACGCTTGATCCGCTTGGACGTGTCCTGGATCTGGTCTCGAATCGAGTTCATACCACCGATGGCGTTTTGCACAGCCTGCAAGCCCGAGTCAGCCGCCTGCAGCGACTGACGCGCCACCGTGGCGGACTCCTGCGCCTGCATGGACACTTCGTTGATTCGGGTCGCCATGTCCAGCACGGACCGGCCGGTTTCATGAATTTCGCGCAACTGCTCGGTGGATGCGGCCAGCAGTTCGGTGGACGTACTGTCCACCTGGGCTGTCGTCTGTGCCACACGGGTTACGGTGTTTTGAACGCTGCCCACCAGCTGGCGCAACTCTTCCACCGTGTAGTTCACCGAGTCGGCGATGGCGCCGGTGATGTCTTCCGTCACAGTGGCTTCCTGTGTCAGATCACCCTCGGCAACCGATTGCAGCTCGTTCATCAACCGCAAAATGGCAGCCTGGTTAGCGTCGTTGACGCGCTTGGCCTCTTGCTCCTGACGCTTTGCATCCTTTTGCTGCACTTCAGCTGCCACCTGACGGCCCCGGCTGTCCAGCAGTTGCACACGGGAAATACCGATACCGCACAGCAGCACGAACACGCCAGCCAAGGCCAAGGCGGCAAATTGCCCCGCACCCAGGCCCGTCTGCGAAGAAAGCTTATCCTGCATGCCTTCCAGTTGGCGGCGCAGCGGCTCGCTGTCAGCAATGATCGACGACTGCCCTTCACGTGCGGAAACCAGCCCCTGCAAGTTGCCCAGAATGGCACTGGCCTGCGTGCGGGTCTGCTCATAGAGCTTGATCAAGCCTTCGAGCTGCTCACGCGTCTGCGCATCTTTGGTGGCGGACAGCCGCATTTCAGGACTTCCATCGAGCAGCCCCTTGGCAATTTCCTGGAAAGAATTCAAGTCCTTGCCCAGCAAGAACACGGCCTCAGGACTCACACCCTCCATGGTCTGGAACTCGTTGGCCGACTTGCCGATGCGTTGGGTCAACATCACCAGCTGGCCAGCCGCTGAAATTTCGGCCGCTGGTGCGTTTTGCTGCAGCTTGAGCGAAGACACGGTTTCCGCGATCTCCAGCAGATCAGCTGATTGGCGATTGATGGTGCGCAGCGCATCGCCCACCTGCGTCAGAATTTTCTGCTGTCCCATGACCACTTTGGCGTTACGTTCCGCGCGCTCTACGAGCGGAGTCACACTGTTCAGGTCGGACTCGAACTGTTCGCCAAGGGCCTGCACACCCAGCTCGCTATCGCCAGTGTTCAGCGCGCGCACATTGCGGGCCAGCACGCCAGAGCTTTCCACCACCTCCGGAAAAGCCTCAGCACTGCCCACCAGTGCCTGCGAAACCGACTTGGCAAGCCGCTGCGACTGCATCAGCGACTGACCGGTAGCGGCCAGCTGCTGTGCAGAGCGGTTCGCCTGCTGAAGCACCCAACCCGCAATCAATGCCAGCACCACCACACCAACGGCGAGCAATATGAGCAAACGCCGCTGGTGACCGGCCGCCGTGGAACTGCCCAGCAGCGGCAAGGAAATAAGGTCTTCGTCAGCGGCCGTGGTTGATGGTTCGGACGATGCGCCACCAGGATCACCCTGAACGCTGTTCATGGCATCGGTCTGATAAGAATCACGCAATGCGCTGGCATCCATGGAACCCGTCGCCAGGACATTCTGACTATCGTCCACCACATCGGCACCTAGCCCTGTATCTGGTTCCGTGGGCTTGCGATTGAACAGTTTTCCAAATTGATTCACAACGGACATGGTGCAGCCTTACAGAAAAACTCAAGCACTGATGCTCAGGAAAACAGGATTTTGGGACAGTATCTGGAGATTGATCTCTTGCCAGCGAGTCCCGCTCGAATCCACGTAGATGGTGCCAAAGAAGGCAGGCGCATCGTCGGCCGGAGGCTCCGACGAAACGAAGGCATCGGTGCCCCGCAGCCCCGCCAACCGATCTACCAGAAGGGCGGCATTGACTTCCAGCGCTGCATTGAAGGCAAGCAGACTGGCGTCAGACAGGTTTTGCTCGTTGCGCGTGACGGTTGACCCCAGCAGACCCGCCAGATCCACCACCCCCACAAGGCCTCCACGCAGGTTGGCAACACCAAGAAACCAATGTTGAGTGTAGGGAACCCGCTGAACTGCCACCCACGGGAAAATCTCACCCGATTGCCCCAGCGGCAACAAATAGGCCTGACCGGCAGCTTCTACCGCCAGCCAGGAGGAAACAGACACTCCCTCGCCCCTTGCAGCCTGAAGACGGCTGGCAAGACGGGTCTGGAGCTCTCGCAGTGCTTCGCGATTGGCCATGACCGCGCAAACGCCTTAGCTCAGCGCGTCAATCCTGGCCTGCAGCTCGGCCGCATCCACCGGCTTGGTGATGTAGCCGCGTGCGCCTTGGCGCATCCCCCAGACACGATCCGTCTCCTGATTCTTGCTGGTGCACATGATGATGGGCACATCGGCATAGAGAGGATCACGCGTGATGGCGCGGGTCAACTGGAATCCGTTTTGCCCCGGCATCACCACATCCATCAATATCAAATCAGGCTTTTCTTCTGCCAGCCGGTGAAAGGCCTCTTCGGCATTTTCAGCGGTACGCACTTGCATGCCCTTTTTCTGCAGCAAGTCGGTCAGAAACATCAACTCGGTCTTCGAGTCGTCAACGACCAGCACTTTCTGAATAGGCATTACATGGCTCCTTGTTGGGAATTACCAAATTGCTGCACCGCCTGCAACAACTGGTCTTTGGTAAAAGGTTTGGTGAGATATTCCTGGCAACCGACCATGCGGCCACGCGCTTTGTCAAATACGCCGTCCTTGGACGACAGCATGACCACCGGAGTATCGGCAAAACGGGCATTGCGCTTGATGATGGCGCAAGTTTGATACCCATCAAGCTTGGGCATCAGAATGTCACAGAAAATGAGCTGCGGTTGGTAGTCATTCACCTTGGCCAAGGCATCAAAGCCGTCATCTGCCAGCAGGACTTCATGCCCGCCCTGCTTGAGAAAAATTTCGGCGCTTCGGCGAATGGTATTGCTGTCATCCACCACGAGCACTTTGAAAGTTGCGCCTGTTGTAGTCAATTGTCACTGCTCCCGATGGAGAAAAACAAACAACGCAGCAGCACATGGTGCTAATGCGCCTCAAAATTGAACCATCTCGAAATCTTCTTTGCGCGCACCACATTCAGGGCAAGTCCAATTCATGGGAACCTGGTCCCAGGGAGTGTTGGGAGCAATGCCATGCTCAGGCGAACCTTTCGCCTCGTCATATATCCAACCGCAAATCAGACACATCCACGTTTTAGAGTCGATCACAGCTTAAGGGGCCTTCACATAGAATGCAACGATTGTATCTAGTCATCACACCGGGCTGCTGCTTCTGTGCCACCCTTATCGCTGAATCAGGCCCATGACATCACAAATTCTCCCTTCATCTGATATAGCGGACTTTGCCGATGAGGCATCGGACGAAGCCAGCCCCGCCTGTGTGCTGGTGTTCAATGCCAGCGACCCCAGCGGCGCGGGTGGCCTGACCGCCGATATCAGCACCATTGCGTCCGTGGGCGGACACCCCATTGCCGTTGTTACGGGTGCTTACGCCCGCGACACCGCCGAGATCTTCGACCACTTCAGCTTTGACGACGAGGCCGTGTCCGAGCAGGCGCGCGTTGTGCTGGAGGATTTGCCCGTGCAGGCCATCAAGGTCGGATTTGTGGGAAGCCCCGAAAACATCAGCGCCATTGCCGAGATCACCGCCGACTACGACGAGGTGCCCGTCATCGCCTACATGCCCAACCTTTCGTGGTGGCAGGATGACCTGATCGACCAGTACCTGGATGCCTTCCGCGAGTTGCTGTTGCCGCAAACTTCCGTTTTGGTGGGCAACCACAGTACGCTGTGGCGCTGGCTGCTTCCCGAATGGCGCGGCGACCGCAGCCCCACCGCCCGCGACATCGCCCGGGCCGCCGCCGAAATGGGCGTGCCTTACACCCTGGTCACCGGCATCCCGCTGCCCGAACAGTTCGTGGAAAACGTGCTGGCCTCCCCCCAGACCGTGCTGGGCAGTGGCAAATTCGAGCTGTTCGATGCCACGTTTTCCGGCGCCGGCGACACCCTCTCGGCCGCCCTGACGGCCCTGGTGGCCAGCGGCAACGACCTGGGCGAAGCCACCAGCGAGGCGCTGAGCTACCTGGACCGGTGCCTGGACGCCGGATTTCGCCCCGGAATGGGGCACATCATTCCCGATCGCATGTTCTGGGCCCAGCCCGATGACGAAGATGGCGATGCAGACGAACCCCTTGACGAAACACAGGCCCTCGAAGGCTTTGTGATGCCCCCCCATGACACCAAGCACTGACCTCAACATCCCCCTGTTCGAACGCGCCAAGGCGCACATCCCCGGCGGCGTGAACTCGCCCGTGCGGGCCTTCAAGGCCGTGGGCGGCACGCCGCGCTTCGTCAAGCGCGCCCAGGGCGCGTATTTTTGGGACGCCAACGACCAGCGCTTCATCGACTACATCGGCTCCTGGGGCCCGATGATCCTGGGCCACGGGCACCCGGCCGTGCTCGAAGCCGTGCAGAAAGCCGCGCTGGAAGGCTTCAGCTTTGGCGCCCCCACCGAGCGCGAGATCGAGCTGGCCGAAGAAATCCTGGGCCTGGTGCCCTCCATGGAGATGATCCGGCTGGTCAGCTCGGGCACCGAAGCCGGCATGAGCGCGATTCGCCTGGCGCGCGGCGCCACCGGCCGCAGCAAGCTCATCAAGTTCGAGGGCTGCTACCACGGCCATGCCGACGCGCTGCTGGTCAAGGCCGGCTCGGGCCTGGCCACCTTTGGCAATGCCACCAGCGCTGGCGTGCCGCCCGAGGTGGTGCAGCACACCATCGTGCTCGAATACAACAACATCCCGCAGCTCGAAGAAGCCTTCGCCCTGCACGGCAAGGAACTCGCCTGCCTGATGATCGAGCCCATCGCCGGCAACATGAACTTCGTGCGCGCCAGCGTGCCCTTCATGCGCCGCTGCCGCGAGCTGTGCACCGAATATGGCGCGCTGCTGGTCCTGGACGAAGTGATGACGGGCTTTCGCGTGGCCCTGGGCAGCGCGCAAAGCCTGTATGCGCAAAGCATCCCGGGCTTCAAGCCCGACATCACGGTGCTGGGCAAGGTGATCGGCGGCGGCATGCCGCTGGCAGCCTTTGGTGCGTCGCGCGCCATCATGGAAAACCTCGCGCCGCTGGGCGCCGTGTACCAGGCCGGCACGCTGTCGGGCAACCCGGTGGCCACGGCCTGCGGCTTGGCCACGCTGCGCGAAATCCGAAAACCTGGCTTCTTTGATGCCCTGTCGGCCCGCACCCGCTCCCTCGTGGATGGCCTGGTTGCCGCCGCAGCCGCCGAAGGTGTGCCCTTCAGTGCCGACTGCGAGGGCGGCATGTTCGGCTTCTTCCTGCTGCCCCAGCTGCCGCAAAACTACGCACAGGTGCTGAAGACCGACGGCGTGCGCTTCAACCAGCTTTTCCATGGCCTGCTGGACCGCGGCGTTTACATCGCGCCCGCGCTCTACGAAGCCGGCTTTGTGAGCGCCGCCCACACGGCGCAGGACATTGCCGACACCGTGGCGATTGCCCGCGAGGTGTTCAAAACGCTCTCAAATTAAGAGCTGCTTGCGCTTATTGGATAAGCGCTACAGGCCAAAAACGCCTTAACTTTTTGTTCATCCACCCCGTGGCAGCGCACCGCATTGCCACGGGGTTTTTGCGTTGTGCATGCGTTCACGCGCCCGTCACAACCGCCTGTCAGCCTTGGCGGTTTTGTACGGCACGCCACCACCATGAAAACTCCTGTTCGCCCCACCTCCCACCCCATCCGCGACGCAGCCCCGGCCGATGAAGGCCGCCGCGTCTTCGTGCGCCAGCTGGCCCTGGGCGCCACGGCGCTCGGCACCTTGCCGCTGGCCGCCTGCGGTGGCAGCGACAACGACCCCGAAGTGCGCTTCGCCCACGGCGTGGCCAGTGGCGATCCACTGAGCGACCGCATCATGCTGTGGACCCGCGTCACGCCGCCTGCAGGCCACACCGCCGACATTCCAGTGCAGTGGGAGCTGGCCAGCGATGCCGCCTTCACCACCGTGGTTGCCAAAGGCGAGGTTCAAGCCACCGCCGCCAAGGACTTCACCGTCAAGGTCGATGCCACGGACCTCAAGCCCGCCACGGCCTACCACTACCGCTTCACCGCCTATGGCACCAAGTCGGCCGCAGCGCGCACCCGCACGCTGGCCACAGGCAGCATCGCGCAGGTCAAGCTGGCCGTTTTCTCGTGCGCCAATTACCCGGCGGGCTACTTCAACGTGTACGCCGAGGCCGCACGCCGCAACGACCTGGATGCCACCGTGCACCTGGGCGACTACCTGTATGAATACGCCCGCGGTGGCTACGCCTCGGCCAACGCCGAGCAGCTGGGCCGCCTGTCGCAGCCCGCCACCGAAATCCTCACGCTGGCCGACTACCGCGCGCGCCACGCACAGTACAAGACCGACCCCGACCTGCAGGCCCTGCATGCCGCCGCGCCCATGATCGCCGTGTGGGACGATCACGAGATCACCAACGACACCTGGCGCGACGGGGCCGAGAACCACCAAACCGCCACCGAAGGCAGCTTTGGCGTGCGCAAGGCTGCGGCACTGCAGGCCTACCACGAGTGGATGCCGACGCGCAACGCCCAGCCCGATCTCATCTACCGCAGCTTCAACTTCGGCAACCTGGTGGCGCTGCACATGCTGGACACACGCGTGGTCGGGCGCGATGAGCAGGCCGACTACACCCGCTTCATCACCGACAGCGGCTTTGACGCCGCCGGCTTTACCGCCGCCGTGGGCGCCCCCACCCGCCAGCTCCTGGGCGACACGCAGACCCAGTGGCTGCAACAGCAGATGAAGGCATCCACCGCCACCTGGCAGGTGCTGGGCCAGCAGGTGCTGATGGGGCGCATGAACATTCCGGCGCCGATCCTGATCGGGACCATCCAGCCCGGCGCGGGCGTGACGGTGTCGGAATACGCGGCCATGGCAGCCAAGGCCCAGACAGCACCCGCCACGCTGACCGCCGCCGAGAAAGCCATCTTGGCCCAACCGTCGATTCCCTACAACCTCGACGCCTGGGACGGCTACCAGGCCGCCCGCGAAACCGTGCTGGGCACGGCCCGCAGCCTGGGCAAGAACCTGGTCGTGCTGTCGGGCGACACGCACAACGCCTGGGCCAATGAGTTGGCGGACATGAACGGCAACGCGGTGGGCGTGGAATTCGCCACCTCGTCGGTGTCGTCGCCGGGCTTTGAGGAATACCTGCCCAAGGAAGACCCGGCCATGCTGGCGAGCGCGCTCCAGCAGCTGATTGCCCCACTCAAATACTGCGACACCGCGCGCCGAGGCTACATGCTGGTGACGGCCACCGCCACCGAATGCCGCGCCGACTGGGTGTATGTGAACACCATCACCAGCCGCACCTACACAGCCAGTACCGACAAGTCGCTCAAGGTGCTGGCCGGTGTCAGCGGACGCGGGCGCATCGTGGCGGCCTGACCGCCCGCGTTCCGCGCAGGCGCGCAGACAACAAAAAAGCGGCCAAGGCCGCTTTTTTCATGGGGTGATGAACCGCGCGCTGATATCAGTGCCTGAAATGGCGCACGCCGCTGAACACCATGGCCACGCCGCGCTCGTTGGCGGCGTCAATCACTTCCTGGTCGCGCATGGAGCCGCCGGGCTGGATCACGCAGGTGGCGCCCGCATCGACCACCACATCCAGGCCGTCGCGGAAGGGGAAGAAGGCATCGCTGGCCACGGCCGTGCCCTGCAGGGTCAGGCCGGCGTGCTGCGCCTTGATGCTGGCGATGCGCGCGGAATCGAGGCGGCTCATCTGGCCTGCACCCACGCCCATGGTCATGCCGCCCTTGCAAAAGACGATGGCATTGCTCTTGACGTACTTGGCCACCTTCCACGCAAACAGCAGGTCTTGCATTTCTTCCAGCGAGGGCTGCTTGGTGGTGACCACCTTCAGGTCGGTCAGCGCCAGCTCGTGGTTGTCGGCCGTCTGCAGCAGCAGGCCCGAGCCGATGCGCTTGGCGTCCATGGCGTTGCGGCCGCGTTCCCAATCTGTCAGGTTCTGGGTCTTGCCACCATGTGCGGGCAGCGCGATCTTGAGCAGGCGCACATTGGCCTTGGCCTTGAAAATTTCCAGCGCCTCGGCCGTGAAGTCGGGCGCCATCAGCACTTCGACAAACTGCTTGCTGACCTGCGCAGCCGCCGCACCATCGACCACGCGGTTGAACGCGATGATGCCGCCGAAGGCGCTGGTCGGGTCGGTCTGGAAGGCTTTGCTGTAGGCGCTCAATGCGTCCAGGCCCACGGCCACGCCGCAGGGGTTGGCATGCTTGACGATCACGCAGGCAGCGGCCTCAAAGCTCTTCACACATTCCCACGCTGCATCGGCGTCGGCGATGTTGTTGTACGAAAGCTCCTTGCCCTGCAGCTGCACGCCGGTGACCAGCGAGCCGGGCGCGGGGTACAGGTCGCGGTACAGCGCGGCCTGCTGGTGGCTGTTTTCGCCGTAGCGCAGGTCCTGCACCTTGGTGAAGATGCCGTTGCTCTGGCCGGGGAACTGGGTGCGCGTGGGCACGTAGGTTTCCGACAGTTTGTCTTCTTCGAACGTGACGGACGACAGGTAATCGCTGATCGCGCCGTCGTACTGCGCTATGCGGTTGAACGCGGCCACCGACAGCGCAAAGCGCAGTTTGTCGCTGAGCTTTCCGCCCGACTTCAGTTCGGCCAGCACGGCCTCGTACTGGTCGGCCGAGGTGATCACGCCCACGTCCTTCCAGTTCTTGGCGGCGCTGCGCACCATGGCGGGGCCGCCGATGTCGATGTTCTCGATGGCGTCGGCCAGCGTGCAACCGGCCTTGGCCACGGTGGCTTCAAAGGGATAGAGGTTGACCACCAGCAGGTCGATGGTGTCGATGCCGTGTTCCTTGAGCGCCGCCATGTGTTCGGGCAGCTCGCGGCGGGCCAGCAGGCCGCCGTGCACCTTGGGGTGCAGCGTCTTCACGCGGCCGTCCAGCATCTCGGGAAACTGGGTGACCTCGGCCACTTCGGTCACGGGCAGGCCCTTGTCGGCCAGCAGCTTGGCGGTGCCGCCGGTGGACAGCAGCTTGATGCCCAGCGCGTGCAGGGCTTGCGCGAATTCGACGATGCCGGTCTTGTCGGAGACGGAGAGGAGTGCGTTCATGGTGTGGGTGGGGAGAGTTTGAATAAAAACAGGCTCTAGCGCTTATCCATCAAGCGTTAGTAGCTATAAATTAAATAGCAAATAACGCCATCATGTCAGAGCAGCTTGTGCTCGACCAGCTTCTTGCGCAGGGTGTTGCGGTTCAGGCCCAGCCATTCGGCGGCACGCGACTGGTTGTTGTCGGCCTGCTGCATCACCACTTCGAGCAGCGGCTTTTCGACCAGGCGGACCACCATGGTGTACATGCCGTCGGGCGTCTCGCCGCCCAGGTCGCGAAAGTAGCCTTGCAGGCTCTCGCGCACGGATTCTTCGATGTTTTTCTTGCTCATGCAGCCATTCCCTCTTGTTCTTCTGGTTCCGCATCCACGCCACTGCGGGCGGGCAGCCGGTCCATCTGTTGCGCAAGGGCATCCAGATAATCGGCCACGGCCTGCCACTGCGTGGTGCAGTCTTCTATCGTATTGATGTGTTGCCGCAAGGCCTCGCCCCCCGGCAAGGCCCGCAGGTACCAGGCAATGTGCTTGCGCGCGCTGCGCACGCCGGTACCTTCGCCATACAGGCTGTAGTGGTCTTGCAAATGGTCGAGCAGCAGGCGCCGCAGCTCGGCCACCAGCGGCGGCGCCAGGTGTTCGCCCGTGGCCAGGAAATGGCCTACCTCGCGAAAGATCCAGGGCCGGCCCTGGGCAGCGCGGCCGATCATGATGGCGTCCGCGCCGGTGGTGGCCAGCACATCGCGCGCCTTCTCGGGCGAGGTGATGTCGCCGTTGGCCACCACGGGCACCTTCACCGCCGCCTTGACGGCCGCGATGGTGTCGTATTCCGCCTGGCCCTTGTACCCTTGCTCGCGCGTGCGGCCGTGCACCGTGAGCATCTGGATACCCACGTTCTCAAATTGCCGCGCCAAGGCGACAGCGTTCTTGTGCTGCTGGCACCAGCCGGTGCGCATCTTCAGCGTGACGGGCACGTTAAAGGGAGCGCAGGCCTCGACCACCGCAGCGGCAATTTCCACCGCCAGGGCTTCGTTCTGCATCAGGGCAGAGCCTGCCCATTTGTTACAGACCTTCTTGGCCGGGCAGCCCATGTTGATGTCGATGATCTGCGCGCCGCGTTCCACGTTGTAGAGCGCGGCCTCGGCCATCATCTGCGCTTCGGTGCCGGCGATCTGCACGGCAATGGGCCCCGGCTCCCCTTCATGGTTGGCGCGGCGCGAGGTTTTCAGGCTGTTCCACAGGTCCTTGCGCGAGGTGACCATTTCACTCACCGCATAGCCCGCGCCCAGCGCCTTGCACAGCTGGCGAAACGGCCGGTCCGTGACACCCGCCATCGGGGCGACGAACAGGCGATTCGCCAAAGGGATGTGGCCGATCTGCATGAGGGAAGGGAATGGGCGTGCAGCGAATGCTGAAAAAGGAGGCGGCATTGTACCTGCTTAAATTTTCAGCAAACGAAATGGGCGCTCACGCCAGACAGAGGAAATAAATGGCCGGTCTCGCCCTCCATCCATCCACGCATGTCTTCTGACGCCAGCGCGCTGAGACCGCGTTCACGATCTCAGCGCGCCACCAAGTCCACTTCGGCCAGCGCCGGTTGCGGCGCGGCTTTCTGGGCAAAACGCCACCAGGCGTCCGGCAGGTTGTCGAACTGGTGGCGCGCCATGAGCGCGCGCAGCCACTGGCGGTTGTGCTGCACATCGGGCGAAAGTTCCGTGTTGTGGCTGGCAGCATTGGCACTTGCCACCCCGGCGGGCGTTCCCATGTCCACCGCCTCGCCATCGGCCAGGGGGCCGCGCAGCACCTTGCTGGCGCGCAAACCGTCCACCACCTCCACCTGGACGGCCAGGGCACCCCGGGAGACCCGGCACGACGTCTTCAGCGCCAGGCCCTGGGCCTGCAACTCGCGGCGCACGCTCGCCACCGCAGCGCGCAGACGCTCGCCACCTGCGCAGCCTTCCACTTCAGCACCCCAGGCCATGGGCACCGGCGGTAACGTCGGCGCGGGCACGGCGGCCTGGGGGCTCTGGACACAGGCTGCCAGCCCGATGCCAGCGGCGAGCGAGAGCCAATACCCAATGTAGGGAAATGACGGTTTTTGGGGGGTGGGGTGCATCGCAAGCCTTCCGATTTCTGCCAAGGGTTGGAGTTACCTGACGATACAAACCCTGGCGCAGCCGGGCCGTGGCCGAACGGCGCAGCGCCGTGTAGGACGGCGTCCTCAGCGCCGGCCGCAGATGCGCTGCCGCCCTACACTCGCAGCCATATGGAAATCTGGATGCACCAGTTGCTTGAATGGCTGGCCTTGCCGCAATTCGGCTTGGGCACGGTCTTTGTCGTGTCGTTCATCTCGGCCACGCTGCTGCCCATGGGTTCGGAGCCGGCGGTGTTCGGCCTCATCAAGCTCAACCCCGACCTGTACTGGCCCGCCATCGCCGTGGCCACGCTGGGCAACACGCTGGGCGGCGGCGTCAGCTGGTGGATGGGCCTGGGTGCGCACCGCGCCTGGGATGCGGCACGGCGCCACCGGCGCGCCGGCCACCCCGCCAGCGCCGATGCCACACCGGCGCGCGAGCTCAGCCGCACGGAGCGCCGCGCGCGCATCTGGCTGCGCAAATGGGGGGCCAAGACCTGTCTGCTGAGCTGGCTGCCCGTGGTGGGCGACCCGCTGTGCGCCGTGGCGGGCTGGCTGAAGCTGCCGTTCTGGCCCTGCCTGGCCTACATGGCGGTGGGCAAGTTCTTTCGCTACCTGCTCATGACCAGCATGCTGCTGTATTTCATGCCGGGACAACTGGCGATGTAACCGGCGCCCCGCCATCGTCCGGCGGCAGCAGCACGCTCCAGTCCACCGGCCGTGTGGTGTCCACATGCACTGTCAGCGCCTCTTCCGCGGGCGAGAGCGGCTGGGCCGCCGCCCATTGCGCTTCCAGCACCTGCACCGAGGCCTCCGATGCATCGCCGCCGGCCTGCTCGCGGCTGCGCACCCGCTCGCGCAGCACGGCAAGAGGCGCCTCGAACAACAGGATGCGGCACGGCACCTGCGCCTGCACCGCCAGCGCCATGAAGCGCTCGCGCATGGCCGGGTTCAGGAACGTGGCATCCACCAGCACGGTATAGCCCGCACCCAGCGCCCAGCGGGCCGCCTGCGCCAGGGCCTCGTGGGTGCGCAGCGAAACCTCGGCCGTGTAGATGCCGCCCGGCACCGCCGCGCTCGACGCCTGCGGCGCCAGGCCGAACAGCCGCTTGCGTTCCACATCGGCGCGAACGCGCACCACGCCGCGTTCGGCGATCAGCGCCTGCGACTGCGTGCTCTTGCCCGCGCCCGAGAAGCCATGGGCCAGCCACAGCTCCACCGCCCGGGGCTCTGTGAAGCGCTGCGCCAGCGCCAGATAGCGCTGCAGCTCCCGCAGGCTGGCGGCGCGCGCGTCGCCCCCACCCTCCCCCTCCACCTGCGCGAGCCGCAGGCCCGCCACGCGGGCGCGCACCAGGGCCCGGTACACGCGGTAGTACTGCAGCACCTGCAGACCGGCGTAGTCGCCCGTGCACTCCAGCCAGGCATTCAGAAAGCGCCAGGCCAGGTCGGCACGGCCGCGCGCCTCCAGGTCCATGGCCAGAAAGGCGATGTCGGCCACGCAGTCGATCCAGCGCAGCGCCGGGTTGAACTCGATCGCATCGAACAGCTGCGGCTGCCCATCAATCAGCACCAGATTGGCCAGGTGCAGGTCGCCATGGCATTCGCGCACGCGCCCGGACTGCAGGCGCTGCCGGAACACCTGCGCCAGCGCGGCGCCCTGCGCGGCACACCACTGCGCCACCTGGCGCAGCGCAGGGGCCATGTCTGGCAGGGCCTGCGCCACCAGCGGCTGCAGCGCCGCCAGGCAATCCTGCACCGGCGCCACCACGGCTTGGGCCGTGCCCCAGCCCTGCTCGGGCGTAGCCACCCCCGCCCCGGCGTGGAACTGCGCCACATGCTGCGCCAGAGCGTCGATGTGGCTGGGCAGCAGGCGCTGCTGCTCCAGCAGGTGGCTGAGCAGCGCCTCTTGCGCAAAGCGGCGCATGCGCACGGCGGGCTCCGCATCGGCCGTGGCTGCTTCGGCAGGGTGCAACCGCAGGCTGCCTGCGGAGCCACTCAGCGCCACCAGCCCCAAGTACAGCGCCGGCGCAGTGCGCCGGTTGATGCGCAGTTCTTCCTCGCAGGCGGCGCGCCGCAGCGCGGGGGTGCTGAAGTCCAGAAAATCCAGTTTCAGGGGCTTCTTGAACTTATAGACAAAGTCGCCCGCCAGCAGCAGCCAGGAGATATGGGTTTCGATCCACTCCATGGTGCCGGTGGGGTGGCCAAAGGCCTCGGGGCTGCGCTGCAACTGGCGCAGGCGCTGCTCAGCAGCGGAATAGGCCTCGGCAAGGGATTCAGGATGCATGGGCCAACGCTCCGTCAGGGGGTGCGCACCTTCACGCGGGCACCGTCAGTCAGCGCAGCGGGCGGGTAGACCACCACCTGCGCACCCGCCTGCAGCCCCTCTTTCACCCAGGCGTGGGTGCTGCCGCGCGCCTCCAGCACCACCGGCGTGCGCCGTGCCCGGCCACCATCGATCACAAACACCGCCATGCGCGGCGCGGCCACCTCCGCCGTAGGGGCCGACGCGGCGGCGTCGCTGGCGGGCAGCGGAAACAGCGCGCTCACCGGTACCAGGGTGGCATCCGGCGCCTCGCGGGTGAGCACGCGCGCCACCACGCGGTAACCGTCGCCCAGCGCCGCCCACTGCGCCTGCGGGCTCGTCAGGTCGATCAGCACATTCACGCGCTGCTCTTCCACGCCCAGCGCCGACACCTTGGTGAACGCCGCCGGTTCCACGCTGCGCACGCGCCCCTGCAACACGCCAGGGCCACCCCAGCGCTCGATGCGCACGGGGCTGCCCGGGCGCACCTGCAGCGCATCGGTGGAAAGCAGCGGGGCCACCGCTTCGAGCTGCGCGGTGTCGCCCACCTCGACCAGCACCGTGCCCAGCGCCACCACGCCCTCGCTGACCTGCGCCACGCGCAGCACGCGGCCAGCCACGGGGGCCAGCACCTCGAAAGCCTTGCCAGCTGGTGCGCTGCCGGGGCGCTGCACCACGTCGAGTGCCGCGCGGGCCTGGGCCAGATCGGCGCGGGCCACCTGCTGGTCCTGCACTGCGGCGTCGGTGTCTTTTTCGGCTGCCTGCAGCGCCAGGCGCTCGGTATCGAGCCGCGTTGGGGCCACAAAGCCCTGCTGCGCCAGCTGTTCGCTGCGGCGCAGGTCGTTGCGGGCCCGCTCCTGCGCTACCCGGCTGCGCTCAATGCGCACGGCGGCGCGCTGCAGATTGGCCTGGGCGGCGATGACGCGGGCCTGCTGCTCGCGCAGGCTGCGATCATCGAGCAAGGCGGGCATGGCGGGGGTGATGCGCGCCACCACGTCGCCCGCCAGCACCACGTCGCCCTCGCGCAGTGCGATGCGTGCCAGACGCCCGGCCAGCGGGGCCGAGATGCTGTAGCGGTCGCGCAGGCGGGTTTTCGCGTCTTCGTCGATGCCCGCCTCGAAGCGGCCCTGCACCACGGCAGCGGCCTCCACCTGCAGCGGCCGGGGCGCAAACGCCCACGCCAGCAGTGCGCCCAGCACCACCAGCGCGCCCACGCCCAGCATCACCGTCTTCTTTTGCATTGCCATATCCCTGTTGCTTGCATTGTCTGCAATGTTGACCGCACGTCATTCGCGCGTCTTGAGCGCAGCCACCATGTCCAGCCGGTCGATCTGCCGGCGCACCACGAGGGCGCTGGCCACGCCGGCCACCACCACGCACAGGCCCGCCCAGGCATAGGTGCGCGCACTGATGACCACCGGAAACAGAAACTGGTCGTTCTTGAGCAGCTCCACCAGCAAGTACACCAGCCCCCAGCCCATGGCCATTCCCAATGGCAGCGCCAGCGCGATGCCAATCGCCAACTCGCCCAGCAGCAGTGCCGACACCTCGCCGCGCGTAAAGCCCAGCACGCGCAGGCTGGCCAGCTCCCAGGTGCGCTCGGCCAGCGCAATGCGTGCATTGTTGTAGACCACACCCACCGCAATCACGGCCGCGAACAGCGTGAGGATGGTGCTCATGATGCGCACATTGCGCGCACTCACATCCTGCATGTTGCGCAGCAGCGTGGCCTTGCTGAAAGCGCCCGCCACGCGCGGCAAGGCCTTGGTGGCCTCCAGAAAGCGCGCCTCGGAGCCGGGCTCCAGCGCCACGTCAAACTGCGAGGCCACATCGCCCTCTTGCAGCCAACGGTTGAGCACATCGCGCTGCACATAGGCGTTCAGGCCCATCATTTCGCGCACGGTGGCCTGCACCGGCACTTGCAGCGTGCGCTGGCGGCCCTCCAGCACCTCTACGCGCACGCTGTCGCCCACGCGCACCCCGAGCTTGTCGGCCAGGCGATCGGTGAGCAGCAGGCCGGCTTCGGGCACGGGGCTCTGGCGGCCATCCACGTCAATGACGCGCAGCAGTTGCGCATCCGGCGCCACGCCTTCCAGCCCCACCCGCTCGCTGCGGTGGCCATAGCCCATGCGCACCGCCACGCTGCGCGTGGGCTCCACGCCCGTCACCCCCGGCAGGCGCGCCAGCTGCAGGCGGGCCAGGGCATCCACCGGCTCGGTCATCCACACATTCACATCGCTGCGCATCGCGAGGTGAAAGGTGGTGTCCACAATATGGTCGATGGCATCGCGAAAGAAGTTGCCCATCACCACAATGGCCACCGCCGCCGCCGTGCCACCAATGGTGAGCGTGGTGCGCAGCGGCTTGCGTTCCATGTTGCGCAGAATCATGCGCAGCCCGGCTGGAATGCGGCGCACCCCCAGGCGCTCCAGCACCGTGCGGTGGTACTGGCCCGGGGCCGGCGGGCGCATGGCCTCGGCCGGCACCAGGCGCACCGTGGCCCCAATGGCGCTGAGCGTGCCCAGCAGGGCCGTGGTGCCCGTCACCCCCGCGCCCACCAGAATCAGCCACGGCGCGATGCGGTGCTCGAACACCGGAAAGAAGAAAAACTCGGCGTACAACCCGGTCAGCATCGTCCCCAGCCAGTGGCCCAGCGCCACGCCCAGTACCAGCCCCACCACCACGATCACGGCCACCAGCTTGAGGTAATGCCCGGCAATGGCCGCATTGGCATAGCCCAGCGCCTTGAGCGCCGCAATCTGCTCGCGCTGCGTGGCCACCAGGCGCGAAAGCACTACATGCAGCAAAAAGGCCGCCACGGTCAGAAAGATGGCGGGCAGCAAAGTGCCCATCACGCGCTGCTCCTTGATCTCGTTGTCCAGCATGGCGTGCGATGCCTGGTCCTCACGGCCCTGGGCGTCGCGCCCGCCGTAGGGCGCGAGCAGGCGCGAGAGGCCATCGAGCACGGCGGGCTCTGACGCCTGCGGCGCCAGCTTGACAGCCACACGGTTGAACGCGCCCTGCATGTCGTAGGCGGCGGCCAGCGCCTCGCGGTCCACCCAGAACACGCCAAAACCGCGCAGGTCGGGCATGCCCGCCAAGCCCGCAAAGATGTACTCGGGCGACAGCGCCGTGCCCACAATGCGCAGGGTGCGGCGCTTGCCGTTGACCAGCGCCATCAGCTCGTCGCCCGGGTGCAGGCCGCGCACGCGGGCAAAACCTTCGGACACCAGCGCATCGATGGCACTGTCGCTGCGGCCCTGCCCCGCGCCGGACGGCGCCAGCGCCCGGCCGCTGCGCACCGTGACCTGGTTCATGCGCGGCGGCTGGCGCAGGTCCACGCCAATCAGCTGGCCGATGATGGGATCGACCAGCCCGGCGATCTCCACGCGGACCACCTGCTCCACCGTCACCTGCACGTCAGCCACGCCGGGCACGCCGCGCAGCACGTCGGCCAACGCCAGCGGCGCGCGCTTGACGGCGGCAAACGCATCGGCAAAGTGGCCCTGGGCATAAAACCGGTCACGCGCCAGCGCGAGCGAATCCACCGCCGACAAGGTGGTGATGAAGCCGCCCAGGCCGCTGGCCACCACCAGCGCGATGGTGAGGGCCTGGCTCCACATGCGGCGCAGGTCGCGCAGCAGTTTGCGGTCGAGGGCTTTCATCTTTTTTGCCGCCGGGCCGCCCCAAGGCAAAAAGCGACCCCCGTGGGGGGCAGCGGACCCCGCGCAGCGGACAAGCGTGGGGGCGTTGTTTTTTTCACCATGACAGCTCCGAAGGCGAGAGCCGGTGCGCGTTGCGCTCGATGCGCTGAATGGTGCCGTCCACCAGATAGACCACACGGTCGGCCATGGCGGCGATGGCCGCGTTGTGCGTGATGACCACGGCCGTGGTGCCCAGCTCGGCGTTGATGCGGGCGATCACCTCCAGAACCATCTTGCCGGTCTGGTAGTCGAGCGCGCCCGTGGGCTCGTCGCACAGCAGCACATCGGGGCGCTTGACGATCGCGCGGGCAATCGCCACGCGCTGCTGCTCGCCGCCCGACAGCTGCGCCGGAAAGTGGTGCTGGCGCGGCGTCAGCCCCACCAGCGCAATCGCCTCGTCGATGGGCATGGGGTGCGGCGCGATGTCGGTGACCAGGGCCACGTTTTCACGCACCGTCAGGCTGGGAATCAGGTTGTAGAACTGGAAGACAAAGCCCACATGCTCGCGCCGGTAAGCGGTGAGCTCGCTCTCGCTGGCGCCGCTCAGGGCGTGGTCGGCAAAACGCACCTCGCCGCTGGTGGGCACATCCAGCCCGCCCAGGATGTTGAGCAACGTGGACTTGCCACTGCCCGAGGCGCCCAGCAGCACCACGAACTCGCCGCGCACGATGTCGAGGTTGACGTCGTGCAACGCGCGCACCTGCACCTCGCCCGTCTGGTAGGTCTTGCACAAATTGCGCGCATGGAACACCACCACGGCACCATACGGCACAGGGCGCGCGGGGGTTGGGTCAACCAGGGCATCGGGCATGGAGGGCAGCGCTGCGCGCCGGACATCAGGACAATGCCGGACAGTGTGGACGCTGCCTGATGCGTGTCAACCACCCTGGGTCAAGCAAAGAACACGCCACCGCAGCAGCCGCGTGAACCCGCCTTGCGGGAAGCGCCCACCGCTCACCCGGTCCACGGCCAATAGCGCCCCATTTTCACTATTAAAACAATAGCTACTAGCGCTTACCCCATAAGCGCTAGAGGCACTTTTCTATCAAATTACCGGGTGCTGCAGCCTGTGTCTTTGTAGAGATCGCCTACCTGTGCCTGCGGCTTACTTGTTTGAGCCAGAGTAGAGCCATGGCTTGAGCCACCGAGTCAGTTGCGGCGCCACAACCCAAGTCATCAAACCGACCACCAGTATGGTGATCAGCAGAATGCGAGCCCATAACGGCCAAGGCGCCAGCAAATCGCCCAGTGCCAGGAACAGCACGTAAACCGTAGGAAAGATGCCCAGCCAGGTGACAACGGCCACCTTCCATCGCGGCGGGGGCACCTGCTTGGACTCGCCGCGCGGCAAAAACCAATGCGCCAAACCCGAAACATGCCGGATCAGGGCCTGGCCCTCGATGAACGGGGCTGCTGCTGCCAACCCAAGGGATCGGGCTGGCGAGTTCTGCCACAGATCAAGATTGGCTTCGCTGTCAAATGCCATCACAACATGGTGCAAGCTGTCATTGACACCCTGTTCATCGCCAGGGCGAACCAGGTGAGCGCCCAAATAGCCCTTGAACGTTGCCGCAGTGGCAATGATTTGATCCATCACGCGTTCAAACTCCACCTCATACTCAGGCTTGACCTGCCGACTGATCAAAACGGTTACAGCTTGCATGGCAGTGAGTCTCAGACGTTGAACAGGAAATTCAGCACATCGCCGTCTTTCACCACATATTCCTTGCCTTCTGCGCGCATTTTCCCGGCGTCCTTGGCGCCCTGCTCTCCCTTGTAGGCAATGAAGTCCTCAAAAGCAATGGTCTGCGCGCGGATGAAGCCGCGTTCAAAGTCGCCGTGGATCACGCCGGCGGCCTGCGGGGCGGTGTCGCCAATGTGGATGGTCCAGGCGCGCACTTCCTTCACGCCGGCGGTGAAATAAGTCTGCAACCCCAGCAGCTTGAACGCACCACGGATCAGACGGGCCAGGCCGGGCTCGGTCTGGCCCATTTCGGCCAGGAACATGTCGCGGTCTTCGTCGCTCATCTCGGCCATTTCGGCTTCCATCTTGGCGCAAATGGCCACCACGGGGGCGTTCTGGCTGGCCGCGTATTCCTTCAGGCGATCGAGGAACGGGTTGTTCTCGAAGCCGTCTTCACTCACATTGCCCACGAACATCGCCGGTTTGGCGGTGATGAGGCACAGGGACTTGAGCAGGGGCTGCTCTTCCTTGGTGATTTCCACGCTGCGTGCCGGCTTGCCTTCGTTGAGCGCGGCCTGGATGCGCGTGAGCAGCGCCACCAGCTTGGCGGCGTCCTTGTCGTTGCCCGACTTGGCGGCCTTGGTGTAGCGGTTGAGCGCCTTCTCGACGGTGCCCATGTCGGCCAGACACAGCTCGGTCTGGATGACCTCGATGTCGGAAATCGGGTCCACCCGGCCCGCGACGTGGATCACGTTGTCGTCTTCAAAGCAGCGCACCACATTGACAATGGCGTCGGTTTCGCGGATATGGGCCAGAAACTGGTTGCCCAGGCCTTCGCCCTGGCTGGCGCCAGCCACCAGGCCGGCAATGTCCACAAATTCAACAATGGCCGGGACGATGCGCTCCGGATGAATGATCTCGGCGAGTTGCTGCAGGCGCGGATCGGGCACCTCCACCACGCCCACATTGGGCTCGATGGTGCAAAAGGGATAGTTCTCGGCGGCAATGCCGGCCTTGGTCAGCGCGTTGAAAAGGGTGGACTTGCCGACGTTGGGCAGGCCCACGATGCCGCATTGGAGGCTCATGGCAGGGCTTTCTGGTGTTCTGGAGACAAACCGCTGATTTTACGGGGCTGGAGCAAAGCCTCCGCTGCGCGAGTCTTTCGTGCCCCCCGTCGCGCGCCCTGCGCAGCTCATTCGAAACGCACATCCGCAGCAACGCGCTGCCCGACACGCAGCACCTGCCCGGCCCCCTGCCGCACGATGGCATTCATGCCGAAGGTGACGGCGCCGCCCAGGCGCTCGTCCTGCCGGTAGGTCTGCAGGGTGTCGGCCACAGCCGGGCTGCTTTGTGCGGTGGCCGGATCGATATTGGGGATGGGGCAGCGCGAACAGGGCTTGACGGGCTGCAAATGCACCTCGTGCCCCCCAGCATCCACACGCACCATGTCCACACGGTCTTCATCGTGCGCCCCGAAGCCCGCCAGCACCACATTGGGCCGAAAACGCTCCATACCCACCCCCTCCTGCCCGGTGGCCGCCAGCCGTGCATTCAGCTCCGCCAGCGATGCCTCGCTGGTCACGAGCAGCGGAAACGCGTCCGCAAACTGATTGGGCGCCTCCACCCCCTCGGTCCAGTCCATGCTCGACAGGCGGCGGTAATCCGGATCAAACCGCACCAGGCTGCAGGGCTGCCCCAGAAAATCGCTGAACCATTGTGCAGCCAGTGGGCCCATGTCCCAGGCGGGCACGGTGTCCTCCCATACCGTGACGGTGGCGGGGCCTTCCACGGCATCGATGGCCACATGCAGCGCCAGCATGCCCGGCGCGCGCAGCACCAGTTCCGAGGTTTTGAGCTGGGGGCGGATCAGCGCCATGCGAGGCAATGTGCGCTGGGTCAAAAACACGCCCTCTGCATCGACCACCATCCAGGCACGGTCCAGATCCAGGCCCGTATCGGTGAGCAGAGCCTCTTGCACCGCGATGCCCGCGCAGGACTTGACCGGGTACACAAACAAGCGCGAGATCGTGCCGGACAGATCGGAATCAGGAAGGGAAGTCACGCGGGGAAGCTCCAGTCAGCGGCGCCATGGGCCGGATGGGCCATTTTGCCCCGCCTGCTGACCGGTGGCCCCCTCCTACAATGCCGCCATGGCGAAAACCTTTGACATCTGTATCCGTGGCGCCGGCGTGGTGGGCCGCACCCTGGCCTTGCTGCTCGCCCGCGAGAGGCTGCGCGTGGCCCTGGTGGCTGCGCCCGCTCCTTCGTTGGCGCCCGCGGGCGACGTGCGGGCCTACGCACTGAACGCAGCATCGCGCCAGTTGCTCGATTCATTGCGCAGCTGGCCAGATCCGGCCCATGCCACGGCAATTACCCAGATGCAGGTTTTTGGCGACCAGGGAGGCGCCGTGCGCTTTGATGCCACCACGCAGGGCGTTGATGCACTGGCCTGGATCGTGGACGTTCCCGCACTCGAAGCCCGCCTGGCGGAAGCCGTGCGCTACCAGCCCCAGGTCGAGGTGGTTTCCGAGCCGGTGCCGGCAACCCTCACCGTGGTGTGCGAAGGCCGAGCCAGCCGCACCCGTAGCGAGTTTGGCGTGGCCTTCGAGGTGACCGCCTACGAGCAGCACGCCATCGCCACCCGGCTGGCCTGCGAATCCCCCCACGGCCAAGTCGCCCGCCAGTGGTTTTTGCCCGACGGCATCCTGGCCTTTTTGCCGCTGGACGGCGCGCAGGGGAACTCTGTGGCAGTGGTGTGGTCTGTTCTCAAGGAACAGGTGCCGCAGTTGCTGGCGCTGGCGCCGCAGGAATTTGCCCAGCGCCTCGAAGCCGCCAGTCAGGGTGCGCTGGGAACGCTGCAATTGCAGGGCGAACGTGCCGCATGGCCCCTGCAACAGGCGCAGGCCAACCGCTGGTGCGGCGCCTTGCCAGCCCAGGGCAGCCAGGCACGCAGCTGGGTGCTGGCCGGCGATGCAGCGCACAACGTGCATCCACTGGCCGGGCAGGGGCTGAACCTGGGACTGGCTGATGCGCAGGCCCTGGCCCGCGTGCTGCATGGGCGCGACTACTGGCGCAGCGTGGCCGACCTGCGCTTGCTGCGCAGTTACGAGCGCGAGCGCAAGGCGGCCATGCTGCCCATGGGGCTGGCCACTGACGGACTGCAGCAACTTTTTGCGCGCACCGAAGGGCCTTGGCAGGCGCTGCGCAACTGGGGCATGAAGGGCTTCGAGCACAGCGGCCCCCTTAAAGATTGGATGGCCCGCCAGGCCATGGGAACCCACTGATACCCGCGGCTGCAAACGCAGCCGCCGCGACAACACCGAACGAGAACACGATGCAATTGATTCCCACCCTGCTGGCTGCAGCCACTTTCGCCCTGAGCTTTACCGCCTCCGCCCAGGAAGCCGCCATCCGTAAAACGCTGGCCGAACGCATTCCGCAAATGGAAAAAATCGACGAGGTCCGCACCACGGCCATGCCGGGCCTGTATGAAGTGCGCATCGGCACCGACCTTTTCTACACCGATGCCAAGGGCAACTACGTCATCCAGGGCGAACTGATCGACACCAAGGCACGCCGCAACCTGACCGAAGACCGCATCAACAAACTCACTGCGGTGGATTTTGCGGCGTTGCCCCTGAAGGATGCCTTCACCATCGTGCGTGGCGATGGCAAACGCAAGCTGGCGGTGTTTGAAGACCCGAACTGCGGCTATTGCAAGCGTTTCGAGCGAGACCTGCAAAACGTGGACAACATCACGGTCTATCTGTTTCTGTATCCCATCCTGAGCCCCGACTCAGCAGAAAAATCCCGCAACATCTGGTGCGCCAAAGACAGGGCGACCACCTGGCACGACCTCATGCTGCGCGACAAGACGCCCAACACGGCCAGCTGCGACACCAGTGCCCTGCAGCGCAATCTTGCATTCGGCAAAAAATACAAGATCACCGGGACCCCCACGCTGATTTTTGCGAACGGCGCGCGCGTTCCCGGCGCCATCAGCGCCCAGGATGTGGAAAAGCGCCTGGCGGAAGCCGGCGGCGCCCCGAGCAGCAACTGAGTTCATGCGAGGGGGCACCCCCTCCCTCCCCTTCGAGCCCCAGAGACCCCACGGGTGACGTGCGCACCAGCGCCAGGCACCCGCCTTCCGCGACGCCGCACCCATGCCCACCACCCGCCCCCCCGCCACGCAGGCCCCCGTTCATTACCGCGTGGAAGCCGCCGACCTGCATGCACGCCTGTTCACCATCACGCTCACCGTGGCGCAGCCCCAGGCGCAGCAGGAGTTGTCGCTTCCTGTCTGGATACCGGGCAGCTACCTGGTGCGCGAATTTTCCAAAAACCTTCAGCGGCTGGTGGCACAGCAGGGGCGGCGCGCTGTTCCACTGGTCCAGCTCGACAAGCACCGCTGGCAGGCCAACTGCCGCACCGACCGGCCCCTTGTGCTGACTTACGAAGTGTGCGCTTACGACACCTCGGTACGCACGGCATGGCTGGATGCCTCGCGCGGCTTCTTCAACGGCACCAGCCTGTGCCTGCGGGTGCACGGGCAGGAAGACGCGCCCCACGCGCTCGACATCGCCAGTACGGCGGCCACTGCGCACTGGTCCGTCGCCACGGGCCTCACGCCGCAAGCCGTCGACAAGAAGGGCTTTGGGGTTTATGCAGCAGGCCACTATGACGAACTGGTGGATTGCCCGGTCGAAATGGGCACCTTCTGGAGTGGCCAATTCACGGCCTGTGGCGTGCCCCACCGCTTCGTGGTGGCCGGGGCCGCGCCATCTTTTGACGGCAAACGCCTGCTGGCCGACACCCAAAAGATCTGCGATACCGCCATCCGCTTCTGGCACGGCAAGGGCAAGCCGCCCATCAAGAACTACCTGTTCATGCTCAATGCCGTTCACGACGGCTATGGCGGCCTGGAGCACCGCAACTCCACGGCCCTGATTTGCGGCCGGCGCGACCTGCCCCGCACAGGCGAGGCGCGCGCCAGCGATGGCTACACCACCCTGCTCGGACTCATCAGCCACGAATACTTTCACACCTGGAACGTCAAGCGCCTGCGCCCAGCAGAGTTTTCTCGCTACGACTACAGCCAGGAAAACTACACCCAGCTGCTGTGGTTCTTCGAGGGGTTCACCAGCTATTACGACGACCTGCTGCTGCGCCGCGCTGGCCTGATCGACGATGCCACCTACCTCAAGCTGCTGGCCAAGGCCACCAACCAGGTCCTGCAGACACCGGGCCGCACCGTGCAGACGGTGGCGCAGGCCAGTTTCGATGCCTGGGTGAAGTATTACCGCCAGGACGAAAACACCCCCAACGCCACGGTGAGCTACTACACCAAGGGCTCACTGGTCGCCCTGTGCCTGGACCTGACTCTGCGCCGTGAAGGCAAGACCACGCTCGACGACGTGATGCGCGCGCTGTGGAAGCGCTGCGCCGGTGGCCCCATGAGCGAGGCCGATCTGCGCGCCGAACTGGCCACGCTGGCGGGGCGGTCTTTTGACACAGAACTCGACCAGTGGGTGCACAGCACCGCCGAACTCCCGCTGGACGAGCTGCTGGCCGCCCACGGCGTGGCACTCCAACCCGAGCAGCCCCAGCTGGCGCAGCGCCTGGGCCTGCGCGTCACGGAAAACCACAGCGTGCAGATCAAGACCGTGCTGCGCGGCGGGCCCGCCGAAAAGGCAGGCCTGGCCGCTGGTGACGAATGGCTGGGCCTGGATGTACAAGGCCAGGGCTGGCGGATTGCCCGGCTGGAGGATGTGGCGTTCTATGCCGGCCAAGCCACTCAGATCACCGCCGTGGTGGCGCGCGATGGCCGCCTGCTGCAGTTGCCACTGACCCTGCCGGCCATTGCCCCCGCCACGTCCAAGCCGGCAGGGCAGCGCAGCCGCAAGGCACCTGCGGCAACGCCAGACACCATCAGCCTCACCGCAACCGGCAGCGCCGCGCTGAGGCGCTGGCTGACCGGAACGGCAGCGCCATGATTGCGCTCAACAGCCAAAATTCGCGCTTCGGTATAGTCCTCAAAGTTGTTTGAACCCATCAACCCAGGAGATTTCATGGCCTACGAAACCATTGAAGTTCGCACCGAAGCGGACAAGGTTGGCGTCATCACGCTCAACCGCCCCAAACAACTCAATGCCCTGAACGACCAGCTCATGAACGAGCTGGGCGAGGCGCTCAAGGCTTTTGACGCCGATGAAAAGATCGGCTGCACCATCATCACGGGCAGCGAAAAGGCGTTTGCGGCGGGTGCCGACATTGGCGCCATGGCCAAATACAGCTTTGCCGACGCCTACAAGGGCGACTACATCACCCGCAACTGGGAAACCATCCGCTCCATCCGCAAACCCGTGATTGCCGCCGTGAGCGGCTTTGCACTGGGCGGCGGCTGCGAACTGGCCATGATGTGCGACTTCATCATCGCCGCCGACAACGCCAAGTTCGGCCAGCCCGAAATCAAGCTCGGCGTCATTCCCGGCGCGGGCGGCACGCAGCGCCTGCCGCGCGCGGTGGGCAAGGCCAAAGCCATGGACATGGCCCTCACCGCGCGCATGATGGACGCGGTGGAAGCCGAACGCGCCGGCCTGGTGAGCCGTGTGGTCTCCCTGGACAAGCTGATGGAAGAAGCCCTGGGCGCAGCCCTGACCATTGCGAACTTCTCGCAGATCGCCGTCATGGCGGCGAAGGAGTCGGTCAATCGGGCCTTCGAGAGCTCCCTGTCCGATGGCGTGATGTTTGAGCGCCGCCTGTTCCATTCGCTGTTCGCCACCCAGGACCAGAAGGAAGGCATGGATGCTTTTGTGAACAAGCGCGCGGCGAACTTCACCCACCAGTAAATTTGTTCTATAATATTGCTCTTCGGTGATATAGCTCAGTTGGTTAGAGCGCAGCATTCATAATGCTGATGTCGGTGGTTCAAATCCACCTATCACCACCAAATCAAAAAAGCCAGCCTCGCGCTGGCTTTTTTCTTGGCCCATAAAATCGGGCTCCTTTGCCCCCACAGCCTCTGGATACACACCATGAACCGCTGCCACTTCAAGTCGCTTTCGGCCACCGCGTCACCTCGCCACTGTGGTCGCGCCCTTGCGAGCGCATGGGTCACCGCACTGGTGCTGGCCATGACCCCCGCCACCGCCCAGGTGCCTTCGGGCATGGGCATGGTGCGCAACTTTCCCGAAGCCGCGCTGCGCGGCAATCTCACCCTCAACAGCACCGCCGATGCCACCCTGAACGGGCGCGCCATCCGCATGGCGCCTGGCATGCGGCTGTTCAGCCCGCAGAACACGCTGGTCATGGCGCACACGGTCTTGGGGCAAAGCTTCAAGGTCAACTATGTCATTGAACCCGGCACGGGCCTGTTGATTTCTGCCTGGATCCTCACCCAGGCAGAGGCGAGCCAGCCACGCAAGGGCAGCGACTCCGTCGAGCGCAACTTCCGCGCCGAGTCGGATTCGGCGCAGAAATAACCGTTGCCACCACTGGCCTGCCCGGTGGTGCACAGTCCACGCCACGACGCCCCTGTGCGCCATGGCGTGCATTCCCGTTGAAGAAATCGCCATGTCCAAAAAAGTCTTTATCAAAACCTTCGGTTGCCAGATGAACGAGTACGACTCGGACAAGATGGCCGACGTGCTGGGCGCCGCCCAGGGTTACGAAGCCACGCAAAACGTGGATGAAGCCGACCTGATCCTGTTCAACACCTGCTCGGTGCGCGAAAAGGCGCAGGAAAAGGTCTTCAGCGACCTCGGGCGCATCAAGCACCTCAAGGAAAAGGGCGTGCTCATCGGCGTGGGCGGCTGCGTGGCCAGCCAGGAGGGTGCCGAGATCATCAAGCGCGCGCCTTATGTGGACGTGGTGTTTGGCCCGCAAACCCTGCACCGCCTGCCCGAGATGCTGAACCAGCGTGCGCGCCTGAACAAGCCCCAGGTGGACATCAGCTTCCCCGAGATCGAGAAATTCGACCACCTGCCGCCTGCACGGGTCGAGGGCGCATCGGCCTTTGTATCGATCATGGAAGGCTGCAGCAAATACTGCAGCTACTGCGTGGTGCCCTACACGCGCGGCGAAGAAGTGAGCCGCCCGTTTGACGACGTGCTGGTCGAAGTGGCGGGCCTGGCCGACCAGGGCGTGAAAGAAATCACCCTGCTGGGTCAGAACGTCAACGCCTACCTGGGCAAGATGGGCGACACGGCAGAAATTGCCGACTTCGCCCTGCTGCTCGAATACGTGGCCGACATCCCGGGCATTGAGCGCATCCGCTACACCACCAGCCACCCCAACGAGTTCACGCCCCGGCTGATCGAGGCCTACGCCAACATCCCCAAGCTGGCCAGCCACCTGCACCTGCCGGTGCAGCATGGCAGCGACCGCATCCTGATGGCCATGAAGCGCGGCTACACCGCCATGGAATACAAGAGCACGGTGAAGAAGCTGCGCGCCATCCGCCCTGACCTGGCGATGAGCAGCGATTTCATCGTGGGCTTCCCCGGCGAGACGGAAGACGACTTCAACAAAATGATGAAGCTGATTGACGACATCCACTTCGACAACAGCTTCAGCTTCATCTTCAGCCCCCGCCCCGGCACACCGGCGGCGGGCCTGCACGACGACACGCCGCACGATGTGAAGCTGCGCCGCCTGCAGCACCTGCAAAGCGTCATCAACGCCAACATCAAGTCCATCAGCGAAAGCCGCGTGGGCACGGTGCAGCGCATTCTGGTGGAAGGCGCCTCCAAGCGCGACGCCACCGAGCTGATGGGCCGCACCGAATGCAACCGCGTGGTCAACTTTGTCGGCCAACCCCGCCTGGTGGGGCAAATGGTGGATGTGAGCATCACTGAAGCCAAGGCCTACACACTGCGCGGCGAGGTGCTGGTGCGCGAAAACGCTTGAGCACCTGCGCATCCAATCCATCCAAAACCGGCCTTGCACCGGTTTTTGCTTCTGTTTTTATAGCTACTAGCGCTTACCACACAAGCGCTTGAGGCCAAAAACACCAAAAAATCAGAACGGCATCTTGGGCATGCCACCGCCCAAGCCTTTCATACCGCCCATCTTCTTCATCATCTTCATCAGGCCGCCGCCCTTCATCTTTTTCATCATGCCCTGCATCTGCTCGAACTCCTTGAGCAGGCGGTTGACCTCTTGCACATGCACGCCCGCACCATTGGCGATGCGCTTCTTGCGCGTGGCCTTGATGAGCTCGGGCTTGCGGCGCTCCAAGGGCGTCATGCTCTGGATGATGCCTTCCTTGCGTTTGATGTCTTTTTCGGCCTTGTCCATGTCCAGGGCACCGGCCTTGGCGGTCAGCTGAGACGGCAGCTTGTCCATCAGGCTGGACAGACCGCCCATCTGCTTCATCTGCTGGATCTGCGAGAGAAAGTCGTTCAGATCAAAGCCGTCGCCGCTCTTGACCTTGGCAGCCAGCTTCTGGGCGGCTTCGATGTCCACGCCCGCAGTCACCTGCTCAACCAGCGCCACGATGTCGCCCATGCCCAGGATGCGGCCGGCGTGGCGCTCGGCGTCGAACACTTCCAGGCCATCGAGCTTTTCGGACACCCCGGCAAACTTGATGGGTGCCCCCGTGATCTGGCGCACCGACAGTGCGGCACCGCCACGCGAATCACCATCGAGCTTCGTCAGCACGATACCGGTCAGCGGCAGCGCCTCCTTGAAAGCCTTGGCGGTGTTGATGGCGTCCTGGCCCTGCATGGCATCGACCACGAACAGGGTTTCGACCGGGTTCAGCGCGGCATACAGATCCTTGATTTCCTTCATCAAGGCTTCATCGATGGCCAGGCGGCCCGCGGTGTCCACCAGCAGCACATCAAAGTAATGCTTCTTGGCGTAGTCGAGGGCGGCCAGAGCGATATCGAGCGGCTTCTGATCGGGCGTGCTGGGGAACCACTCGGCACCGGCCTGCCTGGTCACCGTCTTGAGTTGCTCGATGGCGGCTGGGCGGTACACGTCGCCGGACACGGTCAGCACCTTCTTCTTGCGCTTTTCGATCAGGTGCTTGGCCAGCTTGGCGGTGGTGGTGGTTTTTCCCGCGCCCTGCAGGCCGGCCATCAGGATCACGGCAGGCGGCTGGGCGGCCAGGTTGATGTCGGCCACGCCCTCGCCCATGGTGGCGGCGAGTTCGCGGTTGACGATGCTGACCAGCGTCTGCCCGGGTTTGAGCGAGCCCAGCACCTCCTGGCCCAGGGCTTTTTCCTTGACGCGGGCAATGAAGTCGCGCACCACGGGCAGGGCCACGTCGGCTTCGAGCAGGGCCATGCGCACCTCGCGCAACATGTCCGTAACGTTGGACTCGGTGATGCGGGCCTGGCCACGCATCTCCTTGACGAGGCGCGTGAGTTTGTCGGTAAGGGCGGATGCCATAGGGTATTCCGGTAGTGCCCGCGAGCGCCATCGGCGCGCGGACCCGCCAGGGCGCTGGCGGTGGGCGAAAGGCTAAACTGTCAGTCATGATTTTACCCAGTGCTTCCCCTGCCAGTTGGCTATTGGCCCTGGCAGCCGCTGCCGCGTATGCCGTGTCGGCGGCGGCGTCCTCGCGCCTGAGCGCCACCGCAGCGCGCAACGCGCTGCTGCTGGCGTGGGTGCTGCACGCCGCCGTGCTGGTGTGGGGTCTATGGGGCGAAGCCCCCCGCTTCGGTTTCGCGCCCGCGCTGTCGATGACCGCGTGGCTGGTGCTCACCATGTATGCCGTGGAGCGGCAGCTTTTCCCACAGTTGCAGGCCCGCTGGATCCTGGCGATGCTGGGCGCGGCGGCCATCGTGCTGAGCCTGCTGTTTCCTGGCCAGCCCCTGCATGTGGCCGCTTCGGCCTGGCTGCCGCTGCACCTGGCACTGGGCATTGCCTGCTACGGACTTTTCGCCGCGGCGGTAGTGCATGCTTGGCTCATGACACGCGCCGAGCGCCATATCCGCCAGGCCGCAGACCCGCAAAACGGCATCCCGCTGCTCACGCTGGAGCGGCTCACCTTCCGCTTCGTGACCGCCGGCTTCGTGCTGTTGACGGCCACCCTGCTGGCTGGCTGGCTGTTTGGGGAAACGCTTTACGGGCATGCAGGGCGTTGGGACCACAAGGCGATCTTCTCGCTGCTGTCATGGATCACCTTTGCGGCCCTGCTGCTGGGCCGCTCGCGCTTTGGCTGGCGGGGGCGCAATGCTGTGCGCATGCTCTACGCTGGCGCCGGGCTTTTGTTGCTGGCCTATGTGGGTTCGCGCTTCGTGATGGAAGTCGTATTGGGTCGCAACGCATGAAATACCTCGTTTTGCTGGTGGTTCTGGTGGTGGCCGTGGGCATCTGGCGCAGCCGCCGCCCCACCGCATCCGGCGCCGCAAAGGCAGCGCCCCGCCCGCCCGCCCTGCCGCAGGACATGGTGGCCTGCGACCACTGCGGGTTGCATGTGCCACGCACTGAGGCCCTGATGCTGGGGCAGCACGCCTACTGCTGCGCCGAGCACAGGCGCCAACACAGCGCCTGACGCAATGCCTCTCCTGCCCGCCGGCCTTTCTCTTTCTGCCGTCGATGCCCCTTTTGTACGCCTGTGGCGGGGGTTCCTGACCGGCCGCGTCATGGTCGCGCTGGCACTGCTTTTTTTGCAGGGCCTGGGCCAGTTCATCAACCTGGGAGCCGAGCCGGCCGTGCTGGCGGTGTGCCTGGCCTATCTGGCAGCCACCGTGGCCGAGCGCGCCCTGACAGGCCGCGCCCCTCCGCAGCCCGCGGCGGGCCCGCAATGGCTCCCGTTCATCGGCGTGGATCTGGCGGCCGTGTGCGCCTTGCAGTTGCTGCAGGCCGGCACGATGAATTACACGCCCCTGTTCGGCCTGCCCATCCTGATGGCGGCTGTGCTGGGCACGCTGACCCTGGCCCTGGGCACGACGGCGGGCGTCACCTTGTTATTGCTGGCCTGGGCCTGGTGGCAGGGCCAGCACAACGGGGGCGATGACGCCGCGCGCTATCTCCAGAGCGCCCTGACAGGCACCGGCTTTTTCATCATCAGCTACCTGGTGCACCAGCTGTCGGTGCGACTGGCGCGCGAACAGCAGCTGGCCCAGCAAAGCCAGCTGGCCGCGAGAGTGCAGTCCCAGGTGAACGCGCTGGTGATCGAGCATCTCACCGACGGCGTGCTGGTGCTGGACAGTCAGGACATGGTGCGGATTGCCAACCCTGCCGCACTGCTGTTGCTGGGCGGCCCCAGCGCGCTGAAGCCCCCTTTTGCCCTGGACGACAGCCCCGCCTGGCAACCGCTGGTACGACTGGCGCAACGCACGTTTCGCCAGGACCAGCCCGTCACGGCCGACACAGACCTGTTTCACCCCGGGCAGAGCCCCACCGGGCTGCATGTGCGCACCTGGCTGACCGCCGCGCGCCATGAATCCCTGCAAGAGGCCGGCGAGCGCTTGTGCGTGATGTTCCTGCACGATCTGCGCGAGCTCGAGGCCCGTTTGCGCACCGAAAAGCTGGCCTCCATGGGCCGCATGTCCGCTGCCGTGGCCCACGAAATACGCAACCCGCTGGCGGCCATTGTCCAGGCCAATGCCTTGCTCGAAGAGGATCTGCACGACCCGGGCCAGAAACGACTCGCCCAAATGGTGCGACAGAACGCGGAGCGCCTGGCGCGCATCGCCGAGGAGGTGCTGGACATTGCGCGGGTGCAACACCAGATCAGCCACGCGCCCGCCTCCACACTGATGCTGGACGAATCCGTGGCCCAGATCTGCGCTGACTGGCAACGCCATGATCCGGCGCAGCGCCGCGCCACCATTTCACTGATGGCCCAGGGCGCCCAGATCGAGTTCGATACCGAGCATCTGCGGCGTGTCCTTTTCAACCTGCTGGACAACGCCCTGCGCTACAAGAGCCAGGAAAACGATTCCCTGATCATCACCACGCGCGTCAGCCCCTCAGGGCCCATCAGCCTGCAGGTGTGGAGCGATGGCGCGCCCATGGACAAATCAGTGGAGCGCCACCTGTTCGAGCCCTTCTTTTCCTCGGAAAGTCGATCCAGCGGACTGGGCCTGTATATCTGCCGTGAGCTGTGTCAGCGCCACGGCGCCTCCATTGGTTACCAGCGCCTGGTGTACGCCACAGCGCGCGGCAAGATCGGCGGTAATGCGTTCACCGTAGGTTTTCGCCGCAACACACGCCCCGCCGAAAATGCCACCCTTTTTGACACCATCGTGGTCTGAATCGCTCCTGCACCCATGAACGCCCCAACCGCCTCCATCCTCGTGATCGACGACGAGCCCGATCTGCGCACCCTGTACGAACTGACGCTGCTGCGCGAAGGCTACCGCGTGGAGACCGCCTCCAGCGTGCAGGAGGCGCGCCAGCAACTGAAAGACCAGCGGTTTGACGCCGTCATCACCGACATGCGTCTGCCCGACGGCTTTGGCATGGAGTTGTTGCAGGATTTGCGGGACCAGCAGCGCCGGGAGCGCTGCGTGGTCATGACGGCTTACGGCTCGGCCGAGAACGCCGTCGAGGCCCTGCGCGCAGGGGCATTCGACTACCTGACCAAGCCGGTGGATCTGAAACAGTTTCGCTCTGTGGTGGCATCTGCCATCCAGGGCACCGGCGGTGTGCCTGCCCCGCGCTCCAGCCGCAGCCCGGGTCGCCCAGGCAGCAGTGCGACCGAGCAGGCCGGCACCGGCGAGGCGCTGGACCGCCTCGTGGGCGATTCGCAGGCCATTCGCAATGTCAAGCAGCGCATCGCCAAGGTGGCCCGCAGCATGGCCCCGGTGCTGATACATGGCGAATCCGGCACAGGCAAGGAACTGGTGGCCAAGGCACTGCACGCCAGCAGCCAGCGCTCTGACGGCCCGCTCGTTGCCGTCAATTGCGGTGCCATCCCTGAAAATCTGCTGGAAGCCGAGTTCTTTGGCGCCCGCAAGGGTTCGTACACCGGCTCCCACCAGGATCGCGACGGATATTTTCAGGCAGCACGCGGCGGCACCCTGTTTCTCGACGAAATCGGCGACCTGCCCCTGGCAATGCAATCGAAACTGCTGCGCGCCATACAAGAGCGCAGCGTGCGCCCCCTGGGTTCGACCCAGGAGGAGACCGTGGACGTGCGCATCGTGAGCGCCACCCACCGCGACCTCGCTGCCGACGTGCTGTCGGGGCGATTCCGCCAGGACCTGTATTACCGCCTGAACGTGATCGAGATCGTCATTCCGCCGCTGCGCGAGCGCCGGGAGGACCTGCCCGCCCTGTGCGCCGCCTTGCTGGCCCGCATTGCGCACGAATCGGGCATCAAGCCACCGGCGCTGACAGAGCGTGCGCTGAGCGCCATCGCCAGCCATCCCCTCACCGGCAACGTGCGCGAGCTGGAAAACCTGCTGCACCGCGCCGTGGCGCTGAGTGACGGAGACGAACTGCATGTGGAGTGCGCCACTTCCACCGCAGAGGCCTTCGGCACCCGGCCCGCCCCGCCAGCACCCATCACCGAAGTACCCTCTGGCACGCACGGGGCCAGTGGGCCACCCCCATGCGCCACGTTGCCCAATGACCTTCAGGCCTGGCTGGACCAGCAGGAGCGGGAGATCCTGGTGCGCGCACTGCGCGAGTCCCACTTCAACCGGACAGCCACTGCAGCACGGCTGGGCATCAGCCTGCGCCAGATCCGCTACCGCATTGCCCGCTTGAACATTGCTGCGCCGAACGACAACGACGTACATGACGACCTTGCCTGACGAACCTGCAGCGCGAACTTTGTGGGACGCGGGCTGGCATCGGAACGCCCTCAGGCAGCCCTCGCCTAATTTTGGTCCACGACCCCATGGCGCCGGCATCGACCTGATCGTTGTCCACTCCATCAGCCTTCCGCCGGGACAATATGGCAGCGGGGCAGTGCAACAGTTGTTTGCCAACACCCTCGACTGGGACGCGCACCCGTACTTTCAAAGCATCCGCGGGCTGCAGGTGTCGTCGCACTTCTTCATAGAGCGGGATGGCACCCTCTGGCAATTTGTCGACTGCGACCAGCGCGCCTGGCATGCTGGCCAGTCCTGCTATCGCGGCCGCGCCCAATGCAACGACGACTCGATTGGTATCGAGCTGGAGGGACTCGAAGGACGGACCTTCGAGCCGGCGCAATACGAGGTGCTGGCCCGCCTGTGCGCCGACCTTGCAGGGCGCTACCCCGTGGCCCATGTGGCGGGACATGAACATATCGCCCCAGGACGCAAGCAAGACCCCGGCCCGGGATTCAACTGGACGCAGCTGCAAAACCTGCTCGCGTGGCCCCTCGCGCGGTTCCCCATCGAAACCCGAGGCGCTGCCAACACCATCCGATGATGCCGCTGTAGCACGCAAACATCAGCACTGGCGCCGCCATCCGGCGGCTTAAAAAAAGTCTGCCGCAATATCCATGCGGCTCGCTATCGGAAAACCGCCTGTATCGCCCTATTTTGCTTGATTTCGGTCATGGAAAGCCCGCTGCATGGGGCTTGCCGGGCCTGTCGATGTCCTACTTCGCGCCCTATCAACAACTTGTTTGAGACAGGAAGGGTTTTCCCGGCTGTACACTACCGGTAGTGTCTTGAACACTCACGACACACCACATATAGCGTGCTGCTGATTGAAAGCCGTTGCACCCTGCGAATTCCGCGACTGCTTTTCCAGCCCGCCAGCCCATCCCGCACAGCCCACAGAAGAGGACACCCATGCAAGCTGCTTTGAACACCCCGCCCGCCGCCCTCGCCGCCACCCCGCAGGGGTTGCCCACTCACGGCGGCGCTGCGGCCAACGTGCTGACGCACTACCAGATCATTCGGCGCAACGGTGCTGTCGTCCCGTTTGAGCCGCAAAAAATAGCTGTCGCCATGATGAAAGCCTTCCTGGCCGTGCACGGCACGCAGGGCGCTGCATCAGCCAGCGTGCGCGAGGTGGTGGATGCGCTAACGCAAAACGTGATTCGCGCGCTGATGCGCTCACGCCCCGGCGGAGGCACCTTCCATATTGAAGACGTGCAAGACCAGGTGGAACTGGGCCTGATGCGCGGCGGCCACCATGAAATTGCCCGGGCCTATGTGCTTTATCGCGAGCGCCGCACCCAGGAACGCGCCCGGCAAACCGAAGAGCAGACGCCTGCCGCCCCCCAGCTGCATGTCATTGACGGCGGCGAGCGTGTGGCGCTGGACCTGGCACGCCTGCAGTCGCTCATTGCATCGGCCTGTGTCGGCCTGGGTGCAGACGTCAGCGCCCAGCCCATCGTGGCGGAAACCATGCGCAACCTGTATGACGGCGTTCCGATGGAAGAGGTCTACAAGGCATCCATCCTCGCCGCGCGCACCCTGATCGAGAAAGATCCGGACTACACCTACGCCACGGCGCGCCTGCTGCTGCACACCATCGTGCGGGAAGTGCTGGGCCGCGAAGTCACCCAGAGCGACATGGCGCAAAGCTATGTGGACTATTTCCCGCAGTTCATCAAGAAGGGGGTGGAAAACGACCTGCTCGATGAACGCCTGCTGCAATACGACCTGCAGCGCCTGGGCGCCGCGCTCAAGGCGGACCGCGACCTGAAATTCGATTACCTCGGTCTGCAGACCCTGTATGACCGCTACTTCCTGCACGTCAAGAAAAGCCGCATCGAACTGCCCCAGGCTTTCTTCATGCGCGTGGCCATGGGCCTATCCCTGAACGAAATCGACCGCGAAGCCCGCGCGATCGAGTTCTATGAAATCCTCTCCAGCTTCGACTTCATGTCCAGCACGCCCACGCTGTTCAACAGCGGCACGCTGCGCTCGCAACTGTCGAGCTGCTACCTGACCACGGTGCCCGACGACCTCGATGGCATATACGAGTCGATCAAGGAAAATGCCCTGCTGTCCAAGTTTGCCGGCGGCCTGGGCAACGACTGGACCCGCGTGCGTGCCCTGGGCAGCCATATCAAGGGCACCAACGGCGAATCGCAGGGCGTGGTGCCCTTCCTCAAGGTGGTCAACGACACGGCTGTGGCCGTGAACCAGGGCGGCAAGCGCAAGGGCGCCGTCTGCACCTACCTGGAAACCTGGCATCTGGACATCGAAGAGTTCCTGGAGCTGCGCAAGAACACCGGCGACGACCGCCGCCGCACGCACGACATGAACACGGCCAACTGGATCCCCGACCTGTTCATGCGCCGCGTGATGGAAAAGGGCACCTGGACCCTGTTCTCGCCGTCCGACGTGCCCGACCTGCACGACCTGTTCGGCGCCGCCTTCGAAAAGGCCTATGTCGCCTACGAAGAGAAGGCAGCGCGTGGCGAGATCAAGCCCGCCAAGACCGTGCAGGCCACGGACCTGTGGCGCAAGATGCTGACCATGCTGTTCGAGACCGGCCATCCCTGGATCACCTTCAAGGATGCCTGCAATGTGCGCTCGCCCCAGCAGCACGCCGGCGTGGTGCATTCGTCCAACCTGTGCACCGAGATCACGCTCAACACCAGCGACACCGAAACCGCTGTGTGCAACCTGGGCTCGGTCAATCTGCTGCAGCACATCAAGGACGGCCAGATCGACCACGACAAGCTCAAGAAGACCATCACGGTGGCCATGCGCATGCTCGACAACGTGATCGACATCAACTACTACGCCGTCAAGAAGGCCCGCGACTCCAACCTGCGCCACCGCCCGGTGGGCCTGGGCGTGATGGCCTTCCAGGACAGCCTGTACGATTTGCGCATTCCTTACGCTTCGCAGGAAGCCGTGGAGTTTGCCGACCAGTCGATGGAAGCCATCTGCTACTACGCCTACTGGGCGTCCACCGAGCTGGCCCGGGAGCGCGGCAAGTACTCCAGCTACAAGGGCTCGCTGTGGGATCGCGGCATCCTGCCTTTCGACACGCTGAACATGCTCTCGCAAGCCCGTGGCGGCTATGTGGAAGTGGACCGTTCGTCCACGCTGGACTGGGAAGCCCTGCGCAAGAAGATCGCGCAAGACGGTATGCGCAACTCCAACTGCGTCGCCATCGCCCCCACGGCGACCATCTCGAACATCATCGGTGTCGATGCGTCGATCGAACCGTCGTTCGGCAACCTGTCGGTCAAGTCCAACCTGTCGGGTGAGTTCACGGTCATCAACGGCGGCCTGGTGCGCGACCTCAAGCGCCTGGGCCTGTGGGACGACGTAATGATCATGGACCTCAAGCACTTCAAGGGCTCGCTGCATCCTATCGACCGCGTGCCGCAGGACATCAAGGCGCTGTACTCCACGGCGTTTGAAGTCGAACCCCAGTGGCTGGTGGAGGCCGCATCGCGTCGCCAGAAGTGGATCGACCAGGCGCAGAGCCTGAACATCTATATGGCAGGTGCATCAGGCAAGAAACTGGACGACACCTACAAACTCGCCTGGGTACGCGGCCTCAAGACTACGTATTACCTGCGCACACAAAGCGCGACCCACGTCGAGATGAGCACCGTAAATACGCGCCAGCTCAACTCGGTTTCGTCTGGCACCGATGGTGGCGCAACTGCGGCTTCGGCACCTGCACATGCCAAGCCCACCGCACTGGAAGCGGCAGCCGCTGCGGCGGCCAATCAAGCAGCAGCGGTGCCTGCCACGGACGTCAAGTTCTGCGCCATCGACGATCCTGGCTGCGAAGCCTGCCAATAAAGACTTTACGTGCAACGCCTCGAACTCTTCCGAGGCGTTGCGCATGTGCTGTGAAGCAACAAATCGTTGCTGCACAACGCTTCAGTGCTTTTCTTTTTGCAGCACTGCTTTCATAATCCGAACACTGGAAAATCTATGTTGACCTGGGACGAAGAAGTCAAGCCCTCATCGCAAAATCAACTGGACGGTGGACTGCACAAAAGCCACCCGGCGGGACAGCCGCCTTTGCCTTTCCCAGCCCCTTCCCTGCAGGAAGTACATGCATCAATGCCTGCCCCCGCAGCACTGCAAGCAACACCTGCTGCAGCCACGCAACGCCGCGTGAACGCCGCCGACAAGCGCATCATCAACGGCCAGACCGACGTCAACCAGCTGGTGCCCTTCAAGTACAAGTGGGCGTGGGAAAAATACCTGGCCACCTGCGCCAACCACTGGATGCCGCAAGAGGTGAACATGACGCGCGACATCGCGTTGTGGAAAGACCCCAACGGCCTGACCGAAGACGAGCGCCGCATCATCAAGCGCAACCTCGGCTTCTTCGTCACCGCCGATTCGCTGGCTGCCAACAACATCGTGCTGGGCACCTACCGTCACATCACCGCGCCTGAGTGCCGACAGTTCCTGCTGCGCCAGGCGTTTGAGGAAGCCATCCACACGCACGCCTACCAGTACATCGTCGAGTCACTCGGCCTGGATGAGAGCGAGATATTCAACGCCTATAACGAAGTCCAGTCGATTCGCGACAAGGACCAGTTCCTGATCCCCTTCATCGAAGCGATCATGGACCCCAACTTCCACACCGGCACGCCCGAAACCGATCAGACTCTGCTCAAGTCGTTGATCGTGTTCGCCTGCCTGATGGAAGGGCTGTTCTTCTACGTCGGCTTCACGCAGATCCTGGCGCTGGGCCGCCAGAACAAGATGACCGGTGCGGCCGAGCAATACCAGTACATCCTGCGCGATGAGTCCATGCACTGCAACTTCGGCATCGACCTGATCAACCAACTCAAGCTGGAAAACCCCCACCTGTGGACGGCAGAGTTCAAGGCCGAGATCAAGGCGCTGTTCCTCAAGGCTGTCGAACTCGAATACCGCTACGCCGAAGACACCATGCCCCGTGGCGTGCTGGGTATGAACGCCTCGATGTTCAAGGGTTATCTGCGCTACATCGCCAACCGCCGGGCCACGCAGATCGGGCTGGAGACACTGTTTCCCAACGAAGAAAACCCTTTTCCGTGGATGAGCGAGATGATCGATTTGAAGAAGGAACGCAACTTCTTCGAGACCCGGGTTATTGAATACCAGTCCGGTGGTGCGCTGTCCTGGGATTAGCGCCCCTTTTTGCAGGCATCACACCACCATGGATTTTTACACCACGCCCCACACAGACAGCGCCGCAGAGCGCCGCCTGGTGGGGCGTTCCCGTGTTCATGGGGATGGAGCTCTTCTCCATCCCCATGGATCGCTTTCTGTCCACTGCAGACAGGAAGTGCTCTTTGCAAATTGACCCAAGGAGAACATGATGGCAACTGCGAAAAAACCGGCCGCCAAGAAGGCTGCACCAGCGAAGAAAGCTGCTCCTGCCAAGAAGGTAGTGGCCGCCAAGAAGGCTGCACCAGCAAAGAAAGCTGCTCCTGCCAAGAAGGTAGTGGCTGCAAAGAAGGCTACTGCATCTGCCCCAAAGGCAGCCCCCGCAAAGAAAGCCGTGAAGGCCCCTGCGGCCGCGCCATCTGCGCAAACCACGCTGAACCCCCAGGCCGCTTGGCCCTTCCCGACCGGCACCAAGCCGTAAACCAGGCCCATTCAGTGCCCAACCCGGTGCTCGTGCACCGGGTTTTTTTTATGCCCAGAACAATGGTGGCCAGATGTCTGGGCTGCTATCGGCAGCACAGACCGCAAACTCCGGCATGCACGCCGCGTCAGGCTGGGGTGAAGTCCAATGTGTAGTTCTGCGGTCCACGCTGTGCAATTTTGAGAGCCCCCACGCGATTGCCCAACTCGGCGCAACGCACGAGCGACCAGCCGCGCTCCAACCCAAAAAGCAGCGCACCCCGCCATGCATCGCCACATCCCGTCGGATCCACCACCTGGGCCGGCTTTGCTGCAGGGACCAATGTCTTTTCTCCGTCAACCCACACCTCACAACCCTGTGCCCCCAGCGTGACGATCAGCCCCTTCACCTTGCGCGAGATTTCCGCGCATGACCAGCCCGTGCGATTGCACAGCATCTTGCCTTCATAGTCGTTCACAGTGACCCAGGTGGCCTGCTCGACAAACCGGGACAGTTCAGCTCCGCTGAACATGGGCAGACCCTGGCCTGGATCGAAGACAAACGGAATATCTGCCGCCACAAACTGCGCCGCATGCTCCAGCATGGCGTCCCGACCATCGGGCGCAACAATGCCAAGACGCGCATCCGTCCGAGGCTCAATGCGGTTCGCATGGGCCTGCATCATGGCCCCAGGGTGAAATGCCGTGATCTGGTTGTTGTCACGGTCCGTCATGATCATGGCCTGCGCCGTGTAGGCGTCATGGGCCTGACCTACGTGCGCCGTGCTGATGCCCAACTCCTTCAGTCGCAACAGATAGTCGGTGCCGTCGCTACCCAGCATGGCCATGGGCAGCGGCTCGCCACCCAGCAGCCGCAGGCTGTACGCAATATTGCCAGCGCATCCTCCAAAATCGCGCCGCAAGGAGGGCACCAGAAACGAGACATTGAGGATATGCAACTGATCGGGCAAGATCTGCTCGGCAAACCGCCCTTCAAAAGTCATGATGGTGTCAAACGCAAGAGAACCGCAAATCAGTACAGCCATGGCAAAAGATAGATAGAAAGATCAGGGATAAAACGCCAGCAGCCGATAGCCCGCCACGCGTGCCCCGCCAGTGGTCACGTTGACCGCAACCGAAGCGGTCCAATCGCCCAAGGCAGGCAGTTCCGTGGGAGCCACCATCTCTTGCGGCAAAAACACCCGCCGGAGCACAGGCTGGTCCTGTGCATCGGTCAAGGTCAATTCCATGGCAGGCGTGGCAAGGGGCACGGTTGCACGGTTCTTGATGGCAAAGGTCAGCTGGTAGCTGTCTGCGCGCCCTTTGTGGAATGAAGAGCTGTCGATCATGACATCCGATATCTGCCGCAGCGGAGCCAACGCACATTGGAAGGGTTCACACAGCATCTGAAGCCAAGGGCGAACACGCGCATCCATGGCAGCAATGCGATCGCGCTCCTGCAGCACCACCTGCAATGCCAATGTGCACAACAGCACGAACACAACGGCCCCCAACGCCACCCGCACAGGGGGGCGCCGCCAGAAGGCCTTGCGCTTCGCCGCGCGCACGAAACTCACCTCATCTGCGCCCAAAACCCCGTCGTGCAAGTCATCCTCTTGCTGATCTTGCGGCATGCTGTCACGAAGGTTCCCATCCAACGCATCCCCCAGCCCCATGCCGGACGGCGACTTGCAGGAAGACGATTCAGACAATGAGGGCTCATCGAATGACATGTCAGGACCCTGCTCTGACCCGTTCTCCTGCGCCTGCGCACTGTCAAGCGCATCCGCGAAATCACCAATGTCCTGCTCCTCAACCGATTGCTTGCGCAGCAACTCCGTAGGTGGATGCAACGCACCGGCTGCAGCGGTCGAATTTTCACCCCGCAACTCTTCTGGCCACTCCGCGTCACGCCATTCGGCAGATGGCAGCTCATAGCCGGCCGGACTCTCGCACATCTCGACCGCAGGCGTTTCTTCCTTGGACGATTCTTCACCGCCCATCTGCGTGAACGGCGACAACGTATCGGATATCGGCGCCATATCGGTGGCACCTGCAGACACACCAGATCGCCAGGGAAATGGACTGGATGACTGCGGTATCGTCTCTGTCTCTGTCTCTGTCTCTGTCTCTGTCTCTGTCTCTAAGGAAGATGCAACCGCTGTTTCCGTAACAAGAAATGCAGGAACCACCGGGCCCGGCACATCCAGCACAGCGTCTCGCGCAGAGGAATCCCACGATGTGTCGTGCGAGTCGGTGGGCGGCATGGATGGCGCGGAAGAAGCAGAGTTGTCCCCAGCTGTGGGGGCGCCCCAGGCGCGCCCTGCATCGGTGGCACGCGCCACAGGTGTCGGCGGTGGGCGCGCGGCGGTCATGGACACATCCGGCAGCAAGGCCTGCGGCTCCGAGGGCAGCAGGTGGGCCGATGCATCAAAAACCTCCTTGCATTGCCCGCATCGCACCCAGCCGTCGGAAATGCGCAACTGGTCGGCCACCACCTTGAACTTGGTCGTGCAGGACGGGCAGCGTGTAATCTGGCTCATCTGCGATCCATGGTAGTTGGCGCCCCCTTAGGCAATCGGCTGCGGCACAAGAAATTCAGCGGGAGCCCGTCATGAGAATCCAGCCATCCTCGGCATCGGCAACCTCCAGGCGGATCCACGGTGCGTAGGCTTCCTGCAACTCCTGCGCCTGGCGCTCCAGGATACCCGCGAGCACGAGGTGCCCGCCTGAAGCGACATGCGCGCACAGCAATGGGGCCAGCACCTTCAGCGGAGTGGCCAGAATGTTAGCCAGCACGGTCTGATAAGTCCCAAGGGCCTTGTCCGGCAGGCCAGCCTGTACCTGCACACCATTGGCCTGCGCGTTCTGCACCGTGGATTCGACGGCCGCCGGGTCAATGTCCACGGCATCAATATCCGTAGCACCGAACTTGGCCGCGCCGATGGCCAAGATGCCCGAGCCACAACCGTAGTCCAGCACACGCCCCAGCGGATTTCCAACCTCGGCACCCGCCGCACCATGGCGCGCAATCCATCGCAGGCACATGCGCGTGGTGGGATGGGTGCCCGTGCCAAAGGCCAACCCCGGATCCAGCCGGATGCTGCGCAGCGCCTGCGCAGGCAACTCGTGCCAAGTGGGGACAATCCAGAAGTCGGGGGTGATATCGACCGGCGCAAACTGAGACTGCGTCAGCCGCACCCAGTCCTGTTCCGGCACGGTCGCCAGACCCAGCACCTGGCAGCCTGCGAAAAAGTCCTGCACGGCCAAGAGTTGCTGCGCGTCGCGCGCGGCGGCTTCCGTCGCAAACAAGGCCACCACCCGGCTGCGTTGCCAGCCATCCTTGGGCGGCGGCATGCCCGGCTCCCCGAACAATGCCTGCTCGGCGTCGGTCTGTGCGTCTGCGTCCTCCACCGACACACTCAGGGCATCCAGCGCGTCCAGCGCATCGCTCACCGCCTCAATGCGGTCTTCCGGACACATCAGACTCAGCTCAAACATGGGACACGCCTCTCAGAAAAAATGAAATGCTGGCACCCGTTGCCAGGAGCCAGCATAGAACGATGCACAAGGTGACTTCACCGCTTGCGCTGTGACAACCACTCTTCCAGATAGTGAATGTTGGTGCCACCCGCCACAAACTTGGCATCCACCATCAACTCGCGGTGCAGCGGTACATTGGTGCTGATCCCCTCAATCACCGTCTCCGACAGCGCCGTGCGCATGCGGGCCAGGGCCTGCTCACGCGTATCGCCATGCACAATAATCTTGCCGATCATCGAGTCATAGTTCGGGGGAACAAAATAATTGGCATAGGCATGCGAATCCACGCGCACACCCGGGCCGCCCGGTGCATGCCACATGGTGATGCGTCCCGGCGAAGGAGTGAACTTGTAGGGATCTTCCGCATTCACCCGGCATTCGATGGCATGGCCACGAATCTCGATCTGCCGCTGGGTGAAGGGCAGCTTTTCACCGGCGGCCACCATGATCTGCGTGCGCACGATGTCCACGCCCGTGATCCATTCGGTCACCGGGTGCTCCACCTGCACGCGCGTGTTCATCTCGATGAAGTAGAACTCACCGTTTTCATACAGGAACTCGAACGTGCCCGCGCCGCGGTAACCGATCTTCTTGCAGGCCGCCACACAGCGCTCACCAATCCGCTCGATCAGCTTGCGGGGAATGCCGGGCGCCGGCGCCTCTTCAATCACCTTCTGGTGGCGCCGCTGCATGGAGCAGTCGCGCTCGCCCAGATACACAGCATTGCGGTGCTTGTCGGCGAGAATCTGGATCTCGATATGGCGTGGGTTCTGAAGAAACTTCTCCATGTACACCGCAGGATTGCCAAACGCAGCGCCCGCCTCGGCCTTGGTCATCTGCACGGCGTTGATCAGGGCAGCCTCGGTGTGCACCACGCGCATCCCGCGGCCACCACCGCCACCAGCGGCCTTGATGATCACCGGGTAACCCACGGCCTTTGCAATGCGGCGAATCTGCACCGGATCGTCCGGCAACTCGCCGTCAGACCCGGGCACGCAGGGCACGCCAGCGCGGATCATGGCCTGCTTGGCCGACACCTTGTCACCCATCATGCGGATGTTTTCGGGCGTGGGGCCAATGAACTGGAAACCGCTTTTTTCCACCCGCTCGGCAAAGTCGGCATTTTCGGACAGGAAACCATAACCCGGGTGGATGGCTTCCGCATCCGTCACCTCGGCCGCCGAAATGATGGCGGGCATGTTGAGGTAGGACAGTGGCGACGGCGCCGGGCCAATGCAGACGGCCTCTTCGGCCAGCTTCACATACTTGGCATCACGATCGGCCTCTGAATAGACCATCACGGCTTTCACGCCCAGTTCCTGGCAGGCGCGCTGGATGCGAAGGGCGATTTCGCCGCGATTGGCAACAAGAATCTTTTTAAACATAGGCTGTCTCGCGGCTCATCGCCCGCACGCTGGCGCGTGCCAGGGCAATCTGCTTCGCCTTGCCTTCGGCAAGAACGCCGCGGTTAGCGACCAGAATCTTTTTAAACATGGGCAGGGGTTACTCAATCACGAACAGCGGCTGTCCGTATTCCACGGCCTGGCCGTTTTCACCCAGAATCTTCGTCACGGTGCCGGCTTTGTCGGCCTCGATTTCATTGAGAATCTTCATGGCTTCAATGATGCAGATCGTCTCGCCTTCCTTGACCTGGCTACCCACCTCGACGAACGCCTTGGCGCCGGGGCTCGACGAGCGGTAGAACGTGCCCACCATGGGAGACTTCACCACATGACCGGTCGGCGCTGCTGCCACCGGGGCCGGCAACTCCGCCACAGCTGCGGGTGCAGCGGCAGCCGCCGGAGCCGGCATGGGGGCCGGAACATATTGCTGCACCACGGCGCCGCCACTCTTGACGATACGAACCTTGCCCTCGGCTTCGGTGATTTCGAGTTCGGACACATTCGACTCGGATACCAGGTCGATCAGGGTTTTGAGTTTTCGCAAATCCATGGGAGCTCCAACGGCTATAAAACTGAATAGGGCGCGAATTTACTCCAATTTCAGCCTACTTCAGTCTTCGGAGCACATTTTCCACCGCTGACATCAGGGCATTACCAATGCCATGTGACGTTAAAGTGCCATTTTGCAGCGCGATTCCATCAGCGCAGGATGGTCCACTTTTGCAAATCTTCCGGGGTCACTTGGCCCATTTTACGATGTGCCACACGCCCGTCCCCACTGAACACCACCGTAAAGGGCAGCCCCCCCGTCAGATTGCCCAGCGAACGCCCCAACTCCGAGCCCCCCAGCCCCGCCAGGCCCACGGGAAAATCGAGCGGCAACCGTGCCAGGAATTTCCGCACCGAAGACGGCTGATCAATCGCCAGCCCCACCACTTGCCAGCCGTTGGCCTGGTTCTCGCGATAAAAGGCATTGAGCATGGGCAACTCGTCCACACAGGGTGGGCACCAGGTTGCCCAAAAGTTGAGCAGCAAGGGCTTGCCCGCAAACGCCCCCATGGCCAGGCGCGCGCCCTCGGGCGTATCAAACGCCTGCGCCCATAGCGCCTGCTCTGCGCCCGCCTGCACGGCATGGGGTTGCAGGCGCCACCATGCCAGGCCGGCACCGCCAACGGCGGCCGCTGCGGCCACACCGGCATACAGGGCCCGGCGCCGGCTCACCGGCTTGGTGGCGTGAGGGGGCAGGGAAGAAGCAGAAGATTCCGTCATGGGCGCGGTCATGGAACATTTTCCTGAAGAAGGCGCCGCACGGCGGTGATGTCACCGCGCGGCGATCGCCCCTTGGCATCGGGGCGCAAAGCCCCGCGCAAATCGTCAAGATCGTAGATCAGCAAATGCACGCCGATCATTTCACCCAGTTCAGGACACATGCTGCCCACACTCAGGGCCTCCACAGAATCGCCGTGAAAGCCCGGAACAGTGCGCGGCTCGTAATCGACGTTGTGGTCTATCAACGCGATTTCGGCCGATTTGGAGTCATCGCAGAACAACTGCAAATAAATATCTGACAGCCGCGTGGCCGTACCACGCCACACCGCCCCTCCCAAGTGGGGCCGAAAGGCCGCCATGCGTTCCATCCAGACCAGCGCCAGCTGGCGCAGGGCACGCAATTCGTTTGGCTGGGTGTCGGCGCAAAAGAGCGCGATGTATTCGCGCACCGCCTCTTCCACCGCGTCGTTGTCGGGCAGCGGGGTGCGCGCTGGCAGGCCGAGTTCACGCAGCGCGCGGCGCTTGGCAGGGCCCCATTCCAGCCCCTCTTCCACGACCAGCCGGGCAGTGGTGCTGGCGATTTCGGCGCTCAAAGATGTTGGCATGGCAGAACCGGATGGCGTTGGAGGCGCTATTGTGGCGCGAACCCATGACAGACCGCCACTGCGCACCCCATGGCCCGGCGGCGACACGGCCATTGGTGGCCACAGGCCACCGATGACACTATGTTTTTCATAGCTTCTCACGCTTACCGCTCAAGCGCTACAGGGCGTTTTCTGGTTGAACCTTAGAATCTGCGCCCATGCACATACACATACTGGGGATCTGCGGCACCTTCATGGGGGGCCTGGCCGCGCTGGCCCGCGAAGCCGGACACAGGGTAACGGGCTGTGATGCCGGCGTTTACCCACCCATGAGCGACCAGTTGCGGGCCCTGGGCATCGAATTGATCGAAGGATTTGGCACCGACCAGCTGGCGCTGCGCCCCGACGTGTTCGTCGTGGGCAACGTGGTCAGCCGGGCCCGCTTGGCAGACGGCAGCCCGAAGTTTCCCCTCATGGAAGCCATCCTGGATGCCGGCCTGCCCTACACCAGCGGCCCGCAGTGGCTGGCCGAACAGGTGCTGCAGGGCCGGCATGTGCTGGCAGTGGCAGGAACCCATGGCAAGACGACCACCACGTCAATGCTGGCCTGGATTCTGGATAGCGCCGGGCTGCAGCCGGGCTTCCTGATTGGCGGCGTGCCACTGAACTTTGGCGTCTCCGCCCGCCTGGGCGCCCCGCAGCGCCCCGGCGCAGGCGACGGGGCGCTCGACACCCGCCCGCTGTTTGTGATCGAGGCCGACGAATACGACACCGCCTTCTTCGACAAGCGCAGCAAGTTCGTGCACTACCGCCCGCGCACGGCGGTGCTGAACAACCTGGAATTCGACCACGCCGACATTTTTGACGATCTGGCCGCCATCGAACGCCAGTTTCACCACCTGGTGCGCACCGTGCCGCCTTCGGGCCGCGTGGTGGTCAACGGGCTCGAAGAGAGCCTGGCCCGCGTGCTGCACACGGGTTGCTGGAGCACGGTGAGCAGCTTCGGTGCCGCAGTGAACGATTTTTCTGCCGTGGGCGACCCGCAGGCTTTTGACGTGCTGCACCAGGGCGAAGCCGCAGCGCGCGTGCAATGGGGCCTGACTGGCGTGCACAACCAGCTCAATGCGCTCGCCGCCATCGCAGCGGCGCACCATGTGGGCGTGCCGGTGCAGCAGGCGGCACAGGCGCTGGCCGATTTTCAGAATGTCAAACGCCGCATGGAGTTGCGCGGCACCGTGGGCGGCATCGCCGTGTACGACGATTTTGCGCACCATCCCACGGCGCTGCGCACCACACTGGACGGCCTGCGCCGCAGCCTCGGGCCCGATGCGCGCATCCTGGCGGTGTTCGAGCCGCGCAGCAATACCATGAAACTGGGCGCCATGAAAAGCCAGCTGCCCTGGGCGCTGGAGCCCGCCAACCTGGCCTTTTGCCACACGGCGGGGCTGGACTGGGATGCCGCTGCGGCCCTGGCGCCGCTGGGCGTGGGCACCGGCCAGCGCGCGCAGACCGCGCCGGACATTGACACCCTGGTCAGCCAGGTGGTGCAAGCGGCGCAGCCGGGCGATCACATTGTCTGCATGAGCAATGGCGGCTTTGGCGGCGTGCACGAGCGGCTGTTGCAGGCACTATCAAAAATATAGCTGTTTGCGCTTACTACATAAGCGCTAGCGGCTATTTTTGCTGAATATTCAGAAGGAAACCGCCATGCCCGGCACGTCCACTCGCACCACGGGTTTGGCCAGCGCGGCACTGGCGGCGCGGGCGAAATCACGCGACCACACGGGATCGTTGAACAACGAGGCGCCGGCGGCGCGCGCCACGGTCAGCACCTTGTCGGCCAGCAACACCTTGCCACTGGCGCGCAGGGGTTCGCAATCCAGGGCAATGAACTGATCGTCCAGCCAGTGGCGCCCGGCTTCATGCGCCATGGGCTCCTGGCCCTCCAGATCAAAACGGAACTCCTGGTTTCCAGTCAGCTGGACCGACACTTCGCTGTGCATGATGGGTTGCCTTTCTGGCGCAAGGGGGATGTAAGCCGGGGCCGCACACCGGCGGGCCCCACCAAAGGTTTGAGCTTACACCGCGCAGCAGCGCAGACTCAGCGCGCGCGGCGGGCCACCACGGCGGCCGACAGTTCGGCCAGCGACTGCAGCGAATCATCCCAGCCCAGGCAGGCATCGGTAATGCTTTTTCCGTATTCGAGCGCAGCGGGCAAGTCCTTGCCCGGCGAGAACTTCTGGGCACCGGCGTTCAGGTGGCTTTCGATCATCAGGCCGAAAACGCTGCGCGAGCCGCCGGCAATCTGGGCGGCGATGTCACGCGCCACATCCAGCTGCTTTTCGTGCTGCTTGCTGCTGTTGGCGTGGCTGCAATCGACCATCAGGGTGGGCGGCAGCTTGGCGGCTTCGAGGTCCTTGCACGCGGCGGCCACGCTGGCGGCATCGTAATTGGGCGCCTTGCCGCCGCGCAGGATGACGTGGCAGTCCTTGTTGCCCTTGGTGTTGACGATGGCGACCTGGCCGTTTTTGTGCACCGACAGGAAGTGATGGCCCCGGCTGGCCGACTGGATGGCGTCGGTGGCGATGCGGATGTTGCCGTCCGTGCCGTTCTTGAAGCCGATGGGCGCCGACAGGCCCGATGCCAGCTCGCGGTGCACCTGGCTCTCGGTGGTGCGAGCACCAATGGCGCCCCAGCTGATGAGGTCGCCGATGTACTGGGGCGAGATCACGTCCAGAAACTCACTGCCGGCGGGAATGCCCAGGCGGTTGATCTCGATCAGCAACTGGCGCGCGATGCGCAGGCCTTCGTCGATGCGGTAGCTTTCGTCCAGATAGGGGTCGTTGATCAGGCCCTTCCAGCCCACCGTGGTGCGGGGTTTCTCGAAATACACGCGCATCACGATTTCCAGCGTGTCGGCGTACTGGGCGCGCACGGCGGCCAGGCGGCGGGCATATTCCAGCGCCGCGGCGGGATCGTGGATGGAGCAGGGGCCAATCACCACCAGCAGGCGGTCGTCCTTGCCGGCCATGATGTTGTGGATGTTCTTTCGCGTCTGGGTGATCAGCGCTTCCACCGGCGTTCCGCTGATGGGGAAAAAGCGGATCAGGTGCTCAGGAGGTGGCAACACGGTAATGTCCTTGATACGTTCGTCGTCGGTCTGGCTGGTTTTCTCGACGCTGCGGTACCAGGAATCGGTAGCGGGGGTGGCGTGGGCCGTCATGGTGGCTTCCTCGTGGATTGAAATATCAGAAGGTCAGAAAAACAAAAACCGCCGGGCTCTTCAGCGTCGGCGGTTGGTATGGTGAGGTGTGTGGGCTTGCGCGTTGTCCTCTCATCCGCCGGGGACTGAGATCCAAAACCAAAAATAAAACGCGCTGCGAACTTGCATGGGAATCAATGTAGCACAGTGTTTGCCGCACCGCAGCAAGCTTGGTACATTGTGGCGCAGTGGCAACTGCCCTGGCGGCCGGCAATGGCACCCGGCTGGCGAGCGCAGGCTTTTATCCGCGCAAGTGCCGCAACCAGGCCTGCAGGCGCTGCCAGCCCGACACGCGCGGCGGCAAGGCCTCGGACAAATCGCTTTGCGGAGCGCTGTCGTGCTCGTACATGTCGATAAGCAGCAAGGCCTCGCCCAGCGTGCGCCAGGCCAGCAGTTCGAATTGCCGAAAGCAGGCGCCCTCTCGCGCGCTATGGCGCTCCAGCGCCTGCTGCCATGCGGCGACGGCGTTGCGCAACTCCCGCAGCGCGCGCTGATAGGCGCCGAATTCGTACAGGGCGTGCCAAGCAGAGCCCAAACCCGTGAGGAAAAGCTGGTGCTCGCGTGCGCAATGGACCAGCTCCACCACACGCGCAGTGACGGCACTGGCATCGGCGCCGGACCGGCGCAGGCGCGTCGCCTCGTCAATATGCATCGACAGCGCACCCAGGCTGTCCCGCAGCTGGCGCGAATCCTCGTCCGCTACGCCTTCGCGCAGGAAACGGCTGATATCGCCAAACGACTGAAGGGTTTGCTGCAAACTGTAAAGCGACGCAGGCATGGTGTGATTGTGCGCCCGCCTCTGCGAGCTGTCGCCCCCCGTGCGGGCCACCGGGCGCCGGGGTGCGCCGAAGCAAGCGCCCGAGGCGCCACCCCGTTGGGGTTTCAGGCCGTTCCGCCGACCGTCAACCCGTCAATCCGCAGCGTGGGCTGGCCCACGCCCACGGGCACGCTCTGGCCTTCCTTGCCACAGGTGCCCACGCCGCTGTCGAGCTTCATGTCGTTACCGATCATGCTGACGCGCTTGAGGCAATCGGGGCCGCTACCCACGATGGTCGCGCCCTTGACCGGGTAGAGAATCTTGCCGTTTTCCACCCAGTAGGCCTCGCTGGCCGAGAACACAAACTTGCCCGACGTGATGTCCACCTGCCCGCCGCCAAAGTTGGTGGCATACAGGCCCTTCTTGATGCTGGCCACGATCTCCTGGGGGTCCTTGTCGCCGCCCAGCATGTAGGTGTTGGTCATGCGCGGCATGGGAATGTGCGCATAGCTTTCGCGCCGGCCGTTGCCGGTGGGCGCCACGCCCATCAGGCGGGCGTTGAGCGAATCCTGGATGTAGCCCTTCAAAATGCCGTCTTCGATCAGCACATTGCGCTGACTGGTGTTGCCCTCGTCGTCCACATTGAGCGAGCCGCGCCGGTCGGCGATGGTGCCGTCATCGAGCACCGTGACGCCCTTGGCCGCCACGCGCTGGCCGATGCGGCCGCTGAAGGCGCTGGAGCCCTTGCGGTTGAAATCGCCCTCCAGCCCGTGGCCGATGGCCTCGTGCAGCAGGATGCCGGGCCAGCCGGGGCCCAGAACCACCGTCATCTCGCCCGCAGGCGCGGGGCGCGACTCGAGATTGACCAATGCGGCGTTCACCGCCTCGTCCACATACTGGGCAATTTGCGCTTCATCAAAATACGCCAGCCCAAAGCGCCCACCGCCACCGGCCGAGCCCATTTCACGGCGACCGTTCTGTTCAGCGATCACCGTCACCGACAGCCGCACCAGCGGCCGCACATCGGCCGCCAGCGTGCCGTCCGCGCGGGCCACCAGCACCACGTCGTATTCGCTGGCCAAACCGGCCATGACCTGGGCCACGCGCGGGTCCTTGGCGCGGGCGCGCTGCTCCACCTGCATCAGCAAATCCACCTTGGCCGTGCTGTCCAGCGTGGAGATGGGATCCACGCCGGGGTAGAGGCTGCGCCCGCCTGCTATCTTTTTAGAAGCTACTCGCGCACGACCCGCCTGCGCCACAGCCGAAATAGACCGTACAGTGCGGGCCGCATCAAGCAGCGAGGCTTCGGAGATATCGTCGGAATAGGCAAAGGCTGTCTTTTCGCCGCTGATGGCTCGCACCCCCACGCCCTGGTCAATGGAGAACGAGCCTGTTTTGACGATGCCCTCTTCCAGGCTCCAGCCTTCGCTACGGGTGTATTGGAAATACAGATCGGCATCGTCCACCTGGTGGGTGCGAATTTCAGCCAGCGCACGCGCCAGATGGCCTTCGTCAAGACCAAAAGGCGTCAGGAGCAACTGGCGGGCAACATCCATGCGTTGCAGGGTGGACGCGCGCTGGGGCGCGGCAGAGGGGGAGCGTGATGACATACAGCCATTTTAGGCGTGCCGCCATGCCCTGCGCGGCGCAAGGGGCGCATGCCCTCGCGGCGCACCGCCCCACCCCTGCGGGGCCATGGCACCGTCTGGTTACGCCGCCTGATTCGCCGTCTGGTCGTCCGTCGCCGCCCCGGGGGCGTTGGCCTTGACCGATGCGATACCTTCGTCGCGCGCCTTCTCGCCAGAAAACATCTGGCTTTGGCCAATGACCTGGCCGTTGCCCGCCTTGAGCGTGAAATAGGGCGATCCGTCCTTGGCGCTCAGCCTGCCATAACGGCCATCGTCGGGCGCATTTTTCTTGACCGACTCAATACCATTGAGCGCGCTGGCTTTGGAGTCGTAGAGCTCGCTGGTCAAAATGACCTTGCCGTTGTCCGCCAGCAGATTGAAGACGAACTTTTCGTTCTTGGATTTTTTCAGCTCAAACCTGGACGCCATGGGAAACACCTCCGGATGAATGCCAAAACACGGTTGGCACCCGCGTTGTAACCCGCAAGCCCCCATCGCGCAAGAGGCGGCAGGGAAGGCGGCAGGGAAGGCGACAGGGAAACGGGAAAGCGCCCGTTAAGCGCCGATTACAGCGCCGGCCGCGCGTCGCTGGGGTCGATGCGCTGCGCCCGCGCCACCGACATCAGAATGCCCAGCGCCAGCCCCAGCGTGACCATGGCCGTGCCGCCATAGCTGATGAACGGCAGCGGCACGCCCACCACCGGCAAGATCCCGCTGACCATGCCCATGTTCACAAACGCATAGGTGAAGAAGATCATCGACACCGCCCCCGCCATGAGCCGCCCGAACAAAGTGGTTGCGCCCACCGCAATGGCCAGCCCGCGCCACACCAGCAGCAAAAAGCACACGATCAGAAACAGGTTGCCGACCAGGCCGAACTCTTCTGAAAAGGCCGCAAAGATGAAATCGGTGGTGCGCTCGGGAATGAACTCCAGGTGGGTCTGCGTGCCGGCCATGAACCCTTTGCCAAAAACGCCGCCCGAGCCAATGGCAATCATGCCCTGGATGATGTGAAAACCCTTGCCCAGCGGGTCGCGCGAGGGATCGAGCAAGGTGCATATGCGCTGCTGCTGGTAGTCATGCAGGATGGACCAGCGCACGCCGTCGGCGCACAGCCGGGGCTCCAACGAGACCAGCAGCACGATGCCCACGACGCCCAGCAACACCGGGGGCAGCACCAGCTTCCACGACAAGCCGGCAAAAAAGATCACCGACAGCCCCGCCGCCAGCACCAGCAGCGAAGTGCCGAGGTCGGGCTGCTTCATGATCAGGCCCACGGGAATGACCAGCAGCAGCCCCGCGGCGGCAAAATCCAGCGGCCGCAGTTGCCCCTCGCGCTTCTGGAACCACCAGGCCAGCATCAGGGGCATGGCGATCTTGAGCAGTTCGCTGGGCTGAATGACAACGCCGAGGTTGATCCAGCGCTGGGCCCCCTTCTTGGTGATGCCGAACAAGGCCACCGCCACCAGCAGCGCCACCCCCACGGCATACAGGGGCACAGCCAGGGCCATGATCTTCTGGGGCGGCACCTGGGCCACCATGAACAAGATGGCAACGGCAATCAGCATGTTGCGCGCATGGTCCGCAAAGCGCGTACCGTGGTCGTACCCGGATGAATACATGGCCAGCAACCCGGCGCTGGCGAGCACAGCCACCACCAGGACGAGCGGCCAGTCAAACCCTTGGAACAGGGGCAAAAAACGCTGGGGGAAAGAAGGTTTGTCGAAAACGGCGGCCATGGGCAATTATCCCTGCCGGCACCACGACCTGTCAGGCCAACGTGATTTCCACCACGGTCTCGCCCACCCTGCTGCGAATGACAAGGGCGGCACCGATGGCCTTGGCACGCTCATGGAGCGCAAGCAGCCCTTTGCGCAACGGTCGCGCGGTGTCATAACCCACCCCGTTGTCCGCAATGCGAACCACGACCCAGCGTCCCTGCGCCTTGGCCTCGATCCGCAGCTTGCTGGCGTGCGCATGCTGCAGCACATTGGACAAGGACTCCAGCACCATGAATTGCAGATGCCGCATGCCGACCGCATCCAGCCGCTCCAGCGGTTCAATCAGGTCCACGTCCCAAAGCAGTTCGATATCCGCCGCATTGAGCTTAGGCTCCAGCCGGTAACGCAGATTGGCCAGCAAGCCCGTGACATCCCCCGCAGGAAGGTGCATGGCATCTATCGACAGTTTGATCTGGTCCAGTGAATCCCGCAGCGTATGCAGCACCTCGTCGTTGCTCGCCCGGCCCGACTGCAGTTGCCGGATGGCGGCACTGATGTGGGCCCCTACCCCGTCGTGCAGGTCACGCAGGATGCGTGTGCGCTCGTTCACCCGTTCCTGCTCCCGCGCAAGCAACTCCAGCCGCTCGTAGCTTGATTGCAGCGCCTGCTCCTTGGCGGCCATCTGCAGGGCCATGGTGGACAGCAGGTATCGCACCTGCGCGCTGGCCTCCCGAAACCGCGTGAACACAATATAGGCCAGCAACACGCCGAAAACCACCGAGGAGTAACGCATCAACGTATTGCCCCCCAGCGTCATCTGCACCCGAAACACAGCCCAATCCCGCACGCCCACCAGCAAGTTGAAAACCAAGGCGGCAGCAACCAGCCGGTGCAGATGGCTGCCCGTGCGCAGCGCAGACCAGCAGTACAGCGCTACAAACGGCAGAGCGACAACGCCCAGACTCGCATACCACCAGGTCAGCCACCCCTTGTAGCCCCATTGCGCGGCGACCGCGCAGCCACCCCCCGTGACCAGCAGGAGGGCCAGCGCCCACTGCAGACGCACCACACTGAAACGCCCACGCCAACCCACCGCCAACGCACTGAACATCAGCATGGACGCTACCCAAACCCCGAGCGCCTCAATAAACAGAATGTCCCACCAGAACCTGGGCAAGGGCGGCGTCTCCAGCAGCACGCTGCCCACGCGCAGACTCCAGAAATATTCTGCGAGCGCCGCATAGAGATACAGCGGATCCCTCTGTTTTCCGGGCGACTGGGTCGGGTTGACCTGTGTCCACCAGAGTGCCAAAGCAATCGTGCCCACCAGCAGGCTCACAATGACAACAACCCGCGTTCCCGTGACACGCTGAAGATACTCCGCGTCATACAGCGGCACGATCTCAGCGTGCGACCCCACCCAGGGGCTGGCCACGCCAGCCCGCCGGGCATGATCGGCCCGAATTCGGACCTGGATCAGGTTGTCTTGCCGCAGCAAACCTACCGGAATGGTGATGAGGCGGGGGATCTGGCCGTAGTCGTTTCGGTCAAATGTTTTCAGGTCGCCCTTGCTGTCCAGCAAAGCACCGTTGAGCCGGACCTCGTAAGCGTTGCCAAGGCGCAGGAAATACAGAAACCAGGGCTCTTTCGGTATGTCCTGAAGCGACAAGGACATCTCGAATTCGGCATGCCCCCGGCCCCCGCGATGCCACCAGTCCCACACATAAGGCAGCGTCGCCTCGAAATGCCTCACCTGCCCATCGACTTCAACTGTCGCCTGGGCTGAGGTCAATTGCAGCGGCGCGGCCTGTACGCCACTGACCATGGCCAGCCACCACAGCAATACACCCAACAGGCGGATGAAGGACAAGAACCCAAAAGAACGACGCCGCATGTGCAGTGGTCAGTCCGATCGGCCGCTGGAATAGCTCGGCAGCAGCCCCAATTTGACCGCTTCATAAACCGCTTCATTCTTGGAGTGCACAGCCAGCTTGCTGTAAAGGCTCTTGATATGCGTGCGCACCGTGTGCACGCTGATGCCCTGCAGGCGCGCGGTTTCCCCATAAGAAAACCCTCGTGCGATCAGCTCCAGAACTTCTTGCTCCTTGCCCGATAACAACACCGGCTCTGGCGCATTGCGGCCCGCCTGTCCGTCACCCATTGCAGATGCTGTGTTCTTGAGCGCAACCGGACCACCTGGCTGAAGTTGCGCTGGCGAACGCGTGGCGTGCAAGCTCAGGTACTTGGACAAGACCCGCCGAGCGATCATGGGCGAAATGGGCGAAGCGCCCTGCTTCATCTCCAAAATGGTTTCCGCAACATTTTCTGGCGTGGAGTCCTTGTGGATGTAGCCCAGCGCGCCGGCTTCAATGCTAGCCAGCACGTTGTCCTCGTCGCCAAACATCGAGATCACCAGCGGCTCGCACTCCGGATGCAGCTGCCGCGCATACCGGATCACTTCCAGTCCGCTGCCATCGGGCAGCCCTAAGTCCACCAGCAAAACATCCACCTGGTGCTCGGCATCGTCCAGCCAGGCCCGTGCCTCGGCAACGGAGCCCATGCTGGCAGCCAGCGCCAACCGGTCGCAACGTGACACGCTGGCGGCAAAAAACTCGCGCATCTGCGAGTCGTCTTCAACAATCAGCACACGCCACACAGGCATCTCCCTTGGGCTCAAACCGGTTTGAATAGGTAACCCGCAAGCAGCATAAACCTGTGCCGTCCAAACCACCAGCCACCCACCATCCCATGAATAAGGGAGCACGCCAGAACGCCGCAGCGGCGGTTGTAGCACCCCCCATGTTCATGGGATGCAATCCGTCACGACTATCGGCTCAATTAGCTCCGAGCGGAATCTGGAAGGCTTTGCAGACCGCTTGATTCAAACTCCTTGGAGATACTTATGACGATGCAACTCGGCAAACTGGCATTTGCCCTGGCAGGTGCTGCCATGCTGACCGTAGCAGGGTGTGGTGGTGGCGGTGACAGCACGCCCGCACCACCGCCCGCGGCGGCCAAGACCAGCGTGCCCGTGACCGTAGTCGACGGCGCGATCGAGAAAGCCACGGTATGCCTGGACAAAAACCTCAATGGTGTTTGCGACCCCAGCGAACCTTCAGGCAGGACGGACATCGACGGCAAGGTGACGCTGCAAATTGACAGTGCAGACGCCAACAAGTACCCGATCCTCGCGGTCGTCGGCACCGATGCCGTCGATAAGGATCACGGCCCCGTCACGACCCCCTTCACCATGCAGGCCCCAGCCGACAAACCTGCGGTCGTCAGCCCACTGACCACGCTGGTGCAATCCGTGATTTCCAACACCGGTGCCAACAGTGCCGATGCCGAAGCCTCCGTCAAAGCCCAAACCGGCCTCAACGTTTCGCTGTTTGCAGACTTCACCAAGGACAGCACGGCCGACAGCCAGGCCGCCGCCACTGTGGCACGCATGGTGGTGTTGACCACCCAGCAACAATCCACCCTGCTGAGCAGCACTGTGGGCTCGAGCGCCATCGACGGCGCAGTAATCAAACAGTCCGATCTGGACAAGATCATCCAGAACAGACTGCTTGAAATCCTGCCGGCGCTACTGACTGCATTGGCAGACCCCAGTGTCCAGAACGCAGCCCCGGCGGACAAGGATGCGGCGTTGCTGGCCCAGGCCAATACGCTGGTCAATAGCCCAGACACTGGCATCCCAACGACTGCCGTCACCACCCTGGTTGCCATCAACAACCAGACCGCTTCTCCCACCGTGGTGGCAGAAACACCCGCAGCAGGTGGAACCTTGCGCAGCCTGAATTTCACGGATTCTGCAAACTGGTCTGTCAGAGCCCTCGTTTCCACGCTGGCGCAGAACACCCCGGATGCCTCGAACAACGTCAAGTATGTAAGCCGCCGCTACAACAGCGTGAACGGTGCGGTGGCCGCATGGAACAACGGAGGCAGCCCCAACCGCCAGGCAGACCTGCATTTCAATGGGGCCAGCTGGGTCGGTTGTGCCTTGAACAGCGAAAACACCAGCACGGTGCGCGATGCCAAAGGCAACTCCAGCTACAACGACTGCGACAAGATGGAAACCGGCCGGTCGAACCGCGCCGTATTCGACATCGCCGACCGCCCCATGATCGACGTGTACAACCAGATCACAGCAGCTGGCTACACCAACCTGGCCATCGCTTCGGCAGCCACCGTTCTGAGCGCTGCCAAGTTCCCGGCCGGTGCCAAATTGTTCTACCAATCGAACACGCCCCTGACTACAGCGGTGGCTTATTACCCGGGAAGCAGCAACTATGTGACGCAGTACAGCCCGGCTGTCTCTGCCGGAGGTATTGCGAGCACCCAGGGAGCCACTGCAGGCTGCAACTCCAGCGAGTTCAGGGACACCAACGGCACCAACAGCGCCACGCTGGAGGGCATGATCAGTGCCATGACGGGTACGCCTTGCGTGTTTGCACAGGGCAAGTTTACGTACAACAACGTTCTCTACACGAGTCCAGACCCGACCGATGAGGCATGGGGCAACAGCACCGTCAGCCTCGGCAACATCGGTAACGCACCGGTGGGTACAGGCGCCACGGCACCGGGCTTTTACAGCGGCAATACCAGACTTCGTGTGGCCTTCAAGGGCGCTGGCACGAACCCGGTGACTTACTACGCCTGCAAGGAGCGCTTCAACAATGGCTCGGCACGCAACTGCACAGAGATCGGCACGGGCACCTACACCATCACAACCCAGGGCGACGCGCGCGTCATGACACTGAGCAACCCGCCCCTGGTCGCCAATGGACTGGGTTACCAGCGTGTGTTTGTGGAGCGGGGTAACAAGGTCTACCTGGGCTACCAGAACAACATGACGACCACCAACACCGCGCGGTTGAATCTGGCTGCCACCAACGCCTTGGCCTCCCAACTGGGGTTGCCCACCGTGAATCCGGAAGTGCCCTTGGCCTTGTCAAGAACATCCTACTCGGGCGAATGGGTGGTTTCCGACCCCGTTGCAGCGGACGGATCAACCACCATCCGTATTGATGGCAACGGCAACGTCACTTGCACCTGGATAGACAGCACCGGGACCGGGACCAATCCATGCACCCTGTCGTTTACAGACCTGGCAACTGGCGCCTTTACCCTGACCGATGCTGACGGTACCGCCACTGGTACCCTCAATTTCTTGACGGGCGCGGCCAGCGGAACATTTGCAGATACAGACGGCTCGACGGGCAGCTTCATGGGTGTCCGTCGCTAACCAATCCGGCAAGCGGCTATAGGGCTGCCCTGATCCTCAAAGCCCTGCTCCGGCGGGGCTTTTTTACGACCACTCTTTCATATAGGCCGGGTGAGACTTCATCCCGCCTGCCGGAACTCCATCACGGCCTGGTTGCTCAGGGTACGAAACAAACCCAGGACCTTGTCATCCACCACGATGGCGCCGGGCGATGACTGGTCGGCATAGATCAGGGCGAATGGTTGGCCCTTGACCTGCGGGGGCAGCGACAAGAAAGCCGGCGCATTGATGCCATGACATACAACTGTGGCAGGCGCGCCTACATGCGCGCCTGGGTGGCATCGTTGATCAGAGTTTCCGCCCCGCGGCACAGACCGCGGTAAACAGGTCGCCGGGCGTACTCAAGGCACGGCGGCATCCCCCTGGGGCGCCGGCAGCGTCAGCAAACAGGCCGCCGCAGAGCCCGGCTGGCATTGCTGGCCGCTGTGGGGGCGCTAACGGGTGCCGCCCAGCCGCGCAAGGCGTCGCGAAATGCCTCTGCGGTGGCGTAGCGCGCCGCCGGGCTGCGCGCCAGCGCGCGCTGCAATAGGGCGCGCAGGGTGGTGCCATCCACCCCTTGCACCGTGAGCAGCGCCACCATCGGCGCCACGGCGTCGTGGGGCACACACCGACCCTGCTGCGCCAGGTGTTCCGCTTGATGGCCATCTGGCGCTGCAGGCGAGAATCGAATGTCAGCCACACGGCGGTCTGGGCGTCGGCCCCAGCACCCGCAGCAATTCAAGACTGCCCAGCGCGGAGGAGGCTTGCCCCCCCCCCGAAACCAGTCGTTTAGCGATGGAAAGCGGGGCAAAATCGGGGCTGGTATGCGAGGCAAAACCAGGCGCCGCACGGCGGTAGCTGCCCTTCCATACTTCCACCCAAAGCACCCTCCAAAGCCCCATGACCACCACGCACCTGCTGTACCTGCATGGCTTTCGCTCCTCCCCCCAGTCGGCCAAGGCCCGGCTGATGGCGGCCTATGTGGCGCAACACCATCCTGCCGTGCACTGGTGGTGCCCCCAGTTGCCGCCCTCGCCCCGGGCCGCCATGGATCGGGTGGCCCAAGGCATTGCTGCCTGGCCGCGGGCCACCATGGCCGTGGTGGGCTCTTCGCTGGGGGGCTTTTATGCCAGCTGGGTGGCGCGGCAAACGGGCTGCGCGAGTGTGCTGCTGAACCCGGCCGTGGACCCGGCGCGGGACCTTGCGCGCCATATCGGCGAGCAAACGGCATGGCACGACCCGGCCGAACGTTTTTTCTTCCTGCCCGAATACATTGGGCAGTTGCAGGCCCTGGCCGCGGAGTGCCCGCTGTCTGCGGGCCGCGAAATGGCCATCATCGCCAAGGGCGACGAGGTGCTGGACTGGCGGGAGATGGCGGCGCGCTACCCCGCCGCCCAGATCACGCTGCTCGAAGGCAGCGACCATGCGCTGAGCGACTTTGGCGGCCACCTGCCGGCCGTGGCGAAGTTTCTGCGACTGGCATAACCAAGATGGAAGTCACTGCAGCGCTGGCGGGGCAGCGCGCTGGGCACTCACCCAACGCGCATGTTCCTCGGGGTAGGCCGCACGGTAGCGCCGCAGCTGAAAGGCCACCTCGTCGTCCATTCCCAACAACAGTGCGCTCTCTATAAGCTTTTCGATCACCCGGGGCTCGGGTGAAAAATGCAGCAGCTCCGTGGCCAGCGTGTGGATTTGCGGCGCGTTCTCGCGCGTGAGCGCCGTGATGGTCAACAGCGCAAAATCCACCTGGTTGGTGAACAGCAGGGTGTTGGACACCTTGGCCAGCGTGTCCGCCTGGTAGGCCAGCGGCCGGGCTGCCATGGGGCGGTAGAGCTGGCTGACACGGTAGTAATCCCACGCAATGCCAGCGCCCGCCACGCCCACCGCCACCACCACCACGGCAGCGCTGGCCAGAAAACGCGCAGAACGCACCCAGCCCGGCAGCGCCCGGCGCCACAGCAAGGCCAGCGCCAGCACCGTGACGAGCTGGAATGGGCCGTACCACAGAGGAAACTCAACCATGCTGTGCAGGCCGATGATGGCCAGCACACCCCAGGCCAGCTGGCGCAGCGGATCGGTCTCGCACCACGGACGCGCGCGCACCACCCAGGCCAGCACGGCGCCGCATGCCACGGCAGCCACCGGCAGGCCCAGCTCCACCGCCAGATGCAAGGGCAGGTTGTGGGCGTTGTCCAGCAGCGCGCAAAAGCGCTCGCCGGGAAACAGCGTCATGTAGTGCGCATAGTCCAGCTCGCCCCAACCCCAGCCCGTCCAGGGCTTCTGCGCGATCAGGTACAGCACGTTGGACCACAGAGTCCGTCGGCTGCTGCAGGCCTGCAGGTCCCCCCCGATGCGGGCAAAAACCCCCTCGGTGGCAAACCCCGTCCAGTCCAGCAACAGGCGCGAAAGCAGCCATCCCGCCAGGGCATAGAGCGCCAGCCCGATCACGGCCAGGCCCACCACCAGGCGCCCACTGGTGCCGCGCCACAGCACCAGCAGTGCCACGATCAGCAACCACTGCATCGCCCCGGTGCGCGATGCCGTGGCCGCGCTGGCCACCGCCAGCAACGCAAGCGCCCACGCCAACAGCATTCCCACCAGCCACGACGGCCATTCGCGCCCGCCGCCCTGCAGCGCTTGCTGCAGGGGCGTTACCGGCGCCGCAGTGTCCGCCGCCGCCAGGCGCACCTGCATCTGTGCCACCAACCACATGAGCGCCCACACGCCCAGGCTCATCAGCGACGCCTGCTGGTTGCGCTGGCGCAGGTTGCCGATGGCCTGCCCCGGCGTGGACGGCTGCACCCAGGGTGCCAGGCCGGGGTCGCCCAAAAAGTACTGCAGCAACCCGACCACTGCGGCCAACAAGGCCGCCAACAGCAAGCCCACCGCCAGCGGCGATGCCAGGAACGCTCGCCCACCGGACCCCAGGGCGCCAGCCGGCGCGCGGCGCAGCCCCCAGCCACGGCAGACCACGACAAGGGTCAGCAGCGCACCACAAGCCCAAGCCGCCACCAGGGGCCAGAAATTGGACAGGGGCGGCTGCGGGTACGAAAAGAGAAACGGCAAAGCCACTGCCAGCAGGGTCAGCGGCGCAGCAACGGCATCCAGACGCATTTCAATCAAACCAGAGCACAGTAGCGGAAGCGTTGGATCATAGGGGTGCGCGCGGCATCGGCCTTCGCTGCGGCATCGCCTTGCATCCCAACGGGTCGGCAAGCGCTGAAAATCTGCCCCCTGCACCCATGGGAGAATGCCGCCCATGCACGCATTGTTTGAAGAAGCCGGCAAATTCATGGCCGGCCGTATCCTGTCCGAAGCGGAAAGCTCGGCCCAAGTCGAGCTCGATTCGGGCAAGCGGGTCAAGGTCAAGGCCGCGAACCTCCTGTTGAAATTTGACAAGCCCGCGCCGTCGGAGCTGATGGCGCAGGCGCAGGCCATTGCCCAAAGCATCGAGCTGCCCCTGGCCTGGGAATTCGCGCCCGAGGACGATTTCGGCTTTGCCGACCTCGCGCGCGACTATTTTTCAGACAACGCCACGCTGGCCCAGCAGGCCGGTGCGCTGTTCGCCCTGCACGAGGCGCCGCACTACTTTCGCCGTGCTGGCAAGGGCCGCTTCAAGAAGGCGCCGGCCGAAATCCTGCAACAGGCGCTGGCCGCCATCGAGAAAAAGAAACTGATCGTGCAGCAGATCAGCGACTGGGCCGAGGCGCTGGGACGCGGCGAATGCCCGCAGCCCATCCGCGAGCATCTCTACAAAATTTTGTTCCGCCCGGACAAGAACGCGCCCGAATACAAGGCCGTGGTCGAGGCCAGCCGCGCCACGCACCTGGCGCCGCTCGATCTGCTGCAAAAAGCCGGCGCCATCGACTCCAGCTACCAGTTCCACTGGAAGCGCTTTTTGTTCGACAACTTCCCCAAGGGCACGGGCTTCCCGCAGCTCACTGCGCCGCAGCCGCCCGCAGACCTGCCGCTGGCGCCGGTGCAGGCCTATTCCATCGACGACTCGCAAACCACCGAGATCGACGACGCGCTGTCGGTGCAGGGCCTGGGCACGGGCACCGTGGTGCTGGGCATCCACATTGCCGCGCCCGGCCTGGCCATCCAGCCCGGCAGCGCCATCGACCAGCTGGGCCGCAGCCGCCTGTCCACCGTCTATATGCCCGGCTACAAGATCACCATGCTGCCCGACGAGGTGGTGCAGATCTACACGCTGGACGAAGGCCGCGCCAACCCGGCGGTGTCGCTGTATGTCACCGTGAACGAAGCCACGCTGGAGATCACCGGCACCGAAACCCGGCTCGAGCGCGTGCCCGTGGTGGCCAACCTGCGCCACGACCAGCTCGACCACATCGTCACCGAGGCCTGGCTAACCGACCCGGCGATGCAGATAGAAAACACCCCGCAGCGCTTGCTGGATGTGCGCGACCAGCTATCATTTTTGCACCGCCTGGCCAAGAGCCTGAAGGCCCAGCGCGAAGTGGTGCGCGGCAAGCCCGAGAACTTCAATCGGCCGGACTACAACTTCCGCCTGATTGGCAATGACAAGGCCGAGCCCAACGGCTCGGAAACCGTGCAGATCACCACCCGCCAGCGCGGCGCGCCCCTGGACCTGATCGTGGCCGAGGCCGCCATCGTGGCCAACAGCACCTGGGGCAGCTGGATGGCCGAGCTGGGCGTGCCCGGCATCTACCGCAGCCAGGCCAGCATGGCGCCGGGCGTGAAGGTGCGCATGGGCACCAAGGCGCTGCCGCACGCCGGCATTGGCGTCAAAAGCTATTCGTGGGCCACCTCGCCGCTGCGCCGCTATGTCGATCTGGTAAACCAGTGGCAGATCATTGCCTGCGTGCGCAACGGCAAAACAGCGGCGCTCGCGGCCCCCTTCAAGCCCAAGGACGCCGAGCTGTTCTCCATCATCAGCAGCTTTGACGCGGCCTACAGCGCCTACAACGGCTACCAGGCCGGCATGGAGCGCTTCTGGACGCTGAAGTACGTGGAGCAAAACGGCATCACCGAGCTCAACGCCACCGTGTTCAAGGAAGGCCCGGGCGGCAGCTTTCTGGTGCGGGCGGACGAGCTTCCGCTGGTCTTCCCCGTGCTGGGCGCGCAAAACCTGCCGCGCGGCGCACGCCTCAAAGTCAAGCTCGGGGAGGTGGACGAGATCACGCTCGACATCCACGGCACGGTGGTCGAGCGCCTGGACGACCCGGCCGACGCCAGCGATGACGGCCCGGTGGAGGACGCCGAGGACGACGAAGCCGTGGCCGGCCCCATCGCCATCGCCGTCGATGTGAATGAAGCCGAGGCCAGCGCCCCCCCAAGCGCCGATAATCCGACCTCGTGAAACCACGCACCTTCCTCACCCGCTTCAGCACGCTGCAGCTCACGCTGGGTGTGTCGGTGGCGCTGCATGCAGCGCTGCTGTCGGTGCGTTTCATCGACCCCGAGGGCTTCCACCGCGTGTTCCAGGACACGCCGCTCGAAGTCATCCTGGTCAATGCCAAGTCCAACGAGCGGCCCGACAAGGCCCAGGCCATCGCCCAGGCCAACATGGCCGGGGGCGGCGAGGCCGACAAGGGCCGCGCCACCAGCCCGCTGCCTTATTCGGCGCTCACGGCGGTGGGAGACGATTTCGAGGAGTCACAGCGCCGACTCGAAGCCCTGCAAGAGCAGCAAAACCAGTTGCTGGCCCAGTTGCGCCAGCAGCTCGCCGCCCTGCCCGCCCCCGATCCACACAAGCCCAGCCAAAGCGGCAGCCAGGCCGCCGAAGAGGAAAAGCGCCGCCAGCTCGTGAAACTGCTGGCCGAGATCGAAAAGCGCATCAACGAAGAAAACAAGCGCCCGAAAAAGCGCTACATCAGCCCCGCCACCCGCGAAGAAGCCTACGCGGTCTATTACTCGGCGCTGCGCAGCAAGGTCGAAGACAAGGGCACCGAAAACTTCCCCGAGCAAGGCGGCAAAAAGCTGTATGGCGAGCTGACGATGATCGTCACCGTGAACCACGATGGCCGCGTCCTGGCCACCGAGGTGGTGCAAGGGTCGGGCAACCCCGCGCTGGACCGGCAGGCCGAGGCCATTGCGCGGGCCGCCGGCCCGTTCGGCGCCTTCAATGCCGAGATGCGCCGCCAGGCCGACCAGATTGCCATGGTGGCGCGGTTCAAGTTCACGCGCGACCAGACCCTTCATACCAACCTTGAAGCCTCCCCCGAAAGCCGCGCCCCCTGAGCAACGGTCTCCGGTGGCCTGCGGCGCGCCAGACGACCCAGCACCCGGCCCACACTCTTCACTTCACACCGCGTTCCATGAGTTCTTCCGCTGACCTGTATTGCGTGATGGGCAACCCGGTGGCGCACAGCCGCTCGCCCGTCATCCACGCCCGTTTTGCCGAGCTGACCGGCGAGCACCTGGTGTACGAGCGCTGCCTGCTGCCCATCGACGGCTTCGCCCAGGGCGTGCGCGAGTTCATCGCGCGCGGCGGGCGCGGCTGCAACGTCACCGTGCCCTTCAAGATCGAAGCCGCCGCCCTGGCCACCACGCGCAGCGAACGCGTGCAGCGCGCTGGCGCCGCCAACACCCTGGTGTTTGCCCCCGATGGCATCCACGCCGACAACACCGATGGCCTGGGGCTGGTGGCCGACATCACGCGCAATGCCGGCCTGCCGCTGGCCGGGCGCGACGTGCTGCTGGTGGGCGCCGGTGGCGCTGCTGCGGGCGTGCTGGGCCCCCTGCTGCAGGCGGGCGTGCGCCACATCACCGTGGCCAACCGCACGCTGGCCCGGGCCCAGGCGCTGGTGCAGGCCCATGCCGACCTGGCGTTGCTACAAAAAACAGAGCTACTAGCGCTTACTCCGCAAGCACTGGATGCCGATTTTGATCTCATCATCAATGCCACGGCCAGCAGCCTCGCGGGCGACGCCGTTCCTGTGCCGGCCCATGTGCTGCGCCCCGGCAGCCTGGCCTACGACATGATGTACGGCCCAGCGGCGCAGGGCTTTCTGGACTGGGCGCGCCAGCATGGCGCCGTGCCCCGCGATGGCCTGGGCATGCTGGTGGAGCAGGCGGCAGAGGCCTTTGCCCTGTGGCGCGGCGTGCGCCCGCCATCGGCGCAGGTATTGGCCGAGCTGCAGGCCGCGGTGTGAGAGGGGCGCAACCATGAAAGCCGTGCTGCGCTGGCTGGGCCTGGTGCTGGTGGCCGTGGTGGCCCTGCAGCTGTTCTTTGTGGGGCGCATCGCGATGATGGCCGTGCTCGCCCCCGAATCCACCACCTTCCAGCGCTCTGAAATCTGGGCGCAGCTGGCCAGCAAAGGGCAGGTGCAGTGGCGCCAGCAGTGGGTGCCTTACCCCCAGATTTCCGACCACCTCAAGCGCGCCGTGATTGCCGCGGAAGACGACAGTTTCGTCAACCACGACGGCGTGGACTGGAACGCCATCGAAAAGGCCTGGGAACGCAACGCCCGCGCCGAGGCGCAAATCGCCAAGGCCCAGGCCCGCGCGCCCGATAAACCCGTGCGCGCACCCAAGATTCGCGGCGGCTCCACCATCACCCAGCAGCTGGCCAAGAACCTGCTGCTCTCGGGCGAGCGCACCCTGCTGCGCAAGGGCCAGGAATTCGTGCTGACGCTGCTGCTGGAGCAATTGCTCTCCAAGCAACGCATCCTGGAGATCTACCTCAACAGCGTGGAATGGGGCGACGGGGTGTTTGGCGCCGAGGCCGCGGCCCAGCATTACTTCAAAAAACCGGCCGCACGCCTGTCGCCGCAGGAGGCCGCGCGCCTGGCCGTCATGCTGCCCGCGCCCAAGCGTTTCGAGAAGACGCCGGGCTCGGCCTATCTGGCGGGGCGCACGCGCACCATCGTGGCGCGCATGGGCAGCGCCGAGCTGCCTTGACGCCACCCGATGAGCAACAACGCCACGCGCCCTGGCCGGGATGCCATGGGTCGGCGCTTGCCCTCCAGCACCTATTTCTTGCGCCGCTTGCCCAAAGCCCTGGCGGGCGGCTTGGGTGCCAGCCCCAGCGCGGCGCGGGCCAGGGCGTCGGCCTCTGTGTTGCGATGGCGCGGAATCCACTGCCACTGCACCGGCCCGAACGACTGCAGCAGGGTGCGCGCCTGATCCAACAGGTCTTGCAGCCGCGCGATGGGCCGGGCCGCCGCGCCGCCAAGCTGCTCCACCAGAATGCTGCTGTCGCTGTACACCCGCAACGCGCTGGCCCCGCGCGCCTGCAGCTCGCCCAGGGCCAGCAGCAGCGCCCGCAGCTCGGCCTCGTTGTTGCAACCCGTGGTGTGGGTCGCCTGCGAGAGCTGGTGCCGGGTGCCGTCGGGCGCGCAGAGCACCACGCCCAGCCCCATGCGGCCGGGGTTGGGCACGGCGCTGCCGTCGCAGTAGATGGTCCAGGGGCTGAGCGGGGTGGATTCGCCCACCGGATTCATCGCATGGGCTGTGCAGTCAAAGCCACCGGCGGGCGCCGTGGCGGGGATAGTCATGAACGGTAGAACGCTTCTACCTTGCCCTTGAGCTTGATCAGCAGCGGCTTGCCCTTGCGATCGAGCGTCTTGCCCGCGGGCACCTTGACCCAGCCTTCGCTGATGCAGTATTCCTCGACATCGAAACGGTCCTTGTCGTTCAGACGGATGCCGATGTCGTGCTCGAACACGGCGGCAACATGGTGCGGGCTGCGCGGGTCGATGGACAGGTGGTCAGGCAGCGGCGGGAGCGCGGAGGTGGCTTCGGTCATGAAAATCCTGCAAAGGCTGAATGCACAAAAGCGCGCATTGTCCCGGATTTGGCCCCGGTGCACTGCGCCCGGCCCGTATCATCGCCCCATGCCTGCCACGCTTGGCGCCCTTCTTTTTCGCAGAAGTTTTTCGGATAAAAACCGCCTCTAGCGCCCGACTGACAAGCGTCAGCAGCTACCCTTTCAATAGCACATGAGAATTCTGGGAATCGACCCCGGCCTGCAGACCACGGGCTTCGGCCTGATCGATGTGGACGGCCACCGGCTGAGCTATGTGGCCAGCGGCACCATCCGCACCACCGCGCTGGCATTGGGCGATCTGCCTGGCCGGCTGAAAGTGCTGTTTGACGGCATCAGCGAGGTGGCGGCGCGCTACCAGCCCGACGTGGCCACCGTCGAGATCGTCTTCGTCAACGTCAACCCCCAGTCCACCCTGCTGCTGGGCCAGGCCCGTGGCGCGGCCATTACCGCCCTGGTGGCCAGCAACCTGCCCGTGGCCGAATACACCGCGCTGCAGATGAAAAAAGCCGTGGTCGGCCATGGCCGCGCCGCCAAGACGCAGGTGCAGGAGATGGTGCGCCGCCTGCTGCAGCTGCCGGGCCTGCCCGGCACCGACGCCGCCGATGCGCTGGGCATGGCCATCACCCACGCGCACGCTGGCGCGGCCATGGCCCGGCTCGGCGAGGCGGCCACGCTGCAGCGGCGCCAGCACGCGATGTACAAGGGTGGCCGCAGCTACTGACATGCCCGGCACTGCGACACCACGGGGCGCAGTAACCCTGCTGGGGACAGGCGCCCTAAAATCGGCCGGATGGCCCACCCACCCTCTCCTGCGCCCGCTGCGGCGCCCGCACCATTCAACGGCCATTTCACTACCACCGAAGCGATCGCCGGCTTCATCTTCGTGAAAATTCCGGTCGGCCGCCGACACGACGAGTCAGACCCTTTGCACCGCCGCGAGGACACCATTGACCAGATGCTGCGCGCGCAGAGCCTGGGGCTGGTGGTGGGCTGGGGCGATTCGCTGGGCGAGCGGCGCCCCGATGGGCTGCGGCCTGCCGCCTATATCCGCATCGACATCAATGCCCACGACGTGCAGGCCGTACGCAGCGCCCTGCGCGCGCTGTTGCCAACCCTGGGCGCACCCGCCGGCACCGAAATCCACTACACCCTGGCGGGGCACAGCCTGCGGGACATAGCGCTGGATACGGGTTGGCAGCTGGAACAGTCGTTTTCGCCCCTTAAAAATCGCCCAAACCCCTGACAGGGAAAGCGCCAAAAGCTATTGATTCAGTAGCATTTGGCGACACGGGTCAGCGCCCCAGCCCGCGCTTGAGTTCCTTGAGCAAGAGCAGCACCTGGTTGGAGGCATGGCGACAACGGCCGTTGAGCAGCTGCACGGCCTGGGCCTGCTCTCCCGCCTGGAAACAGGTGACCACCGCTGCAGCGTGCTGGTGAAAATGCCGGTGCCGCGCCACCAGCATGTCAAACGCCGGGTAATGCCCCAGCCGGTCACGGCCCGCTCCGTTGAGCCAGCGGCCCAGGTCGCAGCGGTCGTCCTGGCAGATGCGCTCGGGCCGCATGACCTCGCTGGAGCGGCCATGCACCATGTCCTGCAGTTGCAAGCGCCAGCCTTCATGGCTGGCAATGGCCGCGTCGATGTCGATCTCGGTCACCAGCATGGTGGCGTATTCGGCATCCAGCACCAGTTCGCTGCCGTTGTCTTCCACCGCCCAGGTGGTTTCCGGGCTGGAGGCATCCTGTTCACGGATTCTGAAAAATCGACTGAAAAAGCCCATGCTGCCCCCTCTGCAAAACGTCAGCCACGCATCGCGCAACGTGCGGCTCCGGTGGTTTTGCAACATTTTGTGATCGGTTCTGTGTCTTGGCTACCAAAAATTGGCAATGTCGTCGCCAGCGCAGTGTGCCGACCTTGCCAGATGGACCAGATCCCCCAGCCCCGGCAGCAGCCAGGGCGCCCAGCGCCGACAATCGGGCCATGACTGCCACCCAACGCCCCACCCTTTCCATGCTCGATCTGGTTGCCGTGCGCGAGGGCGGCACCGTCGCCCAGGCACTGCAGACGGCCCTGCGCACCGCGCAACACGCCGAATCGCTCGGTTTTACGCGCTATTGGCTGGCAGAGCACCACAACATGGCCGGCATTGCCAGCTCGGCCACCGCCGTGCTGGTGGGCCACATTGCCGGGGGCACGCAGCGCATCCGCGTGGGCTCGGGCGGCGTGATGCTGCCCAACCATGCACCCCTGGTGGTGGCCGAGGCCTTTGGCACGCTGGCCGAGCTCTACCCCGGCCGCATCGACCTGGGCCTGGGCCGCGCGCCCGGCACCGACCCCGCCACCATGCGCGCGCTGCGCCGCAGCCGCGTGGAGACCGCCGACGATTTTCCGCAGGACGTGGCCGAGTTGCAGCGCCTGCTGGCGCCAGCCGAGCCGGGCCAGCGCCTCATCGCCATGCCCGGCGCGGGCACCAACGTGCCCCTCTGGCTGCTGGGCTCCAGCCTGTTTTCGGCGCAGCTGGCGGCCGAACGCGGCCTGCCCTACGCCTTTGCCTCGCACTTTGCACCGCGCCTGCTGCACCAGGCGCTCGATCTGTACCGCCAGCTCTACCGGCCATCGGCCCAATGGCCCAAGCCCTATGTGGCCATTGGCGTGCCGCTGATCGCGGCGCCCACCGACGCGGAGGCCGATTTTCTGGCCAGCAGCACCTACCAGCGCGTGCTGGGCATCCTGACGGGCGACCGCCGCCGCCTGCTGCCGCCCATCGAGAACTTTGCCGCGAACCTGCAGCCGCAAGAGCGGGCGGCCATTGGCGACTTTCTGGCCGCCGCCGTGATCGGCGGGCCCGAAACAGTGCGCGCCGGCCTGGCCCATCTGCACCAGGCCACCGGCGCCGACGAATTCATGCTGGTCAGCGATGTGTTCGACCCGGCGCTGCGCCTGCGCTCGCTGGACATTGCCGCCCAGGCCCTGGCCGAGATGGCGTGAAGCACGCCCAAGCGGCGCCGCACCACGGGCAGCGGCTACCATCACGGGCTGGCTGATTGCGCCTGACCGCTCCTGCATTTCACCCCCACATGCCCGCTTTTTCTTTTGAAGCCCTGGACGCCCAGGGCCAGACCCGCAAGGGCCTGATGGAAGCCGACACAGCCAAGTCGGCCCGCAGCCTGCTGCGGGCCCAGGCGCTGGTGCCCTTGAGCGTGGAGCCCGTGCAAACCGGCCAGTCGCTCGACGGCGCACCCGCCGGCCTCGGGCAACGCCTTTTCACCCGCCCGGTGTTTGGCGCCTCGGCCCTGTCGGTCTGGACGCGCCAGCTGGCGGGGCTGGTGGCATCGGGCCTGCCGCTGGAGCGCGCGCTCACCGCCCTGTCCGACGAAGCCGACGACGAGCGCCAGCGCCACCTGGTGGCCGCCTTGCGCGCCGAGGTGAACGCCGGCGCCACCTTTGCCCGCGCGCTGGCCCAGCACCCGCGCGAGTTCTCGGACATCTACTGCGCCGTGATCGGTGCCGGCGAGCACAGCGGCAACCTGGGCCTGGTGCTGGAGCGCCTGGCCGACGACCTCGAAGAGCGCCAGGCCCTGAAGGCCAAGCTGATGGGCGCGGCGCTGTACCCGGCCATCGTCACCGTGATCGCCATCGTGATCGTGCTGTTTCTGGTGAGCTATGTGGTGCCGCAAGTGGCCAGCGTGTTTGCCGGCACCAAACGCGCCCTGCCCTTCCTCACGGTGGCCATGCTGGGCCTGAGCGCGGTGGTGCGCAGCTATGGCTGGCTGATGCTGGTTGCTTTCATTTTGATAGCTGCAGGCGCACGCTGGGCCTTGACCATTGAGCGTTTTCGCCAAAAATTCGATGCCGCCTGGCTGAACCTGCCCCTGGTGGGCAAGCTGGCACGCGGCTACAACGCGGCGCGCTTTGCCAGCACGCTGGCCATGCTGGCCAGCGCGGGCGTGCCCATCCTCAAGGCCCTGCAGGCCGCCGCCGAAACCCTGAACAACCGCGCGCTGCGCGCCGACGCGCTCGATGCGCTGGTGCTGGTGCGCGAAGGCGCCCCGCTGGCCTCGGCACTGGCGCAGAAAAAGCGCTTTCCCGGCCTGTTGTCGATGTTTGCGCGCCTGGGCGAGCAGACCGGCCAACTGCCGGTGATGCTGCAGCGCGCAGCCACCCAGCTGTCCACCGAAGTGCAGCGCCGCGCCATGCAGCTGGCCACCATCCTGGAGCCGCTGCTCATCGTGGCCATGGGCCTGGTGGTGATGCTGATCGTGCTGGCGGTGCTGCTGCCGATCATCCAGCTGAACCAGTTCGTGAAGTGACTTTATGGCCGTGACATTGGACGACAAGCTGGTGGTGGCGATTTCGTCGCGCGCGCTGTTCGATTTCGAGGAGGAAAACCGCCTCTTCGACCCACTGGACCCGCGCCCTTACATGGAGCTGCAGCAGCAACGGCTGCATGTCCCGGCGAAACCTGGCGTGGCCTTTGCGCTGGTGAACAAGCTGCTGGCGTTCAACACGCCCCAGGCCAGGCCCGTGGAGGTCGTCATCCTCTCGCGCAACGATCCCGTCAGTGCGCTGCGCATCTTTCACTCGGCCCATAACGCGGGCCTGCCGCTGGAGCGGGGGGTGTTCACCCAGGGACGGGATCCGTTCAAGTACCTGCGCCCCTTGGGCGCGCACCTGTTCCTGTCGGCCAACGAAAAGGATGTGAGCGAAGCGCTGGCATTGGGCTTCCCGGCAGCGCGCGTACTCACAGACTCGGCCGCCGCTGGCTCCAACTACCCCAACGAGCTACGCATTGCCTTCGACGGCGATGCCGTTTTGTTTTCGGACGAAGCCGAGCGCGTCTACCAAGCCGAAGGGCTCGCGGCCTTCCAGACGCACGAGATCAGCAAAGCCGCGCTCCCCCTGTCGGGCGGTCCTTTCAAACCCCTGCTGGCTGCATTGCACCAGCTTCAGCAGCAGGCCGATGTGTCGGGCATGCGCCTGCGCACTGCGCTGGTCACCGCCCGCAGCGCGCCAGCGCATGAGCGCGCGATCAATACGTTGATGAAATGGAACCTGGCGGTGGATGAGGCCATGTTCCTGGGTGGACTGGAAAAAGGTCCATTCCTGCGCGAGTTCGAACCCGATTTCTTTTTCGACGACCAGACGGGTCACGCGACCTCCGCAGCCCGCCATGTGCCTGCAGGCCATGTGAGCAGCGGTATCGCCAACCAGGCCCCCCCGTCCGCCCCATGATGCGTGCCATGCCCATGGGACGCGAAGGCAGCGTGAACGGGCCCTGTGCAAACCGTGATCGCCCGGCAAAAGAATGCAACACCCGGTGACAGCCTGCGTGCGCCGCGTTGCAAACCCGCCAGGCGGCCGCAGGTGTGCCACCATGACCCGTTCGATCCAAGGAGCCTTGCGCATGAAAATTTTGCTGGCACTGCTGACCACCCTGGGCTGCAGCGTGGCCCTTGCCAACCCGCCCGGGGTGGCCGCCGCCCCCGCCAGGGCAGCGGCCAGCGCCCCGGCTGCGGCCCCGCTTTCCAAGGGCGAAGTCAAGGCCATGCAGGAGTTCAAGATGCTCGACTTCAATAGCGACGGCAAGCTCAGCCGCAGTGAAGTCGTGCTGTTTCCGCGCCTGTCTGCCGCCTTTGACGAAACCGACACCGATCACGACAACTTTGTGTCTTATGCCGAAGTGCGGGTTTTTGCCGCCAAGTACCGCGCCGAACGGGAGCGCAAGCGGGCCGCACAGGCAGAAGTGGCATCGGACAACCCAATGCCCAAGCCCTGACGGGATGAGCGGCCGCGCATTGGACGCCAAAACGCCGCTGAGCGCTTATACAGCAAGCGCAGCCAGCTATTTATTCAATAGCAAATGCAAACAGAAGAAATGCCTGCCTGCGGCCTTATTCCGTGTCCAATTCATTCGTGTCCAGGCAAAGCAACAGCGACATGGGTGACTGGGCAATGGATTACAGGCCGGAGGTGCGCTTGATCTTGGGGTCCGAATAGGTCAGCGGCTCTTCCTTGACCTGCTGGGCCAGGCGCTCCTGCAAGGTCATCTTGTGGATGTCCTGCGCCAGCTCAATCGCGCTGCCGCTGGCCCGCCACATGGACTGGAGGAACTCGATCAGCTGCTTGGAGATGGGCTCTTTGGGCGGCTCGGGCGGCTCCTCGGCCGTGTCCTTTTTCTTGACCTCCGTCCAGTCGCGATTGGGCGAATCGGGGGCGGAGGGCTTGTCGGGCTCGCGCACGATGGCGCCTTCTCCCAGGCGGTCCATGGACTCTACCGGGTTGGGCGCGTTGATGGGACGCACCGCAGGGGCGCCTGAAGCGCCAGTGGAATACAAATCAGCGCCCTGAGGACGCCAGTTTGGCGAACGATCGACAGGTGGCAGTTGCATGGCAATGGCCCTTCATGAATGGAAAAATAGGACTGCTTTACAGCCTCTTCGTACATTCATTACGGCAAAAAGAAGGGGGAATTAAGCCCTTTTTTTCCTTTTCAGCAAAAAACAGAGTTTTTACCTGCTGGCCACAGGCCTGCAACGGCCAATTGGTGCTCTCTTTTTATAAAAAACGCTCTAGCAAGCGCCGAGAGTGCTTATCCAGTACCGTGGTATCGGGCACGCGAAACTGCATGCCGTCTCCGGCGGCAATCAGCAGGCGCGTGCGCCCGGCCAGGCGGCGAATGTCTTCCTCAGCCTTCAGCACAAACTGGGCCGGGCCTTTGTCGGTCTCGACGGTCCAGGTGCTGGGTGTGGAAAAACTCGAAACAGACGAGATCTGGCGGATAGTGGGCACAAACTCCCGCACCGCCAGCTCCTCCTCAATCAGGCGGCGCTCTGCCTCGGGCAGCTGGTCCAGCCGGTCAATCCAGAGCAGTTCATGGCCATCCGCACCGATGAGGGAAAGGCCCTCCGACGGCGCCGCGATGGGAAACGCGCGCACGGGCGTCACACCTTCGTGGACGGTGCCGTCAGGCAGGGTCAGGACCAGTCGGCCGTGGGGGTTGTGAGCCAGGGTGAATACAGGCGAGGACACAAGCGCGAAGGCGGTGGGGTTCATGGCGGTTTTTTCGGTGTCTGTCATGGATTGCCTGCGGGGTGCGCCGAATGCAGCAGGCTGCTGTCGATGATGACGCCGGCAGCCTGGGCATCTTCTTCGGCGCGGCGGGCCTGGGCTTCGTACAGGCGCCAGTAGGCCCCCTCTTTTTCCATCAGTTCGTCGTGCGGCCCCACCTCGACCACCTCGCCACGGTCCATCACCACCAGGCGATCGGCCTTGCGCAGGGTGGACAGGCGGTGGGCAATGGCGATGGTGGTGCGGCCCTGCACCAGGTTGTCGAGGGCTTTCTGGATTTCTTTTTCGGTCTCGGTGTCCACGGCCGAGGTGGCTTCATCGAGGATCAGGATGCGCGGGTCGATCAGCAGCGCGCGCGCAATGCTGATGCGCTGGCGCTCGCCGCCCGACAAACCCTGGCCGCGTTCGCCCACCAGCGAGTCGTAGCCGTGCTGCAGGCGCAGGATGAACTCGTGCGCGTGGGCGGCGCGGGCCGCCGCAATGATTTCTTCGCGCGTGGCTTCGGGCTTGCCGTAGGCAATGTTTTCGGCAATGGTGCCGAAGAACAAAAAGGGCTCCTGCAGCACCAGGCCGATGTGGCGGCGGTAGTCGGCCACGGCAAAGCGGCGAATGTCCACGCCATCGACCTGGATCGAGCCGTCGCTCACGTCGTAAAAGCGGCTGATCAGGTTGACCAGCGTGCTCTTGCCCGAACCGCTGTGTCCCACCAGGCCGATCATTTCGCCGGGGCGAATGTCCAGGTCCAGGTGCTTGATGACGGCGCGGCTGCCGTAGCGAAAACCGACATTGCGCATCTGGATCGCGCCCTCGACGCGGGCCAGTTTCACGGGCTGAACCGGGTCGGGCACGTTGCTGACATGGTCCAGGATGTCAAAGATGCGCTTGGCGCCCGCCGCCGCCTTTTGCGTAACCGAAACGATGCGGCTCATCGAATCGAGCCGGCCATAAAAGCGCCCGATGTAGGCAATGAAGGCCGTCAGCACACCCACCGTGATCTGGTTGCGCGACACCAGCCAGATGCCGAAGCCCCAGACCACGAGCAAGCCGATCTCGGTCAGCAGCGAGACTGTGGGGGTGAACAGGCTCCAGGTCTTGTTGAGCTTGTCGTTCACCTCCAGGTTGTGCTGGTTGGCATCGCGAAAGCGCTGCGCCTCGCGCTTTTCCTGGGCGAAGGCCTTGACCACGCGGATGCCGGGAATGGTGTCGGCCAGCACGTTGGTGACCTCGGACCACACGCGGTCGATCTTCTCGAAGCCCGTGCGCAGGCGGTCGCGCACGGTGTGGATCATCCAGCCGATGAAGGGCAGCGGCACCAGCGTGACCAGCGCCAGCCAGGGGTTGATGGAGAACAAAATGGCCGCAGTCATGCAGATCATCAGCACGTCGGTGACGAAATCCAGCGCGTGCAGCGACAGGAACACGTTGATGCGGTCGGTCTCCGACCCGATGCGCGCCATCAGGTCGCCCGTGCGCTTGCCGCCAAAGTAGTCGAGCGACAGGCGCAGCAGGTGCTCGTAGGTGGTGGTGCGCAGGTCGGCGCCAATGCGCTCGGACACCAGCGCCAAGATGTAGGTGCGCGCCCAGGAGAGGCCCCAGGCGGCCAGGGCCGACAGCAGCAGGCCGCTCAGATACAGCAGCACCAGAGCGGGTTCGATCTGCTGGCCGTTCTGGAACGGGATCAGGATGTCATCCATCAGCGGGATGGTGAGATAGGGCGGCACCAGCGTGGCCGCCGTGGACGCCAGCGTCAAAGCAAAGCCAGCGGCCAGCTGCTTGCGGTAGGGCCGCGCAAAGCGCCACAGGCGCAGCAGCACCCAGGTAGAGGTTTGCGGCGGCTGGGCACGCGCGCAGGCCGGGCATTCCTCGGTGTCGGGGGGCAACGGCGCATGGCACAGCGGGCAGGCAGGTTCATCGACCTCTTCCTGCGCTGCACCGGCCACCAGGCTGCGGGCCGCTGCCTGCTCGAACCGCTGCACCAGGCGCAGGGCCTGGGGGTGGTGCGCCAAGGTAAAGCGCCACAACGCCAGCCGCGCCTCGGGGGCCTGCAGCTCCAGCGTGCCCACCCCGCCGTGGTCCTGCATGCGCAGTGTCAGCCCGCTCGACAGCGGCCAGGCGCGCCAGGCTGCAGCCCCCGGCTCGCAGGCCAGAATGCGCTCCGGGGTCACCACCACCCAGCCGGTGGCAAAGCGCAGTTCGGCGCTCAGGTCAACCTGTAACGCGGCCAGCACGTTCTCTTGGGGAGCGAGCATGGCCCGCAAATCGGCCCCCTGGGGGCCAGAAAAGACACCGGAGGCGTCCACAGAATGGTGATGTTGCATAGGTTTGGGTTCTCTGCCGCCGGCGAAACAAAGCCGCACGCGGTGCAGAAGCCGGAATTTTGACCGAAACCCGAAACACCAGTGCAAACTGCACGCCCCCTCCACCCATGGATTGACAAAACAGGCGCCCAACCGGGCGCACAATTGCACTTCCGCACTCCCTGTCCGGCCCGTCCGGTGCCTCCTGAACCGCTCCGAAACATGGCAAAAATCGACGACATCCAACTGCTCCGCATCAACTACCTGCGCGGCCCCAACATCTGGACCTACCGGCCGGCCCTGGAAGTCTGGCTGGACCTGGGCGTTCTGGAGGACCATCCCTCCAACACCTTGCCCGGGCTCAATGACCGCCTCACGACCTGGCTGCCCGCGCTGGAAGAGCACCACTGCGGCGTGGGCGAGCGCGGCGGTTTCCTGCAGCGCCTACAAGAGGGCACCTGGTGCGGCCATGTGCTCGAGCATGTCGTCATCGAGCTGCTCAACCTGTCGGGCATGCCCACGGGTTTCGGCCAGACCCGCAGCACATCGGTGCGCGGCGTGTACCGCATGGTTTTCCGGGCACGGGACGAGCAGGTGGCCCGCGTTGCGCTGGCGCAAGGCCACCGCCTGCTGATGGCGGCCATCAACGATGAACCGTTTGACGTGCAGGCCGCTGTGTCGCGGCTGCGCACCGAGGTCGATGACCGCTACCTGGGCCCCAGCACCGCCTGCATCGTGACGGCGGGCACCGACCGCGGCATTCCCCACATTCGCCTGAACGATGGCAACCTGGTGCAACTGGGCTACGGCGCTGCGCAGCGCCGCATCTGGACGGCCGAAAGTGAATTCACCAGCGCCATCGCCGAAGGCATCGCCAGCGACAAGGATCTCACCAAAAGCCTGCTCAAGGCCTGCGGCGTGCCCATTCCAGAAGGCCAGGTGGTCAACAGCCCCGAAGAGGCCTGGGAAGCCGCCGAGGACATCGGCCTGCCCGTGGTGGTCAAACCGTCGGACGGCAACCATGGCCGTGGCGTCACGCTGGACCTGCGCAAGAAGGAAGACATCGAGGCGGCCTACCATGTGGCCTACCCCGAAGGCAGCGATGTGATGGTCGAGCGCTTCATCCCCGGCGACGAACACCGCCTGCTGGTGGTGGGTGGCAAGCTGGTGGCGGCCGCGCGCGGCGAGGTGGTCAGCATCACCGGCAACGGCCGGTCCACCGTCAAGGAGCTGATCGACAGCCAGATCAACTCCGACCCGCGCCGGGGCTACGAAGAAGAATACCCGCTCGAAATCATCGACCTGGCAACCGACACCAAGGTGCAGCTCGAACTCAAACGCCAGGACCTCGAAGCCGACTCCGTGCCCGCCGCAGGCCGCCAGGTGGTGGTGCAGCGCAACGGCAACATGACCGTGGACTGCACCGACGACGTGCACCCCGAAGTGGCCTACATTGCCGCGCTGGCCGCCAAGGTGGTGGGGCTGGACATCGCCGGCATCGACATGGTGGCGCAAGACATCTCCCGCCCGCTGCACGAACAAGGCGGCGCCATTGTGGAAGTGAACGCCGGCCCCGGCCTGCTGATGCACCTCAAACCCGCCGTGGGCGCACCCCGGCCCGTGGGCCAGGCCATCGTCGAGCACCTGTTCCCGTCGGAAGAGCACGACGACGATGACACCGTCGGCCGCATCCCGGTGGTGGGCGTGGCCGGCACGCGGGGCACATCCACCATTGCACGCCTGGTGGCCTGGCTGCTGCACCTGAGCGGGCGGCACACCGGCCTGGCCTGCCGCGAGGGGCTTTTTCTCGACCGCCGCTGCGTGGAAGCCGCGGACAGCGCCCACTGGGAAGCCGCCCACCGCCTGCTGATGAACCAGATGGTGCAGGCTGCCGTGATTGAAAACGACGCCCGCACCATCCTGCGCGACGGCCTGGCCTACGACCGCTGCCAGGTGGGCGTGGTCACCGACATGGATGGCGCAGAAAACCTGCCTGAATTCGACATCCAGAGCCGCGAGCAGATGACCAAGGTGCTGCGCACGCAGGTGGATGTGGTGCTGGACGGTGGCGCCGCCGTGCTCAACGCGGCCGATCCGCAGGTGGCCGACCTGGCCCCGCTGTGCGATGGCGATGTGGTGCTGTATGCCCAGGACGCCAGCCTGCCCGCCATCGTGGAACACCGCGCCCGCGACCAGGGGCGCGCCGTGCTGGTGCGCAACAGCCGCGTGGTGCTGGCCACGGGCAGCGCAGAACATGTGCTGGGCACGCTCGCCGAGCTCACGTTCGGGCGCAACGCCATCGTGCCCGACACCGATGCCCTGCTGGCCGCCATTGGCGCAGCCTGGGCGCTGGACATTGCCCCCGACCTCATCGGCGCCGGCATCAAGACGTTCGAGCCGGAACTGCCGCCCGTGAGCACCCTGCCCACCTGAAGCCCAACCGTTGTTGATGCCATCGCCTTCGAACTGACCGGGGCCTGCCAGCCCTGATGGACCACAGAAAGACAATTCCATGGATGTATCCCGCACCCGGGCCCTGCGCGGCCCCAACCTCTGGAGCCGCCACATGGCCATCGAGGCCGTGGTGGCCTGCGCCGAATCCGAACGGGCCATTGCCCGGATGGCCGGTTTTGAAGCCCGGCTGCGCGCCCTGTTTCCGGCCATCGGCATGCTGCACCCCGAAGGCGGCAGCGGCGATGTCTCGCTCGCCCATGTGCTGCAAACGGCGGCCCTGGCGCTGCAGGCCCAGGCCGGCTGCCCGGTGACCTTTGCCCGCACCACCGCCACGACCGATGCCGGCGTGTACCAGGTGGTCGTCGAGTACAGCGAGGAAGCCGTCGGCCGCCAGGCCTTTGAAGACGCCCAGCGCCTCATCAACGCCGCGCTGGGTCAGGGCGAGTTCGATGCCGAAACGGCCATTGCCAACCTGCGCGAGCTCGACGAAGACGAGCGCCTGGGCCCGAGCACCGGCTCCATCGTCGATGCCGCCGTGGCGCGCGACATTCCGTTTCGCCGCCTCACCCGCGGCAGCCTGGTGCAGTTTGGCTGGGGCTCCAGGCAGCGCCGCATCCAGGCCGCCGAGATCGACTCGACCAGCGCCGTGGCCGAATCCATCGGCCAGGACAAAGACCTCACCAAGCGTCTGCTGCATGCAGCCGGCGTGCCAGTGCCGCTGGGCCAGCCAGTCAACACGCTGGAAGAAGCCTGGGAAGTGGCCCTGAAAGTGGGCCTGCCCGTGGTGGTCAAACCCCAGGACGGCAACCAGGGCAAGGGCGTCACGGTCAACATCACCGACCGTGCCCAGCTCGAAGAAGCCTACAAGAACGCGGCCGACTACGGCACCGTGATGGTCGAGCGCTTCCTGCCCGGCCACGACTTCCGCCTTTTGGTGGTGGGCGACCAGCTGGTGGCCGCCGCCCGGCGCGAGCCGCCCCAGGTGCTGGGCGACGGCCAGCACACCGTGCGCGAGCTGGTGGACCAGGTCAACCTTGACCCGCGCCGTGGCGAGGGCCATGCCACCTCGCTCACCAAGATCCGCCTCGATGACATTGCCGTGGCCCGCCTGGCCGCCCAGAACCTGACCCCGGACTCTGTGCCGCCCAAGGGCCAGCGCGTCATCCTGCGCAACAACGCCAACCTGTCCACCGGCGGCACCGCTACCGACGTGACCGACGACGTGCACCCCGAAGTGGCCGCGCGCGCCGTGGCCGCCGCCCAGATGGTGGGCCTGCACATCTGCGGCGTGGACATGGTGGCCGAGACCGTGTTGCGCCCGCTCGAAGAACAAGGCGGCGGCTTTGTGGAAGTGAACGCCGCCCCCGGCCTGCGCATGCACCTGGCCCCCAGCTACGGCAAGCCGCGCAATGTGGGCCAGGCCATGGTGGACCGCCTGTTCGGCCATGGCGACGACGGCCGCATCCCGGTGGTGGCCGTCACCGGCACCAACGGCAAGACCACCACGGCACGCCTGATCGCCCACCTTTTCACGGCCCAGGGCCTGCGCGTGGGCATGACCAACACCGATGGCGTGTATGTGAACGGCCGACAGATCGACAGCGGCGACTGCAGCGGCCCCAAGAGCGCCCGCAACGTGCTGCTGCACCCCGAAGTGGACGCGGCCGTGTTCGAAACCGCGCGCGGCGGCATCCTGCGCGAAGGCCTGGGCTTTGACCGCTGCCAGGTGGCCGTGGTGACCAACATCGGCGCAGGCGACCACCTGGGCCTGAACTACATCACCACGGTGGAAGACCTGGCCGTGCTCAAGCGCGTGATCGTGCAGAACGTGGCCACCACAGGCTACGCGGTGCTCAACGCGGCCGACCCCATCGTCGCCGCCATGGCGCCAGCCTGCCCCGGCAAGATCATCTTCTTTGCCAGCGACCGCCACCACCCCGTGATGGCCACGCACCGCGCGCAAGGCCACCGCACCGTGTATGTGGATGGTGACTCCATCGTGGCCTCGGAGGGTTCGTGGCGCGAAACCATCCACCTGCGCGACGTGCCCATCACGCGCAACGGCAAGATCGGATTTCAGGTCGAAAACGTCATGGCCTCGGTGGCTGCCGCCTGGGGCGCAGGCCTGCCCTGGCAGACCATTCGCCGCGGGCTCTCGGGCTTTGTGAATGACAGCGACAACGCTCCAGGCCGCTTCAACCTCATGGATTTCAAGGGTGCCACGGTGATCGCCGACTACGGCCACAACCCCGATGCGATGCGCGCCCTGGTGCAGGCCGTGGAAGCACTGCCTGCCAAGCGCCGCAGCGTTGTGATCAGCGGTGCCGGTGACCGGCGCGACGAGGACATCCGCGAGCAAACGGTGATCCTCGGTGCGGTCTTTGACGACGTGATCCTGTACCAGGACGCCGCCCAGCGCGGCCGAGGCGACGGCGAAGTGATGGCCCTGCTGCGCGAAGGCCTGGCCGGTGCCACACGTACCCAGCACATCGAAGAGATCCGGGGCGAGTTCATTGCCATCGACACCGCCCTCGACCGCCTGCAGCCGGGCGACCTGTGCCTGGTGCTGGTGGACCAGGTGGAAGAAGCCCTGGCCCACCTGGCACGCCGCTGCGCCGAAACCGGGGTGGCCGCATGACCACCGCACGCCGCCGGGCCGCAGTGGCGGGGGGCCTGCTGGCCACCACCTTGCTGGCGGGTACTGCGCTGGCTGCATCGGGCGAAAAAATCGGCACCGTGGATACGGCCTTTCAGTGGATCGGCCGCGACCACGACATCATCGTGGAAGCCTACGACGACCCCGGCGTGCAGGGCGTGACCTGCTATGTCTCGCGCGCCCGCATCGGCGGCGTCAAGGGCACGCTCGGCCTGGCCGAAGACCGCGCAGAGGCATCGATTGCCTGCCGCCAGGTGGGGCCAATCCGCATCCCCGAGCCTTTGAGGAAGCAGGAAGAAGTGTTCAGCGAGCGCATGTCCATCCTGTTCAAGCGCCTGCGCATCGTGCGCATGGTGGACCCGGCGCGCAACACGCTGGTCTACCTCACCTATTCAGAAAAGCTGATCGACGGCTCACCCCAGAACAGCGTGACCGCCGTGCCGGTGGACCGCGCCACACCCATCCCGCTGCGCAAATGAACCGGGGGCGCAAAGCCCCCGATTTTTGGATGGAATGGGCCTCTAGCGCTTATCCATCAAGCGCAAGCAGCTATTGATTGAATAGCAGACTCACCCTGTCAACCCTGTGCCGCAATCTGGCGCAGCGCCTGCTCGAACACCTCCACCGGCTGCCCACCCGAGATCAGGTGGCGGTCATTGATGATGATCGCGGGCACCGAGTGAATGCCCTGCTGCTGATAGAACTGCTCGCGCTGACGCACCTCGCTGGCATAGCGGTCTGAGGCCAGCAGCTCGCGCGCCGCGTTGGCATCCAGCCCCACCTCGCCCGCCACGCGCACCAGCACCCCATGGTCGCCAGGGCTTTGGCCGTCGGTGAAATAGGCCTTGAACAGCGCCTTCTTGAGCGCGGACTGCAGACCCTTCTCTTCGGCCCAGTGCAGCAGCCGGTGCGCATCAAACGTGTTGTAGATGCGGCTGCGCTTGTCCATGTTGAAAGTGAAACCCAGCTCCGCCCCGCGCGCGGCAATGGCCTCGCGGTTCTTCTGGCTCTGCTCAGGCGAGGCGCCGTACTTTTCGTGCAGGTGCTCGCCAATGTCCTGGCCGGCGGGGCCCATCTGCGGGTTCAGCTCGAAGGGCTGGAAGTGCAGGTCGAGCGCGACTTCGCCCTTGAGCCGGTCCGCAGCCTGTTCCAGCGCCTGGAGGCCGATGATGCACCAGGGGCAGGAGACGTCGGAGACGAAATCGATCTTGAGGGTTTTGGTGGTCATGGCGGGTTCGCAGAAAAATTCAGCCCACGATGCTAGACCGAAGCATTGGCCTTTGCAGGCCAGGTTTTTTTCACCCAAGCATCTTCCTCAACGCCGTCTTGAGCACCTTTCCGTAGCTGTTCTTGGGCAGCGCCTGCACCCACCGGTACGCCTTGGGCCGCTTGAAGCGCGCAATGTGGTCGTGGCACAGGGCGTCGAGCGCGGCATCCTCCACCGGCCCGCCATCGCCCGCCACGACAAAGGCGACCACCACCTCGCCCCAGTCGGCATCGCGCTGGCCAATCACTGCCACCTCACGCACCTGGGGGTGCAGCAGCAGCACTTCTTCCACCTCGCGCGGGTAGATGTTGGAGCCGCCGGAGATGATCACGTCCTTGGAGCGGTCCTTGAGCGTGAGAAAACCGTCGCCATCCAGTTGCCCCATGTCCCCGGTGCAGAGCCAACCATCGCGCAGCGTCTGGAACGTGGCGGTGGGGTTGTTCCAGTAGCCGGGCATCACGGTCTCGCCGCGCACAACCACCTCGCCCGTCTCGCCCGCAGGCAGTGGCTGTCCGGCCGCATCGACCACGCGCACCTCCACCAGCGACTGCGCCACGCCGACCGAGGCCATGCGCTCGGCCCAGCGCGGGTGGTTGCGGTCGGCCAGCTGCGCGCGGGCCAGTGCGGTAATGGTCATCGGGCTTTCGCCCTGGCCGTAGATCTGCACGAGGCGGTTGCCCATGGTGGCCAAGGCCTGGCGCAGGTCGTCGGCATACATGGGGCCACCGCCGTACACGATGGTCTTGAAGCCCGCCACGTCAGCGCCCGTGGCCCGCACATGCTCCACCAGCCGGTGCACCATGGTCGGCGCCGCAAACAGCGTGAGCTGGCCCACCGAGGCGGCCAGCTGCACCAGCTCGGCGGGATCAAAGCCGCCCGACACGGGCACGACGTGGCGTGCGCCCCGCAGCACCTGGGCGTAGTTGTAGAGCCCCGCGCCGTGCGACATGGGCGCGGCATAGACCATGGCATCGCCCGGGACGATGTCGTCCACGTCGGTGAAATAGCAGGCCGTCATGGCCAGCAGGTTGCGGTGCGTCTGCATCACACCCTTGGGGCGGCCGGTGGTACCCGAGGTGTAGAACAGCGATGCAACATCCTGCGGGGCACGGTCGTGGACCTCCATGGGTGGATGCAACACGGCAGCCCGATAGGCATCAGAGCCGAAGAGCAGCAGGCCAACCTCCGATGCGCCGGCCTCGCGCGCGGCCGAGGCGAGCGATTGCGATGCCAGAACCATGCACGCCCCGGAATCAGCCAGCACATGCGCCAGCTCTTTGGCATGCAGTTTGTAGTTGACCGGCACCGACACCGCGCCCGCCCACAAAACAGCATGCAGCGCCTCCAGATATTCCGGACAATTGGCGGCGTAGATGGCCACGCGGTCGCCGGGCGCTACGCCGCCCTGCTTGCGCAGCCAGGCTGCCAGGGCCGCGGTGCGCGCACCCAGGGCGCCGTAGCTCAGCAGCATCTGGTCGCCGTGCAGCACGGCGGGTTGATCGGGGTAGCGCTGGGCGCTGCGGCTGAGCAGATGGGCAATGTTCATCGGGTGCGATCCATCACGGAAAAAGGCAGTGGGCCATGCGGCACTGTAGGCGATTCGAGCGGCTGCGCGCAGACGATGCAAGGCCCAATGGAAGTGCGCAATCCCCACCAACGGGGCGTCAGAAGCACCCGGTAACTTCGCGCTGCCAATTCCCCACAGTCTGTGGCGTTGAAACGCGCTTGCCTAGACTGCATATGTTTCGCACATGCCCGCGCGGCCTCTTTTGTCGTGCGCCGGGGTACGTGCTTTTCACGCCCTCCTTCCTTTATTCACCACTCCCCGCGAGCTGCAACGCATGACACTGGACCAGCAAAAATCCATCCTCACCATCGCCCTCTTGGCCGCGTTTGCGGACGGCAACAAAGACGACGCCGAGCGGGAAGAGATCCGCCGCATCGCCCAGTCACTGGCTGGCGACGCGGGCCTGGTTGACCTGCCGCGCATCTACCAGGACGTGCTGCTGCAGCGCACCGGCGTGCAGACAGCTGCCGAGGCCTTGAGCGAACCCATGCACCGTCAGCTGGCCTACGAAATGGCGGTGTGCGTGTGCGATGTGGACGGCCGCCAGACGGCTGCCGAACGCGATTTTCTGGCGACACTCAAAACGGTGCTGCAGCTCGATGGTCAGCAGACCGCCGCGTTTGACCAGGAAGCAGATGCGCTGGTGGAGGTGGCCGAAAATGCCATTCCGGCCGCCCTGCCCGCAACCACCGCGGCAGCGGGCGCCGCACCCACCATGGGCACATCGGATGCGGATCTGGACAAATCCATCCTCAACTACGCCCTGCTCAACGGCGCGCTGGAGCTACTGCCGCAGTCCTGGGCGTCGATGGCCATCATCCCGCTACAGGTGAAGATGGTGTACGGCATTGGCAAGGCCCACGGCGTGGAACTGGACCAAGGACACATCAAGGAGTTCATTGCCGCCGCCGGGGTGGGCCTCACGTCGCAATACCTGGAGCAGTTTGGCCGCAAGCTGCTCGGTGGCCTGCTGGGCAAGGCAGTGGGTCGAACCATTGGCGGCATGGGCAGCGCGGCCACGGGCATGGCGTTCTCGTTTGCCACCACCTATGCGCTGGGGCAGGTGGCCCGACGCTACTACGCGGGCGGCCGCGTGATGAGCACGGCCATGCTGCGCGACAGCTTCCAAAACCTGCTCGGCCCCGCCAAGCAGCTGCAGACGCAATACCTGCCGCAAATCCAGCAAAAGGCCGCCACGCTGGATGCTGGCCAGATCCTGGCAATGGTGCGGGGAGCGTAGGCACCAAGGGCCCTGTCACGCCCCATTTTGCTTCATTATTGATAGCTTCAAGCGCTTTCACAGCAAGCGACAGAAGCCATTTTCACCTCTATCACAGCGCCTGTTAACCTGCATCGGCGCCGAAGTGCTTCGCGCAGTAGCGGGCACGGCCGCTGCGCCGTTGCAACACTGGCGCAACACCCCGTGGCGGGCGCAGCGGCACATGCCAGAATCAGCCATGCACGCCGCCACGGACCCTGCAGCCACCACCGCCCTTCAGCCGTCCAAGCTCCGCTCCGACAGCGCCATGACGGCCCTGTACAGCGCGGCGCTGGGGCCCGTCCATCTGTCCCGTTACCTGCCGGTTTTTGCGCGCTTTGATGAGGCCGGCCGCACCACCACCAGCTGGAACTGGGCGGCAAGCCTGTGCACCCTGAACTGGATGGTGTTTCGCCAGCTGTGGGGCGCGGCGCTGGTGTATGTGGCGGCCGCCGAGGGCCTGGCGCTGCTGGTGTTCGGCCTGGGGCGGCCGCTGCTGCAATGGCCCCAGGCAGTGGAATGGGGCGTGGTCGGGGCGTTTTTTCTGCTCGGTTGCGCCGTGCCCGGCCTTTACGGCAATGCCCTGCTGCATGCCGACGCCCACAAGAAAATTGCACGGGCACTGACCGCCACACACACCTTGAACGAAACCCGCGCGCTGCTGGCACGGCAAGCCAGCTCCTGGAAACGGCTGGCCTGGCTGGCGGCGGGCAACCTGGCGCTGGCGCTGGCCGCTGCCGGTGTCTACCTGGCGATTCCCTCCACGGTAGCACCGCAAAGCGCGGACCCGGCCACGCCCACGCCAACCGCATCAGCGCCCCAAAAAACCGATGCACCGGCGGCGACAGGCGCCGCCACGCCACCCCAACGCTCTGCGTCCGAGGCGGCAGCCATCCCGGCGCCGCCGGCCGCCCCCGAACCGGCGCAGGCTCCACCCGAACCGGCGGCCTTAGCGCCTGCCCCTTCCGCAGCACCGATGGAGCGGGCCTCGCGCCCCACCATGGCCACCGCGCCCACCGCTCCCGCCAAGCGCGCATCGCCATCCCAGGCCAAGGCATTGGCTCCCGACACGGCAGCAGCTGCCTCGGCCGAAAACAACAACGCCCTGCCAGTGGTGGGCACCGCGCCTGGCTACTACATCAACGTGGGTCTTTTTGCCAACGAAGCCAATGCCCGCAGGGCCCAGGCGCGGTTGCTCAATGAAGGACTGCCCGCATTCCGACAGGAAATTCTCACGGCCAAAAAACGCCGGCTGCGGGTGCGGGTGGGCCCCTACAGCGACCACGCCGATGCCGACGCAGCGGCCGTCACCATCCGGTCCATGGCGCTGGAAGCAGTGGTGATCAAGCTGGGGGCCTGAGCCGGTTGCATTGCCAGGGCACTGCCTATATCCAGCAAAACAGCCTCCAGCGCATGGTGATATTGCGCATATAGCTATTACTTCAATAGCAAAAGCATCCAGCCGAAACCGTGGATACGCAGCAGCCATCCAGCCTGCTTGGTGCGGCCCCTCCACAGCGCCTGCCCGCAGCACGTCTCCACTCCCCCAATCCCCCAAACGGCGGGGAAGGTCTTGAAATAGACACAAATGCCCGTATCATTAGCACTCACCCCGAATGAGTGCTAACAAGCACTTGTGCGGAGGAAGTTTGGTGGCGCCCGAAATTTCGGGCGCTTCGTAATCCAGCTTTTTATTGTCAGTCAACAGGAGCAATGCAATGAACCTTCGCCCTCTGCACGATCGCGTGATCGTCAAGCGTATCGAAAGCGAAACCACGACCGCCTCCGGCATCGTGATCCCCGACAACGCCGCCGAAAAGCCCGATCAAGGTGAAGTGCTGGCCGTCGGCCCCGGCAAGAAGAACGACAAGGGCGAGCTGATCGCCCTGAACGTGAAGGTCGGCGACCGCGTTCTGTTCGGCAAGTACTCGGGCCAGACCGTCAAGGTCAAGGGCGACGAACTCTTGGTCATGAAAGAAGACGATTTGTTTGCAGTGGTCGAGAAGTAATTTCTCGCCCTCTGAATCACTCATCTTTTCATAGCTGCTCCCGCTTATTGAATAAGCGCTAGCAGCCAATTCGAATCAAATTTTCAGGAGCTCCAAAATGGCAGCAAAAGACGTAGTTTTCGGCGGCGAAGCCCGCGCACGCATGGTTGAAGGCGTGAACATCCTGGCCAACGCAGTCAAGGTCACCCTGGGCCCCAAGGGCCGTAACGTGGTGCTGGAGCGCTCGTTCGGCGCCCCCACCGTGACCAAGGACGGTGTGTCCGTGGCCAAGGAAATCGAACTCAAGGACAAGCTGCAGAACATGGGCGCCCAGCTCGTGAAGGAAGTGGCCTCCAAGACCAGCGACAACGCTGGTGACGGCACCACCACCGCTACCGTGCTGGCACAAGCCATCGTTCGCGAAGGCTTCAAGTACGTGGCCGCTGGCATCAACCCGATGGACCTCAAGCGCGGTATCGACAAGGCTGTGACGGCCCTGGTTGCCGAGCTGAAGAAGGCTTCCAAGCCCACCACCACCTCCAAGGAAATCGCCCAAGTGGGTTCGATCTCCGCCAACTCCGACGAAACCATCGGCAAGCTGATCGCTGACGCCATGGACAAGGTTGGCAAGGAAGGCGTGATCACCGTGGAAGACGGAAAGTCGCTGGACAGCGAACTGGACGTCGTCGAAGGCATGCAGTTTGACCGCGGCTACCTGTCGCCCTACTTCATCAACAACCCCGAAAAGCAATCCGCGATTCTGGACAACCCCTTCGTGCTGCTGTTCGACAAGAAGATCAGCAACATCCGCGACCTGCTGCCCACGCTGGAGCAAGTTGCCAAGGCTGGCCGTCCGCTGCTGATCATTGCCGAAGAAGTCGAAGGCGAAGCCTTGGCTACGCTGGTGGTCAACACGATCCGCGGCATCCTGAAGGTTGTGGCCGTCAAGGCCCCTGGCTTCGGCGACCGTCGCAAGGCCATGCTGGAAGACATCGCCATCCTGACGGGCGGCAAGGTCATCGCTGAAGAAGTGGGCCTGACCCTGGAAAAGGTCACCCTGGCCGACCTGGGCCAAGCCAAGCGCATCGAAGTGGGCAAGGAAAACACCATCATCATCGACGGCGCTGGCGCTGCTGCTGACATCGAAGCCCGCGTCAAGCAAGTGCGCGTGCAGATCGAAGAAGCCACGTCCGACTACGACCGCGAAAAGCTGCAAGAACGCGTGGCCAAGCTGGCTGGCGGTGTGGCCGTGATCAAGGTCGGCGCTGCCACCGAAGTCGAAATGAAAGAAAAGAAGGCCCGCGTGGAAGACGCACTGCACGCTACGCGCGCAGCGGTGGAAGAAGGCGTTGTGGCCGGTGGTGGCGTGGCTCTGCTGCGCGCCAAGCAAGCGGTTGGCACCTCCATCAAGGGTGACAACGCCGACCAGGACCACGGCATTGCCCTGGTGCTGAAGGCCATCGAAGCGCCTCTGCGCGAAATCGTGAACAACGCCGGCGGCGAAGCCTCGGTGGTGGTGAACGCTGTGTTGGCCGGCAAGGGCAACTTTGGCTTCAACGCTGCCAACGACAGCTACGGCGACATGCTCGAATTGGGCATTCTGGACCCCACCAAGGTCACCCGCACGGCCCTGCAAAACGCAGCATCGGTGGCATCTCTGCTGCTGACGACTGAGTGCATGGTGGCTGACGCACCGAAGGAAGAAGCCGGTGCTGGCGGCGGCATGCCTGACATGGGCGGCATGGGTGGCATGGGCGGCATGGGCATGTAATTGCCCGGTCCCTGCGCAGCCTTCATGGCTGCGCAGCCCCACAAAGAGCCCGCAGGTCTTATGGCCTGCGGGCTTTTTTCATGCGACGAAGGGCGCGCCGTAGGTGTTGGTCGATCCCTCGCCGGGCTGCACCCACCAGTACAGCAGTACAAAAAAACCAATCCCGGTCAACAAAAGCAGTTGCCACCAGCCCGTGCGGCCAATGTCGTGCAGGCGGCGCGTGCCCACGGCCAGTGCCGGAAACAGCAGCGCCAGCGAGGCCAGGCCGTAAACCACGTCACCGAGCATGCCGGCAATGATCATCACTACCACCTGGAACAGAAAAAACCACCAGTACTCGGAGCGTGATGCGCGCCCCGAAAACGTGGCGTACTGCCCCAGGCACGATTGGATTGCCTGAACAAAATCCATGGTGTAGTCCCCCTCTCTTGGTTGAATGTTGGCGAAATGGGGCGAATGCCCATGGACATGATAGGGGTGCAGTGCGACAAGCACGCGCGACGAGGCCGGTTGCCAGGGCCCTGCCGCAGTCCACACCATTCCGCGCCAGAATGCTTCTTTTTTAATAGCTGTTAGCGCTTATTGGACAAGCGCTTTCGGCCATTTTCAATAAAACAATCTGCCGGACGCATGCGCGCCCCAGCAAGGCGCGTCTTAAGCCATTCTTCATGCCCGCCTTGCATCATGGCGGCATGCACACCCCACTCACCACCTTTCTCACCCGTGTGGCCGCCCTGCTGGCACTGGCCTTTGCCCTGGCGCCCGCCCATGCCGGCGACACCACGGCCGCCGCGCAGATGCAGCGCTGGAGCGAGGCCTCCGGCAAGCCCGTCAGCGCCGAGCGCGGCCGTGTGTTTTTCACCAGCCGCCATGGCGGCGAATGGTCGTGCGCCTCGTGCCATGGCAATCCGCCCACCACGTCCACACGCCACGCCCGCACGGGCAAGACCATCACCCCGCTGGCGCCGGCGTTCAATCCCGAGCGCTTTACCGACACCGCCAAGGTGGACAAATGGTTTCGCCGCAACTGCAACGACGTGCTGAGCCGCGAATGCACCGCCGTCGAAAAGGCCGACGTGTTGGCCTGGCTGCTGCAGTTGGATGCCAAAAACCCACCCCAAACCGCCAAGGACAAGCCATGAGCCGCACCGCAACCACCGTGGTCCGTACCCCGTTTGTGCGCACTGTTCGCCGGTCGGCCGCCCTGCTGGCGCTGGCCTGCGCACTGCCCGCCGCCTGGGCCGACAGCCGCGCGATGCCCGCCCGCGCCATGCTGCCGGCCTACCAGCAGGAGTGCGCCGCCTGCCACATGGCCTACCCGCCCGGCATGCTGCCCGCCAGTTCGTGGAGCCGCATGATGAAAGGGCTGGACCAGCATTACGGCACCGACGCCTCACTCGACCCGGCCATGGTGCGCCAGATCAGCACCTGGCTCGAAGCCCATGCGGGCACCTACCAGCGCGTGCGCGAGGCGCCGCCGCAAGACCGCATCACCCAATCTGCCTGGTTCGAGCGCAAGCACCGCGCGGTGGAGCCCGCCGTCTGGAAGCGCACCGCCGTGGGCAGCCGCGCCAACTGCATGGCCTGCCACACCCGCGCCGACCAGGGCGACTTTGACGACGACCGCGTCCGCATCCCGAAGTGAGAACCACCATGACTTCTGACACCCTTTCTACCGCCTCGCCCTCTTCCGCTTCCGCGCCGTCCCCGGCGCAAGCGCCAACGCCCCGACCGGCCACCCGCCGTGTGGTCGATGCCACCACGCGCATGCTGCACTGGCTGATGGCGCTGAGCTTCACGGTGGCTTACGTCACCGCCGACGGCGAGCGCTGGCGGCTGGTGCATGTCACGCTGGGCTACACGCTAGCCGGGCTGGTCGTGGCACGCCTGCTGTGGGGCCTGTTCGGGCCGCGCCAGGCACGCATCTCGGTGCTGTGGCGCAAGCTGCAGGGGCTGCCGGCATGGCTGAAGTCCCTGGCCGCCGTGCGCTCGCCCTGCGCCCTTCAGGCCACCTGGCGGCCTGGGCAAAACCTGCTGATGGCAATGGCTGTGGCGCTAATCCTGGCGCTGGTGCTGCCGCTCAGCCTCAGCGGCTATGCCGTGTGGGACGAATGGGGTGGCGAATGGCTGGAGGATCTGCACGAATTCTTTGGCAACACCCTGCTGTTCGTGGTGCTGGCGCATATCGGCCTGATCGCTCTCTTAAGTGCGCTGCGCCGCAAGAACCAGGCATTGCCCATGCTGACGGGCCGCGTGCAAGGCCCGGGGCCCGACCTGGCGAAAAACAACCATGGCTGGCTCGCCGCGGCCGTGCTGGCCTGCGTGCTCGCCTTCTGGGCCTGGCAGTGGGACCAGGCGCCCCAACTGCCCGCCGCCGATGCCACGCGCTGGAGCGAGAATCGCCACGGTAACGACCACTGACCGAAAGAGCCCCGTCTCATGCGCATCCTGCTGGCCGAAGACGACGAATTGCTGGGCTCGGGCATCCGCGCCGGCCTGGCGCAAAACGGCTTCCAGGTGGACTGGGTGCGCGACGGCGTGGCAGCCGAGCGCGAGCTGGCCACCGGCGCCTACCAGGCTGCCGTGCTGGACCTGGGCCTGCCTCGGCAAGACGGCATGGAGGTGCTGCGCCAGGTGCGCGCGCGGCGCAACACCACGCCCGTGCTGGTGCTCACGGCCCGCGACGCCGTGCCCGCACGCATAGCCGGGCTGGATGCGGGTGCCGACGACTATCTGATCAAACCCATCGATCTGCATGAGCTGGCCGCCCGCCTGCGCGCCCTGGTGCGGCGCGCGCACGGCCAGAGCGAAACCCGGTTGACTGCGGGCCCGGTAGAACTGGACCCGGCGGCGCACCAGGTGTGGTGCCACGGCGAGGCGGTGGAGTTGTCCAACCGTGAATACGACCTGCTGCACGCGCTGTTGCTCAACGCCGGGCGCGTGCTCAGCCGCGAACAGCTGGAGCAGCGCCTGTACCAATGGGGCAGTGAGATCAACAGCAACGCGGTCGAAGTGCATATCTACCACCTGCGGCGCAAGCTGGGCGCGGCCCTGATCGAGACCGTGCGCGGCGTGGGCTACCGCATTGCACGGGAGCCGGCATGAGCAGCGCCGCCGCCCCCCGCCCGCCACACGCACAGCGCTCACTGCAGGCCCGGCTGCTGACCACGGTGCTGACGCTGGTGCTGGTGGCTTGGGGCGTGGCCGCAGCGCTGGCCTGGCACGAAACCGACGAGGAGGTCAGCGACCTGCTCGATGCCCATCTGGCGCAGACCGCCGCCCTGCTGCGCCTGCAACCGCTCGATGAATTGACCGAAAGCCGCCTGAACGAGGCGCCCGACCTGGATAAGCACCAACCGCGCGTGGTGTTCCAGCTCTGGCATGAAGACCAGTTGCTGGCCCGCTCGGCCAGCGCGCCGCAAGAACCCCTGGCGCAACAGCGCCAACGTGGGTTTGCCGACAGCCAGGTGGACGGCAAGGCCTGGCGCGTGTTCGTCACCCAGGGGCGCGAGCGCGATGTGCGCATCGTGGTGGGCGAGCTGCAGTCGGTGCGCCGCGAGATCGTGCTGGCCAGCCTGACCAGCATCCTCAAACCGATGGCGTGGGCACTGCCGCTGCTGGCGCTGGGCATCTGGTGGGCAGTGCGCGGCTCGGTGCGGCCGCTGGGCCGACTCGGAAACGCCGTGGCCGCGCGCCAGCCGCAGTCGCTCGCACCGCTGTCCACCGCAGGCGTGCCGCCCGAGGTGCTGCCGCTGGTCACGGCGCTGAACGAGCTGTTCGAGCGCATGGCCCGGCTGCTGGCCACAGAGCAGCAATTCACCGCCGATGCGGCGCACGAGTTGCGCACCCCCATTGCCGGCATCCGCATGCAGGCCCAAGTGGCGCAGGGCGCCACCGACACGCAAGAGCGCGCCACAGCGCTGCAGGCCACGGTGCAAGGCTGCGACCGTGCCACACGGCTGGTCGAACAACTGTTACAACTGGCCCGGCTCGACGCCGAAGCCACCCATGACAGCGGCAACAGCACGCCGCTGGCCGAGGTTTTGCGCCAGGTGACCGCCGATCTGCAGGGCGTGGCAGCGCGCCGGCAGCAGCGCATCATGCTGCGCGAACCCCTTGCGCCCGGCGTGCACATCCCGTTGCCCGAGCCGCTGACCCGCGTGCTGCTGCGCAACCTGCTGGACAACGCCTTGCGCTACAGCCCCGACGGCGCCGAGGTACTGCTACAGATAGACGAGCAGGGCGATGATCATGCGCAACTGAGCGTGGAAGACAGCGGCCCGGGCCTCACGCCCAAAGAACTGGCACGGCTGGGAGAGCGGTTTTTTCGGGTCCTGGGCACCGGCCAGAGCGGCAGCGGCCTGGGCTGGTCCATCATCCAGCGCATTGCGCGCCTTCACCATTTGCAGGTGGGCACCGACCGCAGCCCGGGGCTGGGCGGGCTGCGCGTCACGGTGCGCTGGAAGCCTTAGACCGGCATTCTCCGCAGCCCTCACCGGACCACAATTGCTTCATTTTTAATAGCTACCAGCGCTTTATGGATAAGCACTAGAGCCCATTTTTCATCCAAATTTCAGTCGCCACCACGCCCCAAGGCCTGCGCGGCCCGTGCCAGCTGGGTGATGCGCGCCCAGTCGCCAGCACGCACCGCGTCGGCGGGTGTGAGCCACGAGCCACCCACGCAGCGCACATTGGGCAGCGCCAGGTAGTTGGGCGCGGTGATCGGAGTGATGCCGCCCGTGGGGCAAAATCTCACCGTGCCAAACGGGCTGACCCAGGCCTTGAGCAGCGGGATGCCGCCCACGGCCTCGGCCGGAAACAGCTTGAGAAACGAGAACCCATCGGCCAGCGCGGCCATGACCTCGCTGGCCGTGGCCACGCCGGGCAACAGCGGCAGGTGCAGGCCCTGGCAGGCACGGCCCACCTCCGACGTGTAGCCCGGGCTCACGGCAAAACGGGCACCTGCCTCGCTGGCGCGGCGGGCGTCGTCAGCGTTGAGCACCGTGCCCACGCCCACCACTGCTTCAGGCAGCTGGCGGGCAATGGCCTCGATGGCAGGCAGACCCGCCGGGGTGCGCAGCGTGACTTCCAGCACTTTCACGCCACCGGCCAGCAGCGCTTCGGCCAGCGGCAGCGCGTCGGCCACGCGGTCGATCACGATGACCGGGATGACGGGGCCATGGCTGGCAATGTCGACAGGGTTCATGGGCGCAGCGGAAGATTCGATCACAGCCATGTGCAGGCTCCTTGTTCGGCACCGCCTGCATGGCGGCGAAAGTTGGCGAAAAGCTCGCGGCCAAAGCCGGTAGCGGCGGGCGCGTTGTACGGCGCGGGCGTGCGCGCAGCCCATTCGGCTTCATCGACCAGCACATCGAGCGTGCCGGCCACGGCATCCACGCGCACGATGTCGCCATCGCGCACCTTGGCCAGCGGGCCACCGGCCAGCGCCTCGGGCGTGACGTGGATGGCGGCGGGCACCTTGCCCGAGGCGCCGCTCATGCGCCCGTCGGTCACCAGCGCCACCTGAAAGCCCTGGTTCTGCAGCACGGCCAGCGGCGGCGTGAGCTTGTGCAGCTCGGGCATGCCGTTGGCCTGCGGGCCCTGAAAGCGCACCACGGCCACCATGTCCTGCTGCACCTCGCCCGCGCTGAAGGCTGCGAGCAAATCCTCTTGCGAATCGAACACGCGGGCCGGGGCCTGCACCACATGGCGGTCTTCGGGCACGGCAGAGACCTTGATCACCGCGCGGCCGAGACGCCCTTGCAGCAGGCGCAGCCCGCCCGTGGCCGAGAACGGCCGGGCCACAGGCCGCAGCACCGATTCATCGCCCGACACCGCCGGCGCCGCCTGCCCGCCGGCCGCGATGCCGCCCGCGTTCACACTGCCCACATCGGGGTGCATGAAGCCGCCGTGGAGCAACTCACGCAAGATCCACGGCGGCCCGCCTGCGGCCTGGAACTGGTTCACATCCGCGTCGCCATTGGGGTACACGCGGGCCAGCAGCGGCACGGCGGACGAGAGTTCGTCAAAGTCCGTCCAGTCGATCAGGATGCCCGCGCTGCGCGCAATGGCCACCCAATGGATCAGGTGGTTGGTCGAGCCGCCCGTGGCCAGCAACGCCACCATGGCGTTGACGATGCAGCGCTCGTCCACCAGGCGCCCGATGGGCGTGAAGCGTGTGCCGCGCTTGCCAATATCGAGCACGGTGCGCAGCGCCTGGCGGGTGAAGGCTTCGCGCGCTTCGGTGCCCGGGTGCGCAAAGGCGGCGCCGGGCACATGCAGGCCCATGGCTTCGAGCAGCATCTGGTTGCTGTTGGCCGTGCCGTAGAAAGTGCAGGTGCCGGGGCTGTGGTACGCGGCCGACTCGGCTTGGAGCAGTTCGCCCCGCCCCACCAGGCCCTGGGCGAATTGCTCGCGCACCCTGGATTTTTCATGGTTCGACAGGCCCGAGCCCATGGGGCCCGCGGGCACAAACACGCAGGGCAGGTGCCCATAGTGCAGCGCGCCAATCAGCAGGCCGGGCACGATCTTGTCGCACACACCGAGCAGCAGCACGCCATCGAAGACATCGTGCGACAGCGCCACCGCCGTGGCCATGGCAATGGCATCGCGCGAGAACAGCGAGAGCTCCATGCCGGGCGTGCCCTGCGTGACACCGTCGCACATGGCCGGCACGCCACCTGCGACCTGGACCGTGGCGTGATTTTTGGCGGCTTCGTCGCGCAAGATGGCGGGGTAACCCTGGTAGGGCTGGTGGGCCGACAACATGTCGTTGTAGGCCGTCACCACGCCAATGTTGGGCGCCTTTTCAACGGCGACCCTGAACTTTTCGGCGCCCGGCAGTGCGGCGTAGGCATGGGCCAGGTTGGCACAGCCCATGCGGTCTTGTGAAGGCCGGCGGTGGACCATGGCGTCCACCACGGCCAGGTAAGCAGCGCGGGTGTCTGCGCTACGCTGAATGATGCGAGCCGTCACGCGCGCTACCACTGAATGCATGGGATGCTCCCTCAGAATATCGACCTAGAATGTAATTTAATAACACTTTCAGATCAAGCCATGCCCTTGCAAGCGCTCCCGTTGCCGCCCTCGGAGCTGGGCGAATCACCCTTCTGGCACCCGCTGGAGCAGCGCCTTTATTGGTGCGACATTGCAGGCTTTGCCGTGAACGCATGGGAGCCGGGCACCGGCCGCCGCTGGCAATGGAAGATGCCGTCGGAGCCCGGATGCTGCGCACCATCGGTCGATGGAAAAATAGTAATCGGGTTACGCGACGGGTTGTATCACCTGGACTGCACGACCGGCGCCCTGGCTTGCCTGGCCACCCTGCCGGCCGACGCGCACGACACCCGCCTGCTGCGCCTGAACGATGGCAAATGCGACACTGCCGGCCGGTTCTGGGCCGGCTCCATGATCACGCCGCGCACGCACGCGGGTGCCGCCCTGTGGCGCCTGGACTGCACCACGGACCACTGCGCCATCGACCGCATGGCGGGTGACAATTTCACGGCCAATGGCCTGGCCTTCAGCCCCGACAACCGCTGGATGTATTGGTCCAACACGCCCGAACACCGCATTGACCGCTTTGCGTTCGACGCTGCCACGGGGCGCATCAGCGATCGGCAACCCTGGGTCCGCTTCGCCCCCAAGGTTGCGGGCGAACCCTATGGTGGCCGCCCCGATGGCGCCAGCGTGGATGTGGACGGCAACTACTGGGTGGCCATGTATGAAGGGGCCAGCATTCTTCAGCTGTCGGCTGCGGGCGAGGTGCTGCAACGCATCCCCACACAGGTGCAATGCCCCACCATGGTGTGCTTTGGCGACGACGATCTGCGCACGCTCTACATCACCTCGGCGCGCGCCGGGCGGCCGGCCAGCGAATGCGAGGCCGCCGTTCCTGCGGGCAGCCTGCTGCGCATGCGGGTGGACATTCCGGGTCTGCCGGTGAACTTTTTTCGGACCCGCTGAAGGGGCACCAGTCTCAGCCGCGCAGGCGTTGCAGCAAGCCTGCCGTGGATGAATCGAGCCCGGATACATCGCCGCTGGCCAGCCGCTGCTGCAGGTCGCGCGCCAGCACCTTGCCCAGCTCCACGCCCCACTGGTCGAAGCTGTTGATGCCCCACAGGGCGCCGCTGACAAACACGCGGTGCTCCTGCAAGGCGATGAGCGCCCCCAGCGACTCGGGCGTCAGGGACTCCAGCAGCAAAAAGGTGCTGGGCCGGTTGCCCGGGAAATGCCGATGCCCATCGTCGCTGGCCTTGCCCACCATCAGCGCCTGCACCTGTGCCAGGGCATTGGCGAGCACCTGATCATGGTGGCCGACAAGCGAGTGCGCCGGTTGGCGCACCGCCACGATTTCCAGCGGCAGCACATCCGAGCCCTGGTGCAGCATCTGAAAGAACGCATGCTGCCCGTTGGTTCCCGGCTCGCCCCACAGCACGGGCGACGTGGCATAGGCCAGGGCCTCGCCACTGGCGGCCACGCGCTTGCCATTGCTCTCCATTTCGAGCTGCTGCAGATAGGCCGACCAGCGCCGCAGCCCGGCGTGGTACGGCGCCACACAACGGCTCGTAAAGCCATGGAAATTGCGATACCAAACATCGAGCAAGCCCAGGCGCACGGGCAAATTCGCCGCCAGCGGTGCGGTGCGAAAGTGCTCGTCCATGGCATGCCCACCCGCCAGCAGCCCGCGAAAACCGGCGGCGCCGATCGAGATGGCCAGCGCCAGGCCAATGGACGACCACAGCGAATAGCGCCCACCCACCCAGTCCCAGAAACCAAACGACCGGGTGATGCCCAGTGCCTTTGCGGCATCCGGCTGGGCCGTGAGCGCCACGAAATGGCGCGCCACATCCGTGCCCCCCTGCTCGGTAAACCACGCCAGGCACGAGCGCGCATTGGTCATGGTTTCGGCCGTGGTGAAAGTTTTGGACGCCACCAGAAACAAGGTGCTTTGCGGCCGCAGCAGCCGCAGCACGCCCGCCAGCTCATGGCCGTCGGCGTTCGAAACGAAGTGAAAGCGCTTGCCCGGCGCGCGCTGCGCATCCAGTGCCAGCACGGCCATGTGCGGCCCCAGGTCAGAGCCGCCAATGCCGATGTTCACCACGTCGGTGATGCCATCGTCGGCGCGCACGCGGTCGGCATAGGCCAGCATCGCGTCCAGCGTGGCGTGCACATCAGCAAGGGCTGGCGCCACGCCGGGCAGGTCGCCCGGCAGCGCCTGCCCTGCCGGCCGGCGCAGCAGGGTGTGCAAAACCGCACGGCCTTCGGTGGTGTTGATGGGCTCGCCGCGCAACATGGCGTCGCGGTGCTGCTCCAGGCGGCACGAGCGCGCCATGTCCAGCAGCAGCGCCTCGGTGGGCCGGTCCCACAGGTTTTTGGAGAGATCGGCAAACAGGTGGGGAGCGGCCTGGCTGAAATGCGCAAACCGCTGCGTGTCCTCGGCAAAAGCCTGCCGCAGGTCAAAACGCTGGCCTTCATGGGAGAAATGGGCCTTCAAGGCAGGCCACTGGGGCGTCTGATCGCAACGAAGAAACATGGACATATCGATGGCGCGCAATGGAAAAAGTAACCAAATTACTGAAATTTCAAGAATTGCGACGCAGACAACTTGAAATCAGGCTCGTAAAACTGACGATACTCATGCATCAATGTAACAAGATCACAATGGATGCCCCGCGCAGCATCGCCCCATCCACGGAGATTCCATGAGTTTTGACCTCGTCCTGTTCGGCGGCACGGGCGACCTCGCCTGGCGCAAGCTGCTACCCGCCCTGTTCCAGGCCTTTCGCCACGGCACGCTACCCGAAGGTGGCCGCATTATCAGCGTGGCGCGGGATGATCTGACCGACGAACAATACCGCAGCCGGATCCAGTCGCGCTTTGACAACGTGGAACTGGCCAAACGCCCGACGCCTCAGGAGTTTTCACGCTTCGCGGCACTGCTGCACCACCTGCGCATGGACCTGTCGCAAGCGCAGGACTATGTGCGGCTGGCCGACATGCTCAAGGCCCGTAATGCCGATTCGCTGGTGATGTATGTCGCCACGGCGCCCAGCCTGTTCACCACCGTCTGCGAACAGATCGCCGCCGTGGGCCTGAACGGCCCCGCCACCCGCGTGGTGCTCGAAAAACCCCTGGGGCACGACCTGCCATCGAACCGCGCCATCAACGCGGCGCTGCGCCATGTGCTGCACGAAGACCAGGTGTTTCGCATCGACCACTACCTGGGCAAGCCGTCGGTGCAGAACCTGTTTGCCATGCGCTTTGGCAATGCGCTGTTCGAGCCGCTGTGGCGGCGCGAAACCATTGCCAACATCCAGATCACCATCGCCGAAGAACTGGGCGTGGAAACCCGCGGCGCCTTCTACGACCAGACCGGCGCCCTGCGCGACATGGTGCAAAACCACGCGCTGCAATTGCTGTGCGCCATCGGCATGGAGCCGCCCATCAACGCCAGTGCCCATGCCATTCGCGACGAAAAACTCAAGGTGCTGCAATCGCTCAAGCCCTGGAGCCCCGACACCATCGGCCAGCAGGTAATCCGGGGGCAATATGCGGCCGGCACCAGCCAGGGCCATGCCGTTGCGGGGTATTTGCAGGAAAGCGGCGTGTCCCCTGCCAGCAGCACCGAAACCTTTGTCGCCCTGCGCACCGAGATATCCAACTGGCGCTGGGCGGGCGTGCCTTTTTACATCCGCACCGGCAAACGCCTGGCGGGCCGCAACGCCCACATCGTGGTCAATTTCCGGCCCGTGCCCCACCCGATCTTCAAGACCCCGGCGGGCGCCGCCAACCGCCTGGTCATCAACCTGCAGCCCAAGGACGGGCTGGAGTTGCACCTGCTGGCCCAGGGCGCCGCGCAGCACCAGACCGAACCCGCGCTGGCGCCAGTGCACCTCAACCTCGACTTTGACCAGCGCTTTGGCACCGAACGCGTGGGCGCCTACGAGCGCCTGCTGCTGGACGTGATTGCAGGCCGGCTGAACCTGTTTGTGCGCAGTGACGAGCAGGAGGAGGCCTGGCGCTGGGTGGAGCCCATTCTGGCGCACTGGCGCACCGATCCGCACGGACCGCGACCCTATGCAGCCGGCAGCTGGGGCCCCAGCGCCGCCAGCGCCATGATCGCGCGCGACGGCTTTTGCTGGAGCGAGGAAGTCTGAAACAGGGTCAGCGCTTGCGAACCACCACGCTGCCGATGGAATAGCCCGCGCCAAATGAACAGATCACGCCCAGGTCGCCGGCGGCCAGATCGGCCCGGTGCTTGTGGAAGGCGATGATGGAGCCGGCCGATGCGGTGTTGGCGAACTCGTCCAGGATCAGTGGGGCCACATCGGCGCTCGCATCCGCCCCCACCAGCTTCTTGATAACCAGCTGGTTCATGCCCTGGTTGGCCTGGTGCAGCCAATAACGGCGCACAGCCGTGGGCGCATGCTCCAGCGTGGCCAGATGGGCCTCGATGTGGGCGGCGGCCAGCGGCACCACTTCCTTGAACACTTTGCGGCCTTCCTGGCGGAAGGTCTTGTCGCGCGCGTTGGGGTCGCTGTCCTCGCAGCGGTTGAGAAACCCGAAGTTGTTGCGGATGCTGTTGGAGAACTGGGTGGCCAGCTTGGTGCCCAACACCTCCCACTGGTCGGCCGAGGTGGCGCTGTCGGCCCGCTCGACAATCACCGCCGTGCAAACATCGCCAAAGATGAAATGGCAATCGCGGTCGCGCCATTCGTGGTGGCCCGAGGTGATTTCGGGGTTGACCACCAGCACGCATGTCGCGCTGCCCGTGCGCACGGCGTTGACGGCCTGCTCGATCGCGAAGGTGGCAGACGAGCAGGCCACATTCATGTCGAACCCATAGCCGCCCGCCCCCAGCGCCTGCTGGATCTCGATGGCCATGGCCGGGTAGGCGCGCTGCATGTTGGCCGCCGAGCACAGCACGGCATCAATCTGGTCGCCGGTCTTGCCCGCGGCATCCAGCGCCTTGCGCGCAGCGTCCACGGCAATCTCGGCCATCAGCGACAGCTGATCGTCGGACCGCTCGGTAAAGCGTGGGTACATGCGTGAAGGGTCCAGCACACCGGTTTTCTCCAGCACATAGCGCTGCTGGATGCCGGATGCCTTTTCGATGAATTCCACGCTGGAATAGGTCAACGGCTCGCGCAGGCCGGCGGTGATCTCGTCGGCATGGCGCGCGTTTTCCTGGTCCACATAGCGGTTGAAGGTTTCCACCAACTCGGCATTGGTGATGGTGTGCGGTGGCTGGTAAATGCCGGTTCCGCTGATGACAACTGAGTGCATGGATTGATTCCTGTTGCCCGAACTACAGGCAGGGTGCGCAAGTGTAGCGAGGCTCCGCAGGCACCCCGGGGCGGGCGTCACACCCTGTGCACCGGGTGCCACCGCACCGCCGCGCAGACAGAGGTTCAGACGGCCTGGATCAGCTTTTCCAGCTTCACGGCGTCTGCCGCAAAGCTGCGGATGCCCTCGGCCAGCTTTTCGGTGGCCATGGCATCGTCATTCAGCGCATAACGGAAACCCGCCTCGTCGTACTGGACTGCGGGCAGCGCCATGGCGCGGGCCGCCTCGGCGTTCAGCGCGGGTTGCAGCGGGGCCTCGCTGGCGGCCAGCTGGGCCAGCAGCTCGGGCGCGATGGTCAGCAAGTCGCAGCCCGCCAGCGCCGTGATCTGGCCGATGTTGCGAAAGCTCGCGCCCATTACCTCGGTGGCGATGCCGAAATGCTTGTAATGGTTGTAGATCTGGGTGACCGACTGCACGCCGGGGTCGTTGGCGCCGCTGCGCGCGGCTTCGTCCCAGCTGGCGCCGGCCTGCTTCTTGTACCAGTCGTAGATGCGGCCCACAAACGGCGAGATCAGCTGCACCTTGGCCTGTCCGCAGGCCACCGCCTGACAAAACGAGAACAACAGCGTGAGGTTGGTGTGGATGCCGCGCTGCTCCAGCTTTTCTGCGGCCTGGATGCCCTCCCAGGTGGCGGCCACCTTGATGAGCACCCGGTCGATGTGAATGCCCTGCGCCTGGTAGAGCTCGATGATCCGCTCGGCCCGCGTCACGGTGGCGCTGGTGTCAAAACTCAGGCGCGCATCCACTTCGGTGGACACCCGGCCCGGAATGGTGGCCAGAATCTCGCAGCCAAAGCGCACCAGCAGGCGGTCGATCACCTCGTCCATGGGGCGCCCCTTCCATTGGGCCACCGTGTCCTGCAGCAGCGGCGCGTACTCGGGCTTTTGCACCGCCTTGAGGATCAACGACGGGTTGGTGGTGGCATCCTGGGGCTGGAATTGCGCCAGCTGCTTGAAATCGCCGGTATCGGCGACCACGGTGGTGAACTGTTTGAGTGCGTCAAGCTGATTCATGGCGAAAGTCTCATGGGGTAAACAACGGACAAGCAGGCCCCGCAGCATTCTTGCCAGGGCGACGGCAATCCGCAAGTGTAGACGGCCCGTTTCTGAGGCCGCCCTGTGCATGAAACCGAGTTACATTGGCGTTACATCGTTGCTGTTTTTCCGTGGAACGGATTCCTTTTCCAAATCATTCGTGTCCAAGCGCGAAGCCGCAGGCAGTGCAGTAGCACGACAAGGCGAAGCAACAACGACACGGATGATTGAGAAATGGAATGACATGCTGGACCGCATTACCGCCTCCCTGCCCTCCCTGGCCCCCGCCGAGCAACGCGTAGGCCGGCTGGTGCTGGCCGACGCCCGCGCGTTTGCCCGCCTGCCGGTGCGCGAACTGGCCGAGCGCGCCCAGGTCAGCAAGCCCACCGTGGTGCGTTTTTGCCGAAGCATGGGCTACGACGGCCTGGCCGATTTCAAGCTCAAGCTGGCCGGCAGCGTGAGCGAAGGCGTGCCCTTCATCCACCGCAGCGTGGACGCCGACGACAAGACCGGCGATGTGCTGGTGAAGGTGGTGGACAACGCGGTGGCCGCCTTTTTGCAATACCGCAACGCCGCCAGCACGGTGGCCATCGAGCGCGCCGCCGAGGCCATCACCAGCACCTGGAAAGCGGGCAAGCGCATCGAGTTTTACGGCGCGGGCAATTCCGGCTTCGTGGCGCAGGATGCGCAGCACAAGTTCTTTCGCCTGGGCGTGACGTCGATCGCCACCAGCGACGGCCATATCCAGGTGATGAGCGCCACCCTGCTCGGCCCGGGCGATTGCGCGGTGATCATCTCCAACTCGGGCCGCACGCGTGACCTGATGGACGCTGCCGACATCGCGCGCAAGAATGGCGCCACAACCATCGCCATCACCGCCAGCGGCTCGCCCCTGGCCGCCGCCTGTGCCATCCACCTGGCCGCCGACCACCCCGAGGGCTACGACCGCTACAGCCCCATGGTCTCGCGCCTGCTGCACCTGCTGGTGATTGACGTGCTGGCCACCTGCGTGGCGCTGCGCATCGGGCCATCGCTGCAACCGGTGCTGCAGCAGATGAAGGACAACCTGCGCGCCAAGCGCTATACGTGAAGCCCCCTGCGCCGCTTCGCGTCTCGGTGCAGCCGCCAGAGGCGGCAGCTCTTCGGGGCCGTCCAAGCCTGCGCAGGCAGGCTTGGAGCCGCGGCCCTCAGCCCCTCAGGGGGACGCCACCCGTGGCCCGGCAAAGCCGGTTCCACGGTGGCACTGGTATGGGGAGCGCCAGACTCAAGTGCTGCTGGTGATGGCTTGGATGACCTGCCGTTGTCTGGGCTCAATCCAGCGTCACACCCGCATCGCGAATCACTTTGCCCCACTTGGTGGTCTCTGCAGCCAGAAAAGCGTCACAGGCCTCGGGCGTGGTGCCCTCGGCAAACGTGCCCATGGCTTCGAGCTTGGCACGGGTTTCTTCGCTGCGGATGATCTGGTTCACGGCCTCCGACATGCGATTGACGATGTCGCGCGGCGTGCCGGCGGGTGCGATCATGCTGGCCCAGGTGCTGCCCAGCATGCCGGCAATGCCCTGCTCCACGAAAGTGGGCACATCGGGCAGGATGGGCAGGCGCTTTTCGCTGGCCACGCCGATCAGGCGGATGCGGCCGGCCTTGGCGGGCTGGATCAGGTTGGGTGGCGGGTCGAGGAACAGCGGCACCTGGCCACCGAGCAGATCGGTGAGCGCGGGTGTGGCGCCACGGTAGGGGATATGCACCATGAAGGTCTTGGTCAGCGTCTTGAACAGCTCGCTGGTCAGGTGCGCGGCCGAGCCGCTGCCCGACGAGGCAAAACTCACCTTGCCGGGGTTCGCCTTGGCATAGGCGATCAGCTCCTGGGTGTTCTTGAACGGCGCATTCAGCGACACGGCCGCCACCAGGGGCGACACGCCCATCAATGACACGCCCACCAGATCCTTGCGCGCGTTGTAGGGCAGCTTGGGGTAAAGCGTGGTGTTGGCGGTGAAGGCCGGGATCACGACTCCAAAGGTATGCCCGTCCGGCGCCGACTTGGCCACCGCATCGACACCGATGATGCTGTTGGCACCGGGCTTGTTGTCGATCACCACGGGCTGGCCCAGCTGCTTTTGCAGGCCCACCTGCAGCAGGCGCGCCATCTGATCGGTGAAACCGCCCGCCGTGTAGGGCACGATGATGCGGATCGGCTTGTTCGGCCAGTTGGACTGCGCCAGCGATGGCAGGGCCGCGCCGGCCAAGGCAGCGGTGGCGGCCTGCACCAGGGTGCGGCGGGAAAGGTCACGGCTCATGGGGGTTGTCTCCGTCTTGTTTTCGAATGAAAAACGGCTCTAGCGCTTATCCAATAAGCGCCAGCAGCTCTTCTATTTATAGCAACCAAATAACCTTCAGAGCGCCTTCACCAGCTCCGGCACGGCCGCAAACAAATCCGCCTCCAGCCCATAGTCGGCCACGCTGAAGATCGGCGCCTCCGGGTCCTTGTTGATCGCCACGATCACCTTGGAGTCCTTCATGCCCGCCAGGTGCTGGATCGCACCCGAGATGCCCGCTGCGATGTACAGCTGCGGCGCCACGATCTTGCCGGTCTGGCCCACTTGCCAGTCGTTGGGGGCGTAGCCCGCATCGACCGCGGCGCGGCTGGCGCCCAGGGCGGCACCGAGCTTGTCGGCCAGCGGGGTCATGACTTCGTCGAACTTTTCCTTGCTGCCCAATGCCCGGCCACCCGAGACGATGATCTTGGCGGCGGTGAGCTCGGGGCGGTCGCTCTTGGCGATTTCGCTGCCCATGAAGCGGCTTTTGCCGTTGTCTGCCGTGGCGGCGGTGGTTTCGACTGCTGCGCTGCCTCCGGTGGCGGCTGCGGCGTCAAAGCCGGTGGTGCGCACGGTGATGACCTTGACGCTGTCTGCGCTTTGCACGGTGGCGATGGCGTTGCCGGCGTAGATGGGGC